>JAFTSK010000203.1 GCA_017467385.1 Bacteroidaceae bacterium
AAAAACAAAGACAATGAAAACAAAAGAACGAATACAGGAAGAAAAGAGAATCCGTCAGGCATTGGATTTGATTTTCAAGAAACAGCTGAAGGAAGTTTTCTTCTGCTACAACAGAAACTCCAAAGCCATCCTAGTCACCTATATGGATTTCAGACCGGTCCACCAGCTGCAGGAGGAAGTGGAAAGGAGTATAGGAAAAGAATGGATAGTCACACTCAAACGGGAGTACTCCGAGAAACACATCATGCAAACTCTTCTGAACATCTTCAAGGAAAACAAGACAGGAATTTGCTATTTGAAAGATGGAGAAATAGCCTACAGCACTATCCGTGGATATGTTTACCGCATAATGGAAGAAATAACATTAAATTAAAATCCATGAAATATTTGCACGGAATGTATATTCTATGTAGATTTGCAGTGCATTTCCGAATAGGATTTCTTAATATTTAACCACAATTTGATGACCACCCACCTGTGAAGGCAGGTGGTCGTATTTTTTAGAACGAACAATCAATTCAAAATAACAATGGAAGAACAAATTAACCAGACCTACGTGCCTGACTGGCAACCCGTAGGCGACATCATTCAATTATGAACAGAGAAAAAAGATTCCAGGAGATTACCAACCAGATGTTGGAACTCTACAAGAAAAAGAATGCTGACTATGGCAACAGCTTCGAGCGGGCATGGAAAAAGTTCGGGGTCACAGTAGGACTGGTGTACATGGACGCAAAGATCAACAGGGCACACCAACTTATCACCCATCCGAACAGCCGGCAAATTCTGTCAGAAAGCGTGGAAGACACCTTGATAGACCTCGCCAACTATGCCATCATGACATCCGTAGAACTACAAAAGTACAAGGGTATTACCAACCCCACTTTTGAAAACAGTATCAAAGTCATCCTTCGCGATGACGAAAAGATTAGAGAAGGATGGTACAATAAAAACCCCCGCGACTTACTCAACAAGTTATCCAATCTGTTTGAAGTAGAAAGGCAGAATCTTGCATCCAACTCCATTTGGGTTCAAGATCCGGAGAAACTCCTTGGATTGGCAGTAGCTGCCATAACCATCAAGATTCTGCTTGAAGGGCCGGAAGGAAGACAATCCGAAGAAACGGAATCCGCTTCACCGGAAAAACCGAAGGAACCCAACTTGGCTCCACAAGAGATAGCTTATCTTTGCAAGAGAATTCCTGTGAAGATAACATTGGAGGAAGGAGGTATCATGCCCAAGAAAGCGACAGACGGTTCAGCCGGCTACGACCTGTTTGCCCCTTGCAACACACTCATCAACCCCGGCCGCAATGTAGTGCCTCTCAACTTCCGCATGGCATTGCCTGAAGGTGTCGGCGCAACACCGAACTCCCGTAGCGGATTTACATTGAAAGGGTTTGAAGGGTACCGCGGTTGGAGAGCAAACATTCAATCCGGTACAACGGGCTATCCTTCTTCATCCGGATGGACGGAATACGAACCCATTGGCGAACCCGAGCGCATGAACGCCGATGTACAATGGGGATTGATAGACATGGATTATCGTGGTGTGTGCGGAGTATTGGTCATCAGCCACGAAAGCATGCCTTTCCTGCTGACCAAGGGCACCCGTTTTGCACAGATGTGTTTCCAGAAATACGAATCAGTACTTTTTGAACAAGTGGACCAATTGGATGAAACCGAACGCGGAAAAGGTGGATTCAATTCAACAGGAACAAAATAGCAATCACCATGAATATAGGAAAAATAACAGAATCACACATCGGCCAATGGTACCTGGATGACACCAACAAACCGGTCAAGATACTCGGATGCATGGGTAATCTCATCAGATGCCAGACCTTGGATGGAATTGTCTGGATTCCCATCTTCGACATCCAAAAGCGGATAACGGAACAGATTGCCAAGGAAATGATTTCTAAACAGAAGATAAGCAGAAAAGCCAAGGAGAGCCAGGACGCACTGGAAGACAGCGTCAAGAAAAAGAAGGAAAGGAACAGCCGGCTTTCCAAGAAGCCACTCGGAAGGCGAATTGTAGCTATCGACAGTAGCGGCAACGAGCATGCATTTGACTCCATCACTGAAGCATCCATTGCTCTGAAGGTCAATCAGTCCTGTATAAGCGAGGTGGCCAACAACAAGAGAAAGACTGCCGGAGGATACAAATGGAGGTTTGAAAAAATCGAACACGAAGATGCCTGACAAAGAACCACAAAAAGAAATCATCTCCCGTCGTGAGTTCCAGGAAATCATCCTTGCACGCATGGCGGGAGGTGACTTGTATGCCAACGAGCTTCGTCTGAAGTTTCGGAAGGCAGACGAATTATTGGATGTTTTCAGGACTCTTCCTCTGTATCATCCTCGAAAGGATTCTTGATGTCACTCATGTCGTCGCTCCAGTCGTCGGTGTACACGGCAATTTCAGCAGGATGCAGTTCTTCCGGACTGACCTCGGTTGCAACCACTTCCTCCGGACGAACTTCAACAGCACCCCGATAACGAACCATAACACATGGCGTCCCGTCAAAGGAAGTCCGCATAGGAAAGCCCATATAGGCCAGTTCGTCAATATACACAGGTAACGGGTCCGGCATCTTTGGAATGATCCATGCCTGAAAATATTCACGCAACCGTCCCATAGAAAACAGTTCCTGCGCAAGGTGTTCACTGCTTACCGGTTCGTAAGCATTCTGAAAAGCATCGAGCATTGCCTGTGATGCTCTTGGTCCCGGAGGTCCGCTCGCTCCATTCTTTTGGAATGATTCCGTCAAATCGTATTCTCCATGAGGGGTATCCAGTTCATCCATAATCTCCCCCACCCGTTTGATGCTAAGTTTCTTCTTTCCTTTTTTCATAATCCAAATCATTATCCGCCAACCGGCATTCCTACATATTTCAACCGTCCAGCATTATGGAACCTCACACCGATAACCAATGTATCGAATGCATCGGTAATATCCGTTATACCACTCTGTGACGGCATTTCTCCCATCTCGTCATTGTCAAGGCTCTTCAATTTTTCAGCATCCTTGAACTTGGCGAATCCTTTGGCAGTCTGCTTGACCATCGTGAGTTCCATAGCCTGTAACAGGAACTGGTTGTTGTCGATATTGAAACGGATGAGCGGCCGTTGTGTGCCGGCGAGACACCCATTAAGGTATTCAAATTTCTGGTTATGCGCCATCGGTCGTCCCATCTCCACGCATATCACCTTCCATCCATACTTGTTCAAGGCTTTCTTGACGATATTGTAGAACTTGGTATCTTCCGCATGTTCCGATGCATAGCTACCTCCTTGCTTGGCTGTGCTGTCATAATAGAACAGCACCTCATTACAGCTTCCCTGGTGCGGCGCATAGTATTTGCAGAAGTCACCGCACAAAGCTTCCAGCTTCCTTCCGTTCTTCACGATAAGTGAATTGATAATCTTCAGCTGTCGGTTGTCACCTTTTGTAGGAGTCTGTCCGACCACCATTGCATTGACGCTCGCATTGTAGTCAAAGGCGATTCGCAACGGTTCACCGGGGATGATATCCGTATCAAAGATGCAGTTCTTTGATTTCTGCGCTTCAAAGAAGTCAATCCCTTCCGTTTCCACTCTTACGGTTCGTCCGCCACTCACGGTACTGGTCACGAACTTCTTGGTGAATTTCTTGGCGGCAGCTTCCAGCTGGCTCTCGTCGCTGTTTCTGTATCCGTGAATTTCCTCTACGTTCAATGTATAGTAGTAACCATCCTTGCTGACAGAGTTTTCCACGTTACGGATAGCAATGTCAAACACACCGGGAGGCATCTGCTTCTGCATACGGGTAATGAAGTCTTCCCCCAGGATATCCACATTCTCAAGGGTGGAGAACCGGTAGTATGCGGAGCTTTGGCAGCGAAGTTTCTGGAGGGTCCGAATGAACTTGGGACTTTCGGCTATCTCCGGACATACCTGAAGTTCTGCTAGCATATCGGCAATCTGTGTATTGATTTCTTCTGTGTCCTGCTTCTTGCGTTTGTACAGCCATGCCTGTCGGGGTGTAAGGGGTGCATCGCTTACAAGGAAAGTGGATTTGCAGAATGGGTTTATCTTATCATCGAATCCCGGGTGGTCTGTCTTGATGGATGCACCACGAAGGGTGGCGATGATCTCTCCGTTGAACTTGGCCTCCGGGATAAACTTGGCTTCGTCACCTGCCACTGCAAACACGGACATACCGTTGGCAGAACCGACTACGGCAGTACTGATAAGATACCATACGAACCCGTTATAGAAGTGCAGCACATTATCCCATCGTTGGGGGCGTTGGTACGGTTCGCGGAAGGCAAGTTTCTTCGGTGCGTGCCCACGTGTGAAATGTATGCCTTCCTTGAATCCGTATCGTTCGAGGGCCATAATGACGGCGGGCATCGTACGCGAGAACAACTGCTTGATGGAGTTCCCGAGAAAGATTCCACTGCCACCCGGCATGCTTTGGATGCATCGTATCATATAGGGTGCAAGCAGCCCGTCTGTCTTTCCGGTACCACGCCCTGCTTCTACAGTAGTGTTACGGGCTCCGAAATTATATACGGTCAGCTGGGCGGGGTTAAGGTAGAAGTAACGTACCTGATGGGTAAGTTCGTCTTCCACTTCTATCTTTCCACGCTGCATGAGATTGTTCAGTGATTCATCCCAATGTACAGCCTTGCCGTCAACACCCACTCTGACAATATCGTCTGACAGGTTGGTCTTGGCGAGCTCGATGGCTGCACGCACCACCTTTTCCCTTTCTGAATTATAATAGTCTTTACGAGCCATAGGCTTAGTCTTTGATTGTTTTCTAATGCAAAGTTTAGAAATTAGTTTGAGGATTTGAAGGACAAATGATTAAAGGGGTGAAATGTTAAAAGTGTAGTAATTATACTATTTTTATTATAGATTATTTGGTAGATAATAGTATTATTACTATATTTGCGTTGTCAAATTAAATAAGTGTTCTATGAAAAATTTAAAAGTGAGGGACATCCTCCGAATCCTGAAAAAGGATGGTTGGATAAAACTCCCGCAGAAAGCCACTGACCACCGTCAGTTTAAACACCCCACCAAACCGGGGAAGGTAACAGTAAGAGGTCACACTTCTGATGATGTGGACGGATTCTTACTGAAAAGCATCGGTCGTCAGGCTGGAATTAAATTTTAAAGGTAGCCCCGAAAGGGGCACCTTTGGATTACTTTAATTTGATACAAAGCGGTGAAAGCCGCTTTTTAAAAGAGCAAAACAAAACGATATATGGAAAAAGTTATTATGCAGACATCGCACACCGCAACCGGATTCTGTTGTATTTGCGAACAGTTGCCAGGTTGGGTTGTAACTGGTAGTAAGGACTTCGGGAAGTTTAAAGACTATGTACAGGAAAGCATAGACCTTTTTATTCAGTGCGCAAAAGAAGAAGGAGACGAATATCCTTCTGTATTCAACGGCGAGTATGAGGTGGTTTACGACATGGATGCCTGTGCGTTGCTTAGTTACTACCAAAAGGTTATTTCGTTCGCTGGCTTGCAAGCATTGTCGGGAATTAACCAAAGACAGCTCGCCCATTATGTGGCAGGTCGGAGCAAACCAAGACCACAGCAATCCGAGAAGATTAAAAAAGCTTTTTCTTTGTTAGCACAAGACATTATGAAGGAGTATAAAAACTAGGCCGTGAGGCTATAGACACTTATAGATTTGACAACCAATAAAGCCGGGCTATAAACCCGGCTTTATTTATAATAATAACTCAAATAAACCCATAATTCTTTAGCCTATGGGTAGTTTGTTTTTAGTCTATCCCTCTACGTTTCAGGAATCTTTCATTCTTCTTCTGCTGCTTATAGTTTTCGAGACCATCCACATGAGCAACAAGACCTCCTTCAAGAACTTTCAACAGCCGCCTGTTCACCTCTCTGCTTTGAGCAAGTTCTTCCTGCATATCCATTATTTGCTGATTGGCTCCAGACACATCCACCGCTTCAACCTGTGCAATGCGTTGCATTCCTGCCGGGTAGTCACCGCTGGCAAAGGTAGGCATAGCGTTTACCAGCCTTCCGTTCTTGGCGATAGTGGTAATGGCATCGTAGATATACGGGTAGTTCAGAATCAGTTTCTGAGTTGTCTTGCCGTCGACAATCATCTCCGGCTGTTTTTCCGAGAAGATACCGAAATGGGCACCACCTCCATATATACCGGTCTTCATGCCAGCTCCTTCGTATTTGGCATCGTACACCTTGCCGTCATTACCTAATACAGGGTAGTTACCTTCTGCGTAGGTAAGCATGCCGGTGGATAGTTTGCGGTTTGTTGTGCTACT
>JAFTSK010000026.1 GCA_017467385.1 Bacteroidaceae bacterium
GTCGTTGGAAGAAAGGCCAACTCCCCGAACGTTGGGATGGCCGAACGGCAGAACGCATTGTGCAAACACTTTTGGAAGAACAAGAGGAATGATGTCAATAATGTCAGATGTCAGTTGTTTTTCTTTGAAAACACACTTTTTGTTAACTATATTAAGTTAATTAATATTATATATATAAATATATTATTTATGATAAAAAGTGCTTTTAAAATAACTGACATCTGACATTACTGACATTATTAGGTTTTTACCTTATTGTATATCAAGTATTTATAAATTCACCAAAGTAGTCAGTTAAATTAAAATCGTAATAAAATCCCTTTATTTCTCGTAAAAACACCTTAAAAACAGCCTGATTTTTGGAAGGAAGAAGCCATTTTTACGTTCAAAGCCCCATGATTTGCTTAAAAAAGAGGATTTTTCAAGCATTTTCCATCCATAAGTTCAATTTTTAGAAGTTGACAATTTATTAAGTTCATTATTTTACAAACTATGTTAAAATGAGAGGAAAAACAGGTGTTTTGAAGCTGATTTCCCCTCTTGAGAGGGGATTAAGGGGTGTGTAAAACACATACAGATGAATGTATTTTCACGTTTGATACATTTTCGGACGGATTCCTCAAGCACTCTCTAACACACCCCCTTCCCCCTCTCAAGAGGGGGAGAAATACATTTCCCAAAAAATCTGATTTTTCCTCTAATGAAAAAAGGAATAAAATACACAAAAAAACAAAAAAGCTCAAGAGCTTTTTAAAATAACTCTTGAGCTTTTCTTTATTTCTCTTGATTCTTTACCAAGTGTAAGTAAGACCAAAGGTGAGGTTTTCCTTGAACTGGAAGTAAGAATCGTTGTCTTCCGTTAAAGTTACACCGTCGTCAAAGCGAGTGTGGAAGAAAATCTTTGTACTCAAATAACGGTTGAACTTGAATTCAAAGGTATTTTCCCAGTTGGCAATTACCTTTTCGTAGGTAGTAAAGTATTCAAATTTGGAAAGATAAGTCAAGTTTGGGATAATCGTCCAATTCAAGTTGGCCGTTATTCTCGAACCGTACATATTTGCCGTAGATCTACCCGGCTCAACGTTGAATGACGAAGGATTGATAATATCATCGTTGGCTATATATACAAAGGTATAAGACAACGGCAAGGCAGCCACAGAAAGCGAATATTTCGGTCTATCCAACTTATAGTCCAAACCGAGAGACAAGTCCAACTGAGCCGGAGACAAGAACGTCGAAATCAAATCGTTCGTGTTGGTTCTATAGTTGGAGAAGAACTGAGTCTTGAACTGAGCAATGAGAGTATAATACAAATTCTTGGCGGCCTTAACACCCAATTTACTATTCAATCGGAACAAGTCGGCATTGGTCTTGTAATGATGTACCGTATCCGAAGGAGCTGTAATGAAGCCCAATTTGATTTCCATCGTATTTTCAAATTGCACCTTCTGCTTGTCGTCATAATTGGCCGTCAAACGAAGTTCAGAGTTCAACGCATTGGTACTTTCCCCTCCTTGATACCAGTTGTCCGAAATGCTGTATTGTGAGAAATGCAATGAAGCATAGGCCGTCTTTTTCCAGAAATTCGGCTTGACAATCAAGAGTTCCGTATCCGCATCGGCTCTATTGTCGCCTACCTGAACATAGGATTTGATGTCTTCCTTTCGGGGAGTTGCTACCTTCTGGGCTTCTTGCAATACCTTCACATCGGCAAAATAAGCTTCGTTTCCCGTAATCATATTCGGATGTTGCAAATAAGCATCCAACAGAATCTTGTTTATCCAACGGTCTGTTTCAACAGAATTGCCCACCTTAGGCAAATCATAACGAGGCACAGTATCCGTCCAAACCGTATAAAGTGAATCCACCGCACTCATAGTCAACTTCTTACCCGGCTTCCAATCCAATTCAAAAGCCTGTTCTATCGGAGCATTGTAATAAGTGGGCGGCATAAACAATTTATGATAATCTGCATTCATCTTTACCTTAGGAGCCGGAATATCCAAATCTTCCCACACCCGATAATGGGCATAATACGAAGCACTTAACTCTTTCAATGTATCGGTAAAAAACTCAAGAACGGTTCTTTTATCTTCGTTCGTTTCCAAAGTCTGTGCTTGCGCAGATGAGAAGCACACGATTAAAAGTAAAAGTATAGTTAGTTTTCTTTTCATAAAAATCTCCTTCTATCCATTTATTGATTGCAAAAATACACTTAATTTTTCTTTATTACAAAAGAGTGCTAAAAGTTTTCGACAAAATGCAGGAATTAGTCTATGATGAAATTTTATTTCCCCTCTTGAGCTATACTTTCTACATATCTTTTTGAGTGCGTTTTAACGTAATGTGTCTATTAAAGAAAACCCCATTGTCATTCAGAACGGAACGTAGTGGAGTGAAGAATCTCGGTAACACCCACTAAAAACACCCACTTTATGCTACCGAGATTTTTCTGACAGAGTCCTCAACAACTCGTCTTCGTCGCTTTGCTCCTCTGAATGACATGTTGGGGTTAGCGAAGATGTGTAGAAAGAGTTGTTCAAGAGGGGCATATATTATCCCCAAAAATTAATTTTACGTTCATTTATCCCTGTATTCCCAAAAAGATTTTGTAATTTTGCGACTTGTTGCAAAAACCGCATCGAAATTAATCATCTATAAATATAAAGTAAAGAACTAAAAATGGACAAAAACACATTAGTGGGATTCACGCTGATTGGAGTCGTATTGATAGGTTTCAGCCTTTGGAACCGCCCCAGCCAGGAAGAAATGGAGCGCGCACGCCATTATCAGGATTCCATTCAGGCAATCGCCCAGCAGGAAGCGGCTAAGTTAGAAGCCGAAGCTGCCTCACAAAGCACACAAGCTTTAACCCTTGATTCAACTTCTTTGTTCTTCGGCGCTAACCGAGGAACGGAACAGTTTACTACATTGGAAAACAATTTGGTCAAAGTAACCCTCTCCAACAAGGGTGGTCGTGTAGTTTCTGCTACATTGAAGGACTATAACAACCAGGAAGGCCAACCAATTACCTTGTTCAACGAAGAAGAATCGGCCATGAATTTCGCCTTTGAAGGAAAGAACGAAAATATCTTGACCGAAGACCTTTATTTCCAAGCCACCAATGTTACAGACAGCACCGTAACTATGCGTTTGCAGACCACCGGTGCAGGATACATCGACTTTGCCTACCGTCTGCTTCCAGATGCTTATCTGTTAAACTTCGACATTCGTGCCGTCGGCATGCAAAATTTCTTCCCGGCCGCATTGAAGACCGTTAACATCGACTGGTTCCAGAAAGCTCGTCAGCAGGAAAAGGGATTCAGCTTTGAACAACGATACACTTCTCTTACTTACAAACCGGTAGACGATGGTTCGGACTATCTCAGCGAAATGAGTGCAGAAAAAGAAACATTCAAGGAAGCAATGGACTGGATTGCTTTCAAGAACCAATTCTTTTCAAGCGTTCTCATTGCCAATCAGAACTTTGAAAATGTAACATTGGAATCTGTTCCTTTGAAAGAAGGCAGTGGATACATGAAAGACTATACCGCTGAAATGACCACCTTCTTCGATCCGACCGGTAAGCAAGCCACTCAATTACAGCTTTATTTAGGTCCTAACCACTTCAAGACATTGTTGGCAACCAATGACTTGGTTATCAACCAAGACGAAGATCCGGAATTGGAAGATTTGGTTTATTTGGGTTGGCCGCTTGTTCGTGAAATCAACCGTTGGTTTACCATCAACCTGTTCGACTGGTTGTCTGGTTGGGGCTTGAACATGGGAATCGTGCTGTTGCTCATGACCATCATCGTAAAAGCAATCGTATATCCGGCTACTTATAAATCGTACATGTCATCTGCCAAGATGCGCGTATTGAAACCGTATATCCAGAAAATCAACGAAAAATATCCGAAACAAGAAGATGCTTTGAAGAAACAGCAAGAAACCATGCAACTTTACAGCCAATACGGAGTAAGTCCGATGGGCGGCTGTTTGCCGATGTTGATTCAGATGCCGGTGTTCATGGCGTTGTTCTTCTTCGTGCCGAACGCAATTGAGCTTCGTCAGCAAAGCTTCCTTTGGGCGCCTGACTTGTCTACTTACGACGATGTCATCAACTTTGGTTTCAACATCCCGTTCTTGGGCGACCACTTGAGCTTGTTCTGCTTGTTGTTCAGCGCAACCAACATCTTGAATACTTGGTACATGATGAAACAACAAGACACCGGTCAGCAACAAATGCCGGGTATGAAAATCATGATGTACTTGATGCCGGTGATGTTCATCTTCATCTTCAATAGCTACTCATCCGGTTTGAACTACTATTACTTCATCTCCGGTTTGATTGGTATTCTGACCATGTTTGTCTTGAGAAAGACTACCAACGAAGAAAAGTTATTGGCTATCCTTGAAGCAAACAAAGAGAAACTCAAACAGCAGAAAGGCAACAAAGGCACACAAGGCGGTTTGATGGCGAAATTGGAAGCTCTCCAGAAAGAGCAAGAACGCTTGCAGAAGGAACGTCAAGAACGCATGAACAAGAAATAAATTCTTTATCAAATGTCATTCTGACAACCGTTCAGAATGACATTTTTTTAACCCAATAATACAATCGAATCATGAAAAGAACAAACGTAGCATTTATGGCAGCAGCATTGACCTTAGCCACTTCCTGCAACACTCCAAAGGAAGAAGCAAATGATGCACCCATCATCGGACGTCAGGAAATCACCGTACAAGACGGTCGCATGACTCCAGAAGTTTTATGGGCTATGGGACGTATTGGCAGTATGAGTGTCTCACCCGACAACCAGAAGATAGCCTATACCGTATCCTATTACAGCGTAGAACAAAACAAGAGCCACCGAGTTATCTACATCATGGATGCCGATGGCAAGAACAATACTTTGCTGACTCAAACCGCCTACAACGAAGGCGATCCACAATGGATTAAGGGAGGCAGTAAAATTGCCTATTTGAGTAATGCCAACGGTGGAAGCCAAATATGGGAAATGAATCCGGACGGAACAGAACGC
Source organism: Bacteroidaceae bacterium (assembly GCA_017467385.1). Lineage (GTDB taxonomy): Bacteria > Bacteroidota > Bacteroidia > Bacteroidales > Bacteroidaceae > Phocaeicola. The sequence continues at coordinate 5,043 of JAFTSK010000026.1, forward strand.
CGGATGATTTCCAACTACGACGGAGTCATCGAAGGCTTTTCTTTCTCACCCGATGAAAGCAAGATTCTCTTCATTTCTCAAATCAAATACGGAGAACGCACCGTCGACAAGCATCCAGACCTCCCAAAAGCTTCCGGCATCATCGTAAACGACCTGATGTACAAACATTGGGATGAATGGGTAGAAACCATTCCTCATCCTTTCGTGGCCGACTTTGATGGCAAACAAATGGGAGAAGCTACCGACATCCTCGAAGGCGAACCGTTTGAAGCTCCCATGAAACCTTTTGGGGGCATTGAACAATTAGCCTGGAGTCCGGACTCCAAGTCGATAGCCTATACTTGCCGCAAGAAACAAGGTTTGGACTATGCTGTGTCTACGGATTCGGATATTTTCCTTTATTATTTAGACAGCAAGAACACCGCCAACCTTTGTAAGACCAACGACAGTGCCGACCGCAACCTGGGATACGACACCAACCCGAGTTTCTCTCCGGACGGTCAATACATCGCTTGGCAGAGCATGGAACGCGATGGTTATGAAAGCGATCGCAACCGTCTTTGTGTCATGAATCTCCAAAGCGGAGAAAAGAAATACATTACCGAAAGCTTCGATAGTCCGGTTGACACTTATTGCTGGGCTAACGACAACCAAACGCTGTATTTTACCGGTGTATGGCATGGTGCCAGCATGATTTATAGCACCAACCTCAACGGAGAAGTCAACCAGTTGACCGAAGGCGATTATGACTATGCATCTGTAGCCATGATGGGCAACCAGATCGTAACCAAGCGTCATTCCATGAGTCATCCGGATGAAATCTATACATTGAATCCGGCAGACGGACAAATTGCCCAACTCTCTCATGAAAACGACCACATCTTTGCCAAGCTGAACATGGGAAAGGTAGAAGCCCGTTGGACTACCGCCAGCGATGGAAAGCCGCTACATTCTTGGGTAATCTATCCGGCCAACTTCGATCCAAACAAGAAATATCCTACTCTCCTGTTCTGTGAAGGCGGACCACAAAGTCCTGTCAGCCAGTTCTGGAGCTATCGTTGGAACTTCCAGATTATGGCCGCCAACGACTATATCATCATAGCTCCCAACCGTCGCGGTTTGCCGGGATTCGGTCAGGAATGGTTGGAACAAATCAGTGGTGATTACGGTGGCCAGTGTATGAAGGACTACTTAGCCGCCATTGACGATATTTGCAAAGAACCTTATGTAGACAAAGACCGTTTGGGCTGTGTAGGTGCCAGCTTCGGAGGCTTCAGCGTATATTGGTTGGCCGGCCATCACGACAAACGTTTCAAGGCATTCATTGCCCACGATGGTATCTTCAACATGGAAATGCAATATTTGGAAACCGAAGAAAAATGGTTTGCCAACTGGGATATGGGCGGTGCCTACTGGGAAAAGAACAATGCCATTGCACAGCGTACTTTTGCCAACTCTCCGCACAAGTTTGTAGACAAATGGGACACTCCTATTCTTTGCATTCATGGAGAAAAGGATTTCCGCATCTTAGCCAACCAAGCAATGGCCGCTTTCGATGCAGCCAAGATGCGTGGTGTACCGGCTCAAATGCTCATCTACCCGGATGAAAACCACTGGGTGTTGAAGCCACAGAACGGCGTGCTTTGGCAACGCACCTTCTTTGAATGGTTGGATCAGTGGTTGAAGAAATAAAAAAGGATCAGGCAACAAACCCAATCTTTCTTCTCGGAGCCGTAACCGTAACAGGTTGCGGCTTCATTTTTTGATAAGCCACTTGCACATCCGCCACCTCTATGGTCTGAAACACTTCTTTGGAAGCAACCGACAAGTCCATATAAGCTATCCGGTCGGACATGGCATTGATGATTCCATCTTCCACATATTGCTCTATCCAACGCGCATTGTGAAAGAAAGCATCCTTATGAGCCACCACTTCCCGAATGGTTTCCAACAAATATTTTCTCGCTGCATCCGTCAACACATATTCGTTACGTCTCAATAGATTCAACGCAATCTGGAACAATCCATCGGCATTATAATCCTCGAAGTTGAACTTATAAGGAAAGCGGCCTTTCATGCCCGGATTCACTTCCAACATTTGTTGCATCTCCTTCTCGTAGCCGGCCAATATGATAATCATGTCCGGATTCTTCTCTGCCAAAACCGTCAGCAAGCTTTCAAGAACGCGATGGCCAAAGTCTTTCTTATCATCTGCTCCATCCGAAAGGTTATAAGCTTCGTCGATAAACAAAACATTTCCCCTCGCCTGCTCCAACATAGTCTGCATGTTTCTCTCGGTTTCTCCGATGTATCTTCCGACTAAGGAAGTGCGCTCGGCTACAATAACCTTTCCTTCCGACAACAAGCCCAATGAATGATAGATGCGACCGACCAACTTGGCCACAGTGGTTTTTCCTGTTCCCGGATTGCCAGTAAAGAGCATGTGATAGCCCCCTTTTTCGGGTATAGGCAACCCCATCTCTTTCCGCTTCTGTTCAAAACGGGTTCGGTTGAACAAATTAAGCATATTCCGCTTCAGCTGATTCAATCCCACCATTTGGTTCAACTCGCAGATGCTTTTCTCAAAATCATCTTGCTGTTGTTCCACTTCCGGAAGAAACAAATCCTCCGACTCAATCAAGGTATACCACTCGACGTTGTCTTTATTGACTTGAGCAACCCGATTGATAAATCGAGGAAAGATTTCCTTGCTTATCCAAGCATCCAACTCCTTCTTTCGCCAAGAAGCCGTTTGCTCCCGATGCATCTTCAGCTGCTCTATCAAACATCTCTCCGCCTCTTCAGAAAGTTTGAATTCCCTATCCTGAAAATATTTATAAACATAGCCCACCTGCTCTTGTAAGGAATAGTTTTCTGTAAAGAAGCGGTTTTCCGTAGAAATAAAACTCTCAATGATGGGAGAAGCCTCGAAAACCCGAGAGATTTCTTCCGAAGTGTCCATCAAAATCAATATCCACGAATCATCATCCCGCAACATTTCTTCTATATTCAGAAGAAGTTCTCTTCCGGCAGTCGTCGTCAAAACAGACAAGTGATGCAAACAAAGTGCTTGCGAACTAAAGTCATACTTATTTTTCTTGTACTCATAGTCGGATTCGGAATCGTTTTTGGATTTTAACAGGGCTAAACAGTCTCTTTGAGCATACGGCAAAGAACTATTCAGCAAGTCGGTACATCGCTGGGCCAATTCTTCATCGTATTTTCCATCCGGAACAACAATAGCCAAATGATTCTTTCTCGAAATTCTTCTCAAGCGAAACAAACGCCGCTGTTCATTCACCAACTGATACCCATAACGGTTGATTATCTCACGCTTCATCGTTGTACATCCCAACATTTGTTGCAAGGCAGTCCAATCGGTGTTTTGCTCCATGTATTTGCTCATTATATAATAAGGAGAATCCTCATGAATATCCTCCCAAGTACAAATGTTTTTCTCCGGATTACGCCATTCGACCGTAATCAACGAATACGGCTCCTCATTATGAAGCAAGACGATGGAATAAGTTCCACTTACCCACAAAGTTGTTTGAGGAATATGAAGGGTTATTCTTCCGGTAGGGCTTACCTTCAAATTAGGTTCACACAACATTTGTGTCCAATCCGAATTATACATCTTCAATGATAGATTGTCGGTTTCTTCTTCCCAGTCTTTCAGAGAGATGGTCAGCCTTTTTGTAGCAGAAAGAGAAACATTCTTGATAACCGGATGCGAAAGTTTATTGCCCCTACTCAAAAGCTGAAACGAATAGCGCAAATGATTTCTCATTGACTCAAATCTTGATTCCTGCTTCCAGTCATTACACTCGGCGTTAGTAATCAACACAAAGTATTCCCCGGCTTCCAACCCTTTTTGTAGCCATTCGGTTCCTGTTTCCATTTTCTGTCTATATGGGGAATCTCTGAAAATAGTCAGAGGAAACGGATTGCCCACTTGGTACAAGGACAAATAGATCTCTTCCTCGTTACTTATCTCTTCCTTCGCTGAGACTTGACAAAGTTGGGCAGAGATGTTCGGACGGAATTTTCTTTCCGGAAGCAGAAACATCTTGTTTTCCGGTCTCTCCGAACTCAACGAACTGCTTCCATAGTCGATATTCAGACTATCAAAAATATACTTAGGTTCTTTGGAAATGGGAATGTAGTAATTGGTTCCCCGCCAATTATAAGGTTCTAAAGTTTCATCCATATAACTTACAGTCTTTACCAATTCTCGGGTAAGGTCTGCAAAAGGATCACTAAAATTGTTTTCATCAAATCTTTCAATCATAGTTTTATGTTTTTAGAAATTGTTTTAAAATGTAGGTACCCCCTCTTGAGAGGGGGAAGGGGGTGTGTTAGAAAACATCAAGCGTGAAAATATATTCATCTGTATGTGTCTCACACACCCCTTAATCCCCTCTCAAGAGAGGTTCAATACGTTAAAAAAAAGAATAGAAAAATAGCCGGACAAGTCCCTTGTCAAGCTATGCAGGCCGGCCCCATGCTTTCGTCAACACATAGGTATGACGAACTTCCGGCGGGGTGTCCAATAAAGAAAGAACACTCGTGCAAGCGCATAACAGTTACTGTAAGCCCTATCAAGTAGGCCTTACCGCACTATACACTTTTACACGTTTGTCTTTCATTTTTGAACTCATAAAACTATAATTTGTCTCATTGACATCGCAAATATAGACATCTTTTCTGGAATCTGCCAAATGTTTCTGCAAAAATATTTAGGAAATATTCAATTCCAGCCCAACAACCTGTCAATGTCATCTATACTGTCATCAAAATATTCCATTGCATAGTCATCTATCCAGGATATTTCATTTCCCATGCCCATTTGAAGAACTCCTGGTCAACCACCCGACGATTTTTAATGACAGAGTACATCATCGACACACAAAGACGTACCGCTTCATGATAATCACCCATATCCATCAAAGAACGGACAATCATCTTTCCGATTTCCTTGTTTTCGGGTGTGTGCGGCAAATAATACCACGACAAACGAGGACACGAAGCATATTTCCGGAAGTCATATTGTTCATAAAGAATCACTCCGGTTGACGTACTTGTCAATACAAATTCTGATTTTTTTGTTGATGTAACCATAATAATAAAGATTAAAAGATGAATAACTAAAGGATACAATAATCCCTCACACTTTTCTCTAATTTTACTTTTCCTTATTATTATAGAAATTTGACCTTGTCAACGCCTTGACTTTTATTTATTGTATAGAGGTATAAAACCGCCATTTCTTATCGTTGCAAATATAATCATGTTTGGGGGAGATTTCCAAATTATTCGCGAAAAATTAAGAGTTTGTGTTGAAATGATTTTAAATAAAACACAGATAAAATAAATCCAAACTGCTTCTAAGCTTCCAACCAATCTTTGACTATTACCAGAAGCCAAAGGCCTACCCCTCCCCAAGTACGCTGGTATTTCCCCGTATATGCGTCTTCTCTATAAATCGGACGAATGCGCCAGGGGTGGTCATAATCTGCCGAATGGTCTACCATACAATATTCCCACCAACGGTAATCTCCCGTTGTTCTCCACCATTCAACGGTTGTTATTCCTTTATCTATCGCCCATTGCGTAATGCTATGTCCTCGTTTGGCTACCCAATTGGAACAAACATAAGGATGCAAATTCAAATTTTCTATCCGACCTAACGTAACCCTACAAATAATGACTACTCCACACGAATAATGCAGAGCCGTTGATTTTCGTGGAGCAAAATATATACCATACCCAGCGTATGCCCCACTTCCTACCAACCATTCGTTAGGACGTGCAATGCTGGTGCTTGCCTCGCAAGTGGTTCCATGATAAAGCGTCAGCGTAGGCAATATCGTTTCCACGCAAGTAAAAAGGGCTGTTTCCAACAGCGAGCCTGCAAACTTGACTCCGTACACCACTACCCGCACAGGAAGATATACCAACCATCGCCATATATACTCCCAACCGTCATGATAACGCATTCCATTCAGCTGTGGATGTAATATCTCCTGAACAACATCAAAGAACATGAACAGATTACGGACAACCATATTATAACAGAAGGCATTGAATGCCCGAAGGGGTGTAAGTACGACATAAAGCAACACTTCCGCTATCCAATGTAGGCGATTGTCGTAAATCCAACGTATCGTACTATTAGGACACTGCAAGAAATACCGCCAAGGTTTCTGAAGAAAGTATTGCAAAAAATTAGTAAACTGAAGCACCTTCAATGGCAGATAAAGTACAAGAGCCGGAATAATTCGGTCAAGATTGGTAAATATCCATCCGACAATTCCCAAAACTGTACCCAATAACCAACCTATAATTATAGGAACAAGTCTTAAGGCTATCAATATCAAAATAATAGATAAGATGACTTCCATGTTATAACTTTTATCGTACTTGCCACAAAGATAATGTTTTTCAAACAAATACTTTGCATTATATAAAAAATATGACGATAACCTCTCTTTTTTATAACTTTAAATCTCACTTTGCGAAACTAAAGACAAAACTCTTCCTTTATTTGGAGTTCTCAATTAATAACCTTTCCTTTGTAGATGTGAAATATAAAACTATTGTCTAACAGTATGAAACAAATTTCCTTCAAGGACAAAAAGGCCATCTTCGCCCGTTTGGAAAAGATGGCGAAGAAAGCGAACATGACTCCGGAAGAACGTTGGCAGTACGAAGAGGAATGGAAAAATTATAATGATTATTTCAACACGTTGGCATCTGCCAAAAAACAAGGTGTAGAAGAAGGCTTTATTGAAGGAGAGGTAAAAGGACGTGAGGAAGAAAAACGAGACAATGCCCGAAAAATGAAAGCCATGAATTTCTCATCGGAAATTATAAGTCAAATAACAGGATTGTCAGTTGAAGAAATAGAGGAGCTGTAAAATAATATAAAAACAACTTTGATGGTTGCAATTTCAAAATAGAGATTGCAACCATTATTGTTATATCACTCTTTTTAAAAGCCTCAATTTGTCAAGATATTTATTTGCGAAAATTTCTATTTTGTCATTTCTTTGAAAATGAACCATTTAGCTTTTTTGAAGGGATTTTAGGCTAATAGAAAAAGTTCGCAAATGTTTCTTTTTACAAATTTAATCCATACATTTGCGAAAAAGTGGGCTAAACGCCTTTTCGGTCTTTGACTTTGTGTATTCATTATCAAGCAATTAAGAAACGAAGAAAATGACCGTTTTCGCAAATGTAGAAATTTGTTTAGACAGGTTTTCGTCTTGCGAAAATACAACTCTTTGGAATACAACGTACTATGTGATAATAATCTCATTTTTATTTGGAATGAAAGATAAAATCGCTTACATTTGCGAAAAAATCATCCTAATGGGATTAACTCTCTGACGGAAACGGGTATTCCAGCGATAACAAGGATGAAGTAAAAAACGTAATTTGCTCTCTTTCAGATTGTCAGAGAGTGTTCCATTAAAATAAGGATTAAGAC
>JAFTSK010000027.1 GCA_017467385.1 Bacteroidaceae bacterium
AGTCAAGGAACGGGGTTTTATCGTCTGTGAAGTAATCAGTTTCATAAAATTCTTGAACAGGATTTCTTTCCGGCTAAATTCTTTTTGAGACGGTTCATCCATATTGATATTCTCCAATAATTCAAGCAGGTAAGCCTTGACAATGGAATAGACAATCTCCTTTTTATATTTGGATAGAGATGCCCGAAGCTTTTCCTTCAACATCTTCATGCAAAGTTCGAAGATATGCAGATTTTCATTGTCCACGTGAATGATAGGATAAGCAGATAGCATATTGATTTTGTCCCAGAGCCTGTTTTCTGGAATGAAATCCGTAACAACACGAGGAGACAGACAGAGGATGTCACATTCAAAGTCCGGACTTAACCACGCATTCTTGATATAAGCATTGGGATGACAAATCAGAATGTCGTTTGGCTTCACTTGATATGGACTGTCATTGATGTCCAATTGCATTCTTCCTTTAAAGCACACGCCAATGGTCACCATCGCTGTCTTCAATACATCTTCCTTGAACGGCAACTCCTTGACATCCGAATAGATGATTAAGTCATTGTCTATATAGTCAAAATCTATCCATTCAGGTATGTGCTCAAAGCCTATTTCGGTAAAATTGGTCTGTTTCATCTGAAGCTCTTTTTGAATTACAACGATGCAAAGGTAGCTATTTTATAACAATTCAAATGGTTGAATATGCTTAGCTTATGTTCTAATAAGCTTCACGAAGAATGATAGATAATTATACAGCCTTAATGGAACACGAACATTTGAAAATCGCATTCTAATTTTGCACGTCTAAAAAACGAATTATATTTTACAATAAAATAAAAAACAAATGAAAAAGAATGTACTTTTTACATTGATTGCCGTGGCTATCATGCTTCTCACGATGGGGTGTGGCAACAATGATGAGAAACAAAAAAATGCAGCTCCGATGAGTGTGCGAAGTGAGGTTGTCCAACATTCTTCGGATATCCATACCAAAAACTATATTGGTATCGTGGAAGAAGAATCGGCCATATCGGTAGGATTTACCGGTAGCGGAACTATCAGTAAGGTTTGTGTCAGCGAAGGAGAAATGGTCAGGAAAGGACAACTTATTGCTGAAATAGACAAGACACAAGCAGAAAACATGCTTATTGCAGCAAAGGCTCAAATGGAGCAGGCTAGCGACGCCTACAAACGTCTGAAACAACTGCATGACAACAATTCTCTCCCGGAAATGGAATGGGTAGAGGTGCAAAGCAAAGTACAACAAGCCGAAGCATCTCTTGAAATGGCTAAAAAGTCTTTGGCCGATTGCAGTATCTATGCGCCCGAAAATGGAATTATAGGTAAGGGTGTAATGAATGTGGGCGAAGTGGTGTTGCCGGCTCTGCCCGTTGCGAAGATTCTCGTCATCAATCATGTAAAGGTACGGGCAAGCATTCCTGAAAAAGAAATTGCAGGCATTACATCGGCCTCTTCGTCAAAGATTACACTGGATGCACTTGCCGGTCAGACCTTCGAAGGTGGGAAGATTGAAAAATGTATTGACGCCAACAACTCCACACATACTTACGACATCAAAGTAAACGTGAAGAACAGCGAACGCCAACTCTTACCGGGTATGGTGGCTCATGTACAGATACATCATGCCACTCAGCATGAAGTCATCACCGTACCCATCACATCCGTCCGCAAGAATGCAAACGGAGAATATTTCGTATGGACAAACAAAGGAGGTAAAGCACATCGGGCTACTGTAACTACAGGCAATGCCACAGGCAACAGAATCGTTGTTTTAACTGGCTTGCAACAAGGTGACGTGGTTATTACAGAAGGCTATCAGAAACTTAGTGAAGGAATGGAGGTTATCTAATGAGTAAGAAACAGAATTGGGTCGCGTGGTTGATGCACAACTACCGACTGACCTTTTTGCTGGTAGGAGTCGCGTTCCTATTGGGGATATTCGGAGTTGATATGATGCCCAAGGCTGAATTCCCTGAATTTACCATCCGCCAAGGGGTGGTCGTAGCCGTTTATCCGGGCGCCACAGCCGAAGAAGTAGAAATGCAGGTAGCTCGTCCGTTGGAAAGTTATCTGTTCACATTCGAGGAAGTGAAACGTCGGAAAACGACATCCACG
>JAFTSK010000204.1 GCA_017467385.1 Bacteroidaceae bacterium
AATATATGTGTTTTTAAGTTTGACGACAAATGTACGAATTAAAAACAAAACGCGGATATAATCATACCCGCGTTTTGTCCTGATGGTGTGGTTTTATTTCTGCCAAACCTTTAAGTTTGTAATCTTACTCTTGAAGTTACCAGCTTTTTCCAATGGGAATACCAATGTACGGACATTGCGGATACGTGTCTTTCCTTCCTTATCCAACCAATGTTCCTGCGTGTTCAGTTCTTCCACCATCTTACCGTTGATGAAAAGACGGGTAGCCTTGTTGTCTCCCTCAATAGTTACCTTCATACGTTGGCCGGGTTGTACGTTATAAGCGAACGTATTTAAATAACCGTCGCGAGCATAACCAAACATTCCCCGAATCGGATCCGAGAGGTAGAATACGGCATCTTGCGAACGGAACAATTCGGTCCCTTTCACTTCTGCGTTTCCTTCTACGTCAAACTCTACACGATAGTTATAACCGATTTCCTGTACAGGAAGCGTACTGTTCGGAGCTACGTTGGCTTGTTCGTAAGCCAATCCTGGAGTCTTGCTGAGGCGTCCCATCTGGTTGACACCCGGAGCTTCACTCAACGCATGACGCAATTTGTTAAACTCAGCGTAGGGGAGGGAAGTGGATATACCTGTCCAGGTCTTTACCGCCAATGTCTGAAGCGCCGGATAGCAACGATGATGAATGTCTTTGGTTGAGATTCCGTTGCCTACATGGTCGTTCCATACAGCAAACATACCGCCGAGGATGGCAGGATCCTTTTCCTCAAACACTTCACTACCTACATGTACCGGAGTCCAGTTTTCATAGAGATATTGGCAATTCAAGTAATCGTAATAGTATCCGGCTTGAGGCACGATGTAAGTCAGACCGTCAGGAATGGAGATAAGTTTGTAACCTTGCTTCACCATGTCTTTCGGTTCGGCATAACCGTTGTACCAGGCACTCATAATGACGTTCTCACTCTTGACTGGAGTTTCGCCTTTGGCATGAGTCAAAGCACCCCATACACAAGCCTGCTTACCAAAGCTTTCCACATAGCGGATGTAACGGTCGGTAAATTCGCGGAACTTTTCTACCACCTTCGGATCCTTGTTGGAATATTCATCCGTACCGATGTGTACACGTTTGCCTCGGAACACCGGTTCTTCGCCTTCCAGATATTCCTTGAACAACCCGTCCATGAATTCGTAGGTTTTCGGATTGAACAGGTCAAGGTGGTCCATACCGTACTCCTTGCTTCCGATTTCCGGCCAGTAATGGCTGAAAGCCAACGTATGAGCCGGTGCGTCGATTTCAGGGATGATTTCCACGAAGCGTTCTTCGGCTAATTTCTGCAAGTCGATGAACTCCTTCTTGGTGTAATGACCGTCTCTTGCCGCTAATCCCGGATAAGTGTCCGATTCCAAACGGAAAGCCGCGTATGTCTTATCCCAGTTATGTTCAAAGAACTGTTTGAAACCATTGTCGTTCAAATGGATTTGGAGGCAGTTCATCTTGTAGTAAGCCATAATTTTCACATAGTCGCGGATAAAGTGTATGGGGATAAACTTACGTCCGCAATCCATCATGAAGCCACGAATGGGATAATCCGGAAAGTCGCGGATTTCGCCTTTCGGCAAAGAAAGGTTCTGTTCGGCCATTTGGAGCAAGGTACGTGTTCCCCAATATACGCCGATAGCTTGTGGAGCCGAAAGGGTGATACGGTCGGCAATCTTGATGCTATAACCTTCTTCTCCCAATTTCTTGTCTTTCTTCAATGCAAGGACAATGTCTCCCTGTTTGCCCTTTCCTTCTGCAACGGTCGGGGCATAGTTGAACATTTCCTTACAGTCCTCAGCCACCATCCGGGCGATGCGTTGCAGTTCCGGTTGGTTCTTCGGATAGACGATACGGGTTTGCTCGTTGAGGGTAAACTCACCGGTGTTTCCTTTCCATTCCTTCAGCTCGGGAATGACGAAAGGCTTCGCGTTTTGTGCTGTGATACTGACAATCATGCAGCACAATAGGGCAGTCAATAAGTAAAATCTTTTCATGTATGTTATTCGTTTTAAGTTCGATTCCCCTCTTGAGAGGGGATAAAGGGGTGTGTGAGATACATCAACTTATGGAAGGCTATTCCTTGTGTGTTTTACACACCCCCTTCCCCCTCTCAAGAGGGGGAGTAATTATTCAATCACAATCTCTTTTCTGATAGGATCATCATAATATTCCTGCAAGCGGACAAGTTCAGTTTTCAGTTTTTTGGTAATATCTTCCGTACCCGGCTTACCATAAATGTTGTTCATTTCGGTCGGATCTTCTTGCAAGTCGAAGAGTTCCCAACTGTCAATGTCATTGTAGAAATGAATCAGTTTATAGCGGTCGGTACGTACCCCATAATGGCGGCATACGGCATGTTCGGCCGGATATTCATAGAAATGATAGTATAGGGAGTTACGCCATTCCGGAACCTTTTCGCCCTTCAGCAACGGTAAGAACGATTCTCCATGCATTTCTTCCGGTTTTTCGATTCCGGCCAAGTCGAGAATGGTTGGACCGTAGTCGATGTTTTGTACCAATTCGGCTACATCGCCCTTTTTACCGCCTGGCAAACGGACAAGCAACGGAGTACGGAACGATTCTTCATACATGAAACGCTTGTCGAACCAACCATGTTCGCCCATATAGAAGCCCTGGTCGGAAGTATAGACAATCATGGTATTTTCCAACAAGCCCTTTTCTTCCAAATAGTCAAGTACCCGACCGATGTTACGGTCTACGGAATGAATGACACGCAAATAGTCACGCATGTACTGCTGGAACTTCCATTCGGCCAACGCCTTTCCACTCAACTTGGCTTCCTTGAATTGCTTGATGATAGGATCGTAGTGTGCATCCCAAGCGGCTTTTTGAGCCGGATTCATGCGGCTGTACATGGCTCTTCCCCATTTTTCGTACATACCGTCGTGGATTTCGTTTTCCTTGTCCGCCATCTTCAGGTCGTACACGATTTCCATGTCTTTGGCAATGTTCATCTTCTGCTTTTGGGCTGCTAATCGGCCTTCATAATTATCATAGAAATTTTCCGGAAGAGGGAATGTCTTGTCGGCAAACAATTCCAAATCACAAGTGTCCGGCATCCAGGTACGATGGGGAGCCTTGTGATGCAAAAGCATACAGAAAGGTTTGTTTTCATCGCGTTGGTTTTCTATCCAGTCAATGGCCTTATCAGTAATGATGTTGGTGGCATAGCCTTCCACTTGCGTCTTTTCTCCATTCATTTGGATAAAGGTCGGGTTGTAGTAATCGCCTTGTCCGGGGAGAATTTCCCAGTAGTCGAAACCTTGCGGATCACTCACAAGGTGCCATTTACCAATCATGGCTGTTTGATAACCGTTTTGTTGTAACAATTTAGGGAAGGTAAGTTGGTCTCCGTTGAAGGTCGTAGCGTTATTTGTAAATCCGTTAGCGTGGCTATGCTTGCCTGTCAGCATACAAGCCCGGCTTGGTCCACTGATGGAATTAGCCACGAAGCTGTTGGTAAATCGTACCCCTTCGTTTCCGATACGGTCGATGTTGGGCGTATGGATGTAACGCTGGTCGTAAGCACTGATCGTTTGATAGGAATGGTCATCACTCATGATATAAATGATGTTCATCTTTTGAGGTGTTTCTGCTTCCTTGTTGGCTTTACAGGAAGGGAGAGAAGCAATGGCTGCTGCACCGGTTAAGGAGTACAGAAGGGTGGAGGTTAGTTTGTTCATAGTGTTTTCTTTGGGTTAATTTCTTCAATAATATGCAAAGTTAACATTAAAATAACAAAAACAACAAAGATGAAGTTGAATATTTCGTGTTTTATGTCTTCTGTTTTGGTGAAAACATTTCAAAACAAACTTTTAGACTGTTCAAGTTTTTTTACTACCTTTGTCGCTTCGACATTTGAAATAGTAAAAATCAGTAAACATTATGCTTAATACACTCTTTTTAATCGGCGGCTTAGCATTGATTTTGTTGGGCGCCAATGGGCTGACTGATGGAGCAGCAGCCATAGCGAAACGTTTTAAAATCTCCGACCTTGTGATTGGGTTAACCATTGTAGCTTTTGGAACTTCTACGCCGGAA
>JAFTSK010000205.1 GCA_017467385.1 Bacteroidaceae bacterium
CAAACATTCATAGGCAGCATATCCGCTCGGGTAACTACCCAACTCGTCATCAGCCACCTGTATCAACAGCCAGTCCTGATAACGGATGCCGGAACTCTCAAGCTCGGATTCTTTTGAATTGGTATCATTCCGATAAGTCCGGTCATCTTCATATCCTTCCCAAGAGCGGGCCACACAGCCTGTATAACCAATATTTCCTTGCGGCCCGGTTTCACCTTGCGGACCTTGAGGTCCCTGTTCTCCTTGCTCCCCTTGCGGACCGGTTTCTCCTTGTGGACCGGTTTCACCTTGTGGTCCTTGAGCTCCATCCGCGCCATCCTTTCCGTCTTTGCCACTCTGTGTCCACAACTCGTATTCATCAGTATTCTGTTCTCCGGTAAGAATGTATTCTGTAGCACTAATAACCAATCTGCTTCCATCCGCATCCGTAAAGCACCAGAGGGGCGGATTTTCAGTCGGCACTTTGGAAGCATAAGTATTTCCACCCATGGTAACTACTCCCATCTTTGGCACACTCAACCCGGTATACCAGTTTCCCATCAGTGTAAACCCTTCACCATCTGCTCCATCTTCCCCCTGCTTGGCTACACCGTAAACAGATTTTCCATTACTGAATGTAGTCTTGCTCCACAAATACTTTCCTTGCGGTACATCCACTATATCACCGCTCCATTCACCCGTTGGAGGATTGGTGGCATTATCTCCCGCCTGATACTCTATAGACTCTACGGTTACATTGGCTCCAGGTTCTCCTGTTTTGCCTTGATAGGCATACGAATAAGCAACCGTATCTTCTATACTGTCATCCGTATAATCGGTAATGATTCTTGTCCACAGATATTCATTCTCCCCTACCGAAGGTACGGTTGGTTGCCACCCGTCTTCAGGTATCGTATCTGTATTGGATTTGGCATAACTTGTGGTTACACTCTTGATGCTTACTCCGTCTGCTCCATCTTCCACCAGTGGAACGGTTTCTATATCTACCAGTTCTCCGTTGTTATTGTAGAAATAAAACTTCACGTTCGAGGTAATGGAATTTGACGCAATCGGCATCCCGTTATTCGTTTCATCTTCCATCCCGCCATCAATGGAATACTTCAACGTTCCATCTGTGGTTGGTTCCATGGTATTGCCAACAGTTTTATATCTGGTGGCGCTGACAGACTCCACATTATATGAACCGTCTTTTTTCTTGACGATAGCCGAAGCACTAACCATAATATCATACAACACAGCATCTTTTCCATCTGCACCGGCTCTTACACCCGCCAATATAAATTTTAGCACCCGAGATTCCTCCACCCCGTTGATTACAGACTTCACGGTTATCCCAAACTCGTTGCGGTCGGCTACGCTCACCCCTTTTGCAATGGAAAGTGTGATTACCCCCGTATCAAGATTATACGATGATGTAATGTTTTCTACATTGCTGACCTCAATTCCGTTAAGGCTCTGTTTTTTGCTTCCATAATACATGGAAGCTGTTATGTTGATTTCGGTAGCATCTGTAGTTTTCCCCTCGCTATCCAGCGCCACATTATCCATTTCATTGTCAAGGTCGGCAAGAATAGCATTCTCTCCATCCTTTGCCCATTTCACCCAATAGCTTGGCGTGGAGAATGTACCCCATATACCTCCCGTTTTGGTTCGGACGCTTACCCATTCGTATGGGATATCTTCGGTAACACCGATAGGTTCACCATACCACCCGTTCGGAATATACCCTTCCTGTTGAATAGACGATGGCGTGGATGGCCGTGTATTGGTGGCGGTGCGTGTGAATATATACTCATGGCCTACCCCGTCACTTCCGTCTTTGCCGCTCTGTACAAGCAACTCATACTCGCCTGTATTTTCTTCACTTGTAAGTACATATCCATTGTCGTCATAAATAAATCTGGAACTATCTTTGTCGGTGTACACAAACAATGGAGGGTTACTTGTCTCTTGTTTGGCCATATACGTTTTGCCAGCCATGGTAACAATTCCATTTTTGGGCACTGTAATCCCAGTGAGCCATGGTCCAATCAGCGTCACACCTTCACCGTCTGCACCCGGAGCACCATCGCTACCGGCTTGAACCTGTAACAGCCATGCTGGATTACCTTCGGCGGGTTCAGTGTCAGTACCATCTTCGGCTACACAAAGCCAGATGCTTCCATTGTGCGACCAACGGTCGTAGAAGTCACTGTGAACACCTTCCATCCATGCTCCTCTGTCATTGGCTGTAAGTATAGGTTCTCCGTTTGGTTTCACTTGCTTGATGACACCGGTCATATATACATTATTCAAGAACATGGAGTATCCGGAAAGGTCCAATTTATATATATTCATATTGGACATATTCCCGTATTGCAATCCGATATTCTTTTCTCCAATCTCCCATGTATTCTGATTGATAAGCATACGGGTGTACGTACGGGTTTCATATACGGAACATCCATATTTGTCAAGCATCTCAGCATCATCAGAAAATATACCGTAACATGTAAAGTTCATCTGTTCATACGGATGAATGGAGTATCCTTCACGTAATTGATATCTGCATTGCTTGCGGTACCAAGTCGTACCGTTTTCATCCGTATAGTCCGAAACACTGGTAATTGCGAAATAGCAGGTAGCAAACCCGGCAAATGTACGGGCTACCATCGTACCGTTTACTTCGTCGTATATTTCAGCGTCAGCAGTAGCATTGTTCTCTTTATTATTTGAATCGTGAAAGATACCCATACAGATGGCATATTGGTATACAGCACCTATCTGTCCTTCTTCAAGCTTTATCCAAAATGTACCCGTAGCAGCTGTCGAGCCATCCTCGTTGTAATCGGGCTCCACCCGTTCTATAACTCCAGCGCCAGGGCTTCTCCACTTGTCGCCAACAAGTATTTCTGTTTGATTGAAAACAATACTTGGAACTCTGAGCTCCCTACGGATTATCAAGCTTTCAATTTCACCGTTCGCTCGTGAATCAAAGAAGCCTCCAGTTCCAGTTAGGATACCCGGGATAAAGCTTTCCCCTATTTGTATACCTCCATAAGTATACGATTGTCCCTTGACGGTTTGTTTCCCGTCAACAGTTATATTTCCACCTACTTCCAGGCTGTATTCCGTTCGGTCATCCTGGTCCTTGCGGAGATATTTGTCTTCTGTATATTTCTCCATCTGCAAGGTCGTAGGAATCGTTTCGTCACTGATCGGTACATCCTCGTCGCTATCCACACTCCGCTTGACATCCGCAATAGGTTTATCAACACCATTACTCCGGAATACAAGCCCTCCAATCAGATTCAGAAAACCTTTTACGGTAAATCCTGACAACCATTGCTTCGCACGAATTAGCCAAGGGGATGAGAATTTGTCCAACTCCCACATCTCATTGATTTCCGTACCTTCATTCTTTACCTGGTCGCTCTCCAGCCTACCGGTGTCGTATGTAATCTCACGGATAGAAGTACCATCCGTAGCTGTCACATTACCTATTAATATATAATAATACTCATCGCTGGCAGATATGGAACCGTCAGTCGTTGAACCGTCAACATTATAAGAAGACTTGGAATATACAATCAGCGCCGAATCACCGTCCCTCTCCAGTCGGACATAGATATTGAAAGCACTGTTGTCCGGAAATCTGTTGTTGTATGCGGTCACCTTCCATTTCCGGTAGTTGCCGTCTCCATCATAACCGATTACGCCGGATATATACACACGGATATAACACGAGGAAGAAGCGGACACTTGTATAAGGTTCGCTCCATATCCGGTATTCTCAACAAAGGTCAAGTACGACGGATTGATATAATAGGTTGTATTGTTGTTGGAGTGTATCATAATCAATTATTTATTAGTCAAAGTTACGCAACAACAACCGCAGATTGAAGGACAAAAAAAGCCCCCTTCTTTTACAGGAAGGGAGCCAATTAATAGAATTGAGACCGCTGTCTCTGGACACAGTATTTGCGAACTAAACAATTAACTATCCGCCTGGTAGCGATAGCAGATGCGTCCTTGCGAAAGGTCATACGGTGAAAACTCCACACGGACCCGGTCGCCCGGAAGCACGCGGATATATTTCATTCTCATCTTTCCGCTGATGGTGGCTGTCACTCGCTGTCCGTTGTCCAGCTCCACAAGGAAGCGGGCATTGGAGAGTGCCTCCAATGCTTCACCATCCATACTCAACACTTGTTGCTTGCTCATGACTTCGAAAGTTTTTGTTCTATCAGATTAATGGTGTCACCTACCGTTCTCGGATGGACAGAGTCCCATTCTTCATCGGAAATGGAAATGCCGAATGTTGTCTCGATTTCCATCATGAGATTCACTTCGTCAATCGAATCTAGTTCAAAGTCATTTCTGAAATCCGATTCCTCCTTCACGTATTTAGGTTTCAGCAGAAACAAGTCAGCAATTATCGCTGTCAGTTCCTTCTTGATTTCATCTCTTGCCATAAGCTTATGCTTTTTTGGTTTCCGGCTCAACCTTCACTTCGCTATTCAAGTCGCCCTCAATCTCCTTGATGGCTTTCAAGGTCATGTCGGCACTGAGCATCTTTTCTTTCGCTTTAATCATATCATTGATTACAGCTTCGTAATTAACATCTTTTCCGCCGAGCTTGTTCATGGATTCTTCATATTCAATCTGTGCTTGAATCTTATAGGTCTCGCACTGATCTTTGGCGGCTTCCAGTTTACGACGGATTTCCTTTTCACGATAGCCGAAGAGTTTGTCAATAAACTCACAGCCTTTCAAAATTGCTTCTAACTTTTTCATAACTTGTCTATTTTAATTAATTGGTTGGTGTTAATGATTCTCAGTTTTGTTTCAGGTTTGGATAAGGTTTTGACTGCCACACCTTGTTTGGACTGGGTCCGCAATACCAAATCATCGGGTACTACACAAGACATGACTCCTGTCTTTATCAGTTCGTCAATAGAAACCTTGACAGATGAAATGGTCTTATCAAGCATCTCCTGCGGGTTGCATCCAAACAACGAACGATTAGCTGAAGAAGATACTCCTTCTTTGTCTTGGATTGCTTCCATAGCGGTAGAACCTTTCGATATTGGTGTTACAATATCTCCCAAAAAGGTTTTGGAGACGGTGTATTCTTCTTGCGGATAGACTTGTTCAAACATCTCCATAGACCATGTATATCTAAGTTCATCTATGTAGAAATGTTCGATTGATGGAATAGCCCTTATTTTATATATTCTACCGCAATGTTCCTTCATTTCTTCCATAAAAGCGAAACGAACGGGAACTGTTCCGTAACTATCCTTCCACTTCTTATACCACTCCTTGCTCTTGATCTTTACCCAGTCCCCTACCTTTGGGGTGATGGGTGGTTTTCGGTCCATTACCTCAAGGTCGGGTTCGTAAGGGCTTTTCTTTTTGCTTTCCATATTCTCAAGTACTTTTGTATAGAAACCGTCAAGCTTCTTTAATTGTTCTTGAAATATTCCCATTTCTCACAATCAAGCTTCCGGGAATTCAGGTTTGACTTCTTCAGGAGCCTCGTACTTGTACACATCCATAATGGCGGTTTCAGCCACCGACAGGATTATGTAATCAGCCATAGTTCCTTTCATGCCATTATCCAAATCCCTGATGGCCTGACGGATGTCTGAAGACTGTACCAGTATATTGGTGATGGTACGCTTCTCGGTCCCGGTCTTTTCATCCAAGGTAACGAAGGCGAGCTTGCATTTGAACCAGTAACTCTCTTCAAGGTCTGTCTCATTCCAGAACAGTTCGGAGTAGTTGGCCTTCTTTACAGCAGACACGGAAAACTCTCCGCTGATGTAGGATGTCATCTCTTCGATGATTCTCTCTTCCGCTTCGGTAAAGCTCAAGGCATCCACCAAATAGGGTTCAGTCACTTTCTTGTTCATTCCGTTCTCCATTGTCTTTTCGTAACGGATCTTGCATTCAAACCAAGTGTGCATCATGTTCTTACTATTTTAATATTTAATGAATATTCCTTCGTGTACCTGTTCCATTTCCTCTCTTGTTTCAAAGAAAAGCCTTTCGAACCTGTACACTCCTTTTTCCTTCACTCTGGCTACCACTACAAACCTGCAGATGGGCTCAGAAAAATAGCGGTCTGTGACCTTGTCAATATACAATTCTCTCATAACAACAAAACGTCAATCCTCACCTAATTGTTCAATCTCCGAACGTTTCATTTTTCTGACTCTACGAAGTGTGGCAGCCAGTTCAATTCCAGCTTCTTTCAACACTTCCTCCATCTTTTTCTTGGTCTTGTATTTTTCAAGCGCACCTCGTATGGCAAAATCTGGTAGCATGCCATTACACTTTCTGGCCATAGTCCGAAGGATACGCTTGTCCCATACATCTTCCGGGTCATCATCCATCGGAATGCATTCGTTGACTGTGCAAAGTCTGCGGTAGCAGTTCATCGTATGCTGCGGGCTGTTCGAAGTGGCTACCACTTTACTATAGTCCCAAGCATCCATGTCTTCCTTTTTCTTGGGAAGTCCCTTCAATTCCTTAAAGAACTTGCGTACCATATTCTTGCTTCCAAGTCTTCTCCATACTTCTCTGATATGTGCTACTCCAATCATACCTTTATCCATATCCATTCTGAGACGGCCGAGATAGTATTCGATAAAATCCATCTTCAACGCCAGTGTCTGTCCGTCCATGAATTCAAATTGTCCCTTACCCGTGATATCCTGTTGGAATTCCTTGACATGCTGACGCATCAGATTCCGTCGTTCCTCCGGCACTTCAAAATTCCTAGGGATAAATTGGTCCAACAAATTGTTGGCTACATTTCTCATACTCTCACTGTGCATACTCTTGATGCATCGGCTCTTGAGTCTTCCTCGTGCAGTGGAACGTATCTGCTTCTGCACTTCATCATAGAGTTCTATATCCGTCTGGGCCAGGAAAACCAGTGTGAATATCTCAGCAATCAGATCCGGGTGCTTTACATTCAATGAATCCGCCATCCATCTGTTATCAAGGAGGATTCTCTTGAGCTTGATGTTGTATTCTCTGGAGAAATTCATGGACATGCGGTTCAACAATCCACCGCCATCCTCATAGAAGTCCTTTCCGTAAAATCCGCCCGGACTTATCATCATACATTGTTTCAATGTAATATCCTTGTCACTGTTATTGGAACGCACCTGCAATCCGTCCACCACTTCCTTCAATCGGTTGGCGGATTGTTTCAGCTGATGGCGATACAGCCCTTTCTCCTTCAGTTTACCAAGTATGCGATAGGCGTACCTCTGCATCTCTCCGGCAAGCAGGAGTTCATCAAACAGCATGAATGTATTCAACGTATGAATCTCCGTTCTTATTTCCTCTGCAGTCTTATTGGTAGCGACCATGTTGACAGGCCGCTTTTCGATTGTAATAGGTGTAGGTTCCTTTGGTAATCTTTCTTTAAGGAAGGCATCAATCTTGGCTACTGACTTCAAATAGTCCGAATCGACGGATCCGTTAGCCTGCACCGCTTTACTGAAAGCGGATACGGCAATCATTGATGATACTTCCGGAGCCAATCCTTTTACGTCGAGCATTTCGGTCATCTTGCCAAGAATATATCCTTGTGTTTGCGTGTAATCCATGTAATCTTTTGTCTTTAGAATGGCAAATCGCCACTGCCGTCATTTGAGAAATCAACCTTTTGTTGTACGGGTTGCTGCCCTGTAATCGTATTTATCGGAGCGGACTTTGGCTGGTTGGATGCATAGTTCTGCGTTGAACGCTCTGCCGGAACACCCGGGTCTGGAGGCAATTGTCTACCTTCCCCTTTCGGCTTGAACGTTTCCATCTTATTGATATAGACTTCGGTGATTCTTCTCTTGATACCGTCCTGTCCATCATACTCACGGGTGCGCAGTTCTCCTTCCACGTATAACTTATCACCCTTCCTTACTCTCTCTTCGACAGCTTGTGCAAGTTTTCTCCATGCGACCAGGTTATGCCATTCCGTACGCTCCGGTATGTCCTGTCCTTCCTGTGTCTTGTACCCTCCAGTTGTGGTGGCGAGTGAGAACTGAGCTACAGCTACACCACTATCCAAGTATCTCACGTCGGGATCTTTCCCTACGTGGCCTATTAATGTCACTCTATTTAAACTCATAATTATTATTTTTGAAAAATCATTTCCTTGCCAAAGAACTTGGCTATCTTATATTCAATGCGTGCACCACGGCTTTCTCTCCAATCTCTTTGAAAGTATACCACCGGACATAACAGCATGTTGTATACATCCAGTACCATGTGCATAATCCATGGATCGGAAAACTGCAGTCCGTTGTTCAAAGGATTGACAGGCTCACACCCGATAGCTCTTATTTCCTTGTCGGCTTGTTCAAATTTCTTGGCTGCAACGGGAAGTGACAAACCTCCTATCTTACCGCTGTTGTAGCATTTTAGTTTACGTCTCATAAAAACATATTTTGTTAATCCTGCTTGAGAATATCATCGGCCGGTTTTCTTCTTCCGCCAACCTTCTCTCCGCAATTATATTGGCCCTGCGCTGCATGGCTGAATTCATTCTCTTTCTTGGGCTTATCCGTTTCTTTTCGAAAGTCTTTTCCAGATAACTTTCCATCTCATCCAAGGAACGGAACACTTCTTTCACTTCACCATGTTTCTCCAGGAACCACCTACACTTGTGTGTCGTCAAGTCAACCACAATCTTTCCCAAGTCGAGAGTCTTGGCAATCCGGTGACACATCAAAATGCGGTACTGTTCTTCTTGCAAAAAGCTTACATCTACCTTTTCCATGTTCTTTAAATAAATGCGACCGCCCCCTTAATGGAATAATAAAGTGCCAAGGAAACATCTGTGGGGACGGACGCAACAAACAAACCATTAATAATTAACCTAAAACTTTTAAAGCATCCAAAAGGATAATCCTATCACTCTGCAAATCTACATAAAATATACAATCCAAACAAACAAATACTGGATAAAAATTTAGTAGAGAGATTAATTTTTCTCTTTCGCTATTTTTTTCAAGTCTTCTTTCAGTCGTTGAAGGAAAGATTCTTCGCTGTCATCACTACTGAACAGCCATTCTATCCGCTTGGCATAGACAGCAGCTTTCCTCAAAACATCCAATCCGTTTCGAAGTTCTGCCACCGTTTCTTCACCGTATTCCTGAAAGTACGGAATATTCCCATCTTCATCCGCTTCGTATCTTTCGTCGGTGTACGAGTGTACATCGTACAATGTTTTATCAAATTTGTCCCGAAGGATGAGTTGCCGTTCACCGTTAGGCATCGTGTTATTTTCCAGCACTTCATAGCTGATGCATTTGGTGAAATACTCTTCTGCTTCTGTGAAGGTATCAAAACGGTCACCATCCCACCACCAGCCCCTGCTTTTTCTGTCTTCAGATATTTCATAAGCTGCCACTCTTTGCACTTTCACTTTCGGCGGCCGTGGCTTGTTAAATGACTCCAATTCTTCTTTCACACGTTCCGCTGCTTCTTCTATGCGGTAGTACACGTATTCCAATGATCCTCCGCTCATACGCCTTTCTTTTTGGTTATAGGAGTTAGGATTACTTCCATGCTGAATCCTATCAGCTCTTCTCTGTCGGGCACACCCTCTCCTACGCACTCCAAAGCAAGGTCGAAGATATCTCCACCTATGGCCGTCTTGGCCGGGGTGGTATCATTGGTTCCGTTCTGATTGCGTTTGCGGTATTGCACCACATCGCTGAATCCGCCAATGGGGTCTTGAATCATTATGCCGTTGGTGGCATAGAGAATGTTTCTTTTGATGGTCATCGCCGTATCGCTTTAATGATTTCCAATAGAGTCTCTTCACTGATATTACCTTTGCCGGAAGCAGGTTTACCGTCGGGGTTAGAGCCGCCTACATTCTTGAGAATTTCTGCTATTCCATCTTCAATGGAACGGGCATTGGAAATTATGTATCTGATAGACTCCTCAGACCCTTTATCTATTCTGCCTTCCAAACTTTCCAATCGGTTATGCAGTACATTGATTCCATTTTCAACGTCATAGTAATCGCTATCAACTAACCTTGAAACATTTTGCGAAATGTTTTGAAGCTGCTTGTCTATGCTACCAAGTATTTCTTCAGTATTGTTCTTGCGAACCTCAGACGAAAGAATGTTTCCAGCGTTTATCGGTAGAGGAGATTCCGCAACCCTGTCATCTATTTTGTTAACATCTACGACATGGAAGCCTCCGTAAACATCCTTTACAAAATATATACCGCTGTCCTCGTATGAATTGGCAGCCCACAGATCTTTACATTTCTCCAGTTCGATATACGGGAGTGTGAGACTTATTACGTTTTCAGCATCTTTAGCCATAATTATTCCTCCTTTTTTCTTTTGTGTCTTTTGATCGGTGCCTTATTCTTTCGCTCAGAACTTTCGACTTTTTCATCTGGTTGCGCTTCACTTTTTACCTCAGCTTCTTCTTTCGGCAGGTCTCCGTATACCTTCTTATATTTTGCCAGCTCATCTTGACAGAATCGGAGATGATATCCCAAAGACAATACAAGGAATACGTCTTCCCGATGTTCATTATCGTAATCCTGTAAAAAGCATGCCATCGCTGCAAACCCAAGGTGCCAGCATATTCCACCAACATAAGCTGCATGTAAGTTTATAAAACACATCACCAAGTGAAATGCGGTAAATGCAATGTTAAGCCACACCACAAACTCCCACGTACAAATGTACTGAAACATCTTTTTAATTTTTTCTTTCATAAGAACTATGTATTTTAATTAAACAATGAATACAAAATCGCACAAAACAATAGTGCCAAAGCCAAACTGACTGTTTTCCAAAAGGCGGTATTGGCCAACTTGGACTTGAGATTATTACACTCTTTTTCCAGCATTGCACATTCTTCAAGAGATTTATGATGCCTGATGAATAAATGGTGATAAGTATCGGACAAACCATCATAGTGATGTTTCATGTCTTTTATTCTTGAACGAAGCGAATACAGTTCTCTCAGTTCATCAGCATTCAAATCCTTACCACCATTATAAACAGCACACCATTCTTCCACCCTCTGCTGATACTCTTCGGGAGCAAACACTTGCATGGTCTCGCATCGGGTTACACCATCTTCCTTAACCACAACGCGTTGGTATACATTTTCCTTGTCTTCTACAACCCTTCTGTAAGAGCACAAGTTGTTATACTCCTCAATTGGAATGTTCACCGTGTCTTTATCACTCATCACACCCCTCCTTGTCTTGTCCGGTGTATGGAACATACTTGTACACTTCAATGAATGTACGAAGACTGACAGAAGTACCATCAAACATTGAACCTTTCAACCGATATTTGACATACGGTTCGCCATACTTGTTGACTTGTTTGTCTTCAATCACAACAACAGCTCCGTACTTTTCATCAAACGGATCTTCGCTATCATACACGCGGATGTACCTGGCTCCGATTTCAATGGTTTCAAGCTGATGTCTCCAATACCGGTTTCTTAAATTGACAGCCAGCCCAGCAGCACCGTAGATGACAAGCAGTACAAGCGCAGCAATACCGGCAGATACTAACAATTCAAAAACGATTTTCATAATAACTCTGTTTAAAAGGTACAGGCGTCACAGGGGCACCTGTACCTCGATTCAACCTAAAAAAATAGCAATTGTGGTTCAAATTCACTCTGCAAATCTACATAAAACGTACATTATTAACAAACATATATTGGAAAATGTTTTAGTAGAAAGAGAAATTAATTTCTTTGGGCAATCATTCTGGTTTCGAACTTTTTGTCCTTCGAAACGCCCTTGGCTTTTGTTAATTTTGAAGTATAAATCAAAAACAGAAACTACTATGCTTTTAACCGAACGAAAAGAACTTGAAATTTTCCTCCCCACTTCCGTACAGGAAAGTGCGCAAAGCATCCTTACACTTGCAGCGGACTCGGAGGAAACCTACTTACTACCCGTATTAGGCCGACCTCTTTTCAACCACGTGAACGAGCTGTATCAGGAAGTGCCGCTTGATGAAGATTGGTATACCCCAAAAAACATAGAGGGAGCACCGGCCGGGCATAAGCTTATACGCATCTGTCAGGAGGTGGTTGTATACATGACACTGGCCAACAATGCCGGACTGTTCTCTGTATCAATGAACGATGCGGGACTGAACACTCCTTCTTCACAAGGTTACGAAGAAGCGGACGAAAAACGCATTGACAGATTTGTGAAGGATGCATTCAAGAAAGGACATCGCGCCATTGACAGACTACTCTTGTTCCTGGAAGAGGATGCTACAAGCGAAGAACCTGAATTCGCCGAGCACTGGAAGAAGAGCAAATACTTCTACCGCAACAACGAGACCTTGTTCACTACCGCCGTGGATTTTGACCGTTATGTATCCATCGACGAAAGTAGGGAATGGTTTGTCAAGCTTTTACCGGACATCCGTTTCTGTCAAGATACTTACCTGGCACCACAGATAGGGTACGATTTGATGGATGCTCTCATCGGTTCGCTTATCAGTCCGTCATCATTGGAAAAGAAAGACCTGAACGTATGGAATACAGCCATTCAGAAACTCAAGCAAGCACTTGCCTTGTATGCGGAAAACAGGAACGAAAAGTTGCGCAGGAAAACTTCAAGAGGGGAAGCGGACTTGTCTCTTGAACGCGCAAAGGATTACATCCGCAATCACCAGTCGTCATTCGGAGAGATTATGATTGACTCCCCTTTGTATGACAAGACGCTCATGGGGGATATCGACACGACAGATACTCCAAAAGTATATCAGAAACCTGTATACAATTATAACACTGATGATGATGGCAATGCAGTACATGCCTTGTTTCATTTCAACCAAATTCCTTGACCATGGAAAAGATAAGAAGAATAGACCTAGACTTCCCGCACAGCTGGGATGAGCTTACCGGGAAACAGATGGAAGAAATTCACCGTTTGAAGAATAGCGCGATAGGAAAAGCGCAATACAGCGAAGATCCTGAAAAGGTGGTGAATGAATACAAGCTCCGTGTCTTTCTATATCTTGCAGGTTTGAAAGTTCGTAAGCGTGCTTACAAGAAAGATGACGGTACCTTTATATATATAGTAAGAAGAAAAGGATGGAAACATCTGTTTGAGGAGATACCGATGGAGAGTTGGCAGGTAGCGCAGTGGATTACAGACTTGCTGGCATTCCTTGACGAACCGAACAGCAGACTGGAAGCACCATACGAATTCTTCCGTATCGGCACAAAGAAATGGAAGGCTCCAGACTCTCAGCTGACATCCCTGACATTCGAACAATACAATCATGCACAACAGTATCTGATGGCGTATTGGGACACCCGCTCTGCCGCCGAAGAAATGCTGAAGGATGGCGGCACAAGAAAGGCAGTCAAGCATCTGTACAAGGAATCTGAGCAATATCGGGCCATGTTCTTGGCTACGCTCATCATCCCTCCCGTTAAACAGACCCAGCATGTGGATGAAAATGGTACGTATAAAGTAAATAGGATTGCTTACGTATACCATTCATCCTACAATGAAAAGAACTGGAAACATTTTACGGGAAAGAGATGGGAGTATGTATTCGAAGTGATGGTGCAGTTCATGCAGTCTTGTCTGGAAGAATACAGGAACAAGTTCCCGGATTTGTTCACTACGCATAAGGGTGGCGAGGAACAGGACTTCATTGTGTTGGAAGCTAACAAGATGAACGCCATCAAGAAGTATGGGGAGTTCAAGAACTATCAGGATATATACAACTCAAATACATTCTTTATCTTCGGGGTTCTGAGCAATATGTGCCAAGAGGCGAAGGCCATTGAAGAGATGAACCGGAAGATGAAGAGCAAGCGTTGAATTTGAAGACTCTGTTTATCATGATTGGCAGCGGCAGTCCGTGACGGATAGCCGCTGTTTTTTGTTCGTGAATATGCTCGTTTTTAATCAAATGATGAAATAATTAAGAAAATATTTTGTTTTTAATCAAATGATGATTATCTTTGCAGTGTCATTAGACAATGAGAGATGATTGACTATTTGGAAGGTCTAAACGACCGGAAAGAAATCCTCGATGATTTGAGGAGCTTTCTCCAGTTCGAAGAAGATTTGTTGAAAGACGGATTTTATTCTGAATTGGATTTCGACCAAGAAGTCTTGAAATCAGCGTTAAAGTTGGTTGAGCTTCACAAATCGGAATGAAAGTATTGAGCAGCCCTTTCGGGGGTTGCTCCAATCATCCTCTTTTTTTAAAAGTTGTAAAATGAAAGATTTAAGGAAAATAGCAGAAGAAATGATGGAACGTATGTTTGGTGCAGATACTGAACAGCAAGTACAGGAAACAAAGACATGGATGCACGAACAGTCCCTACAGCTCACAGCTGAAGAACGTGCAGAGGTGGGACGCATACATCGCGAGTTAATGGCCGAACGAAGAAAAAAACGTGGAGAGAAACGCACCGATATTAATGTAAAGGAGTTGTTGGGCGATGCAGGAGAAGTAATATCCATGTCATATATAGCCAAGCATTATTTCAAGAAAGACCGCACGTGGTTATATCATAGAATAAATGGCACTGTTATCAACGGGAGCAAGTCAGCTTTCACTGATGACGAGCTTAAAATATTCCGCTTTGCACTCGAAGAGATTGGTGCAAAGGTTTCCGGTTTGTCAGTCTCGATTCACTAAATTGTTTAATGACACAAAAGAGCGTATCCTAAATTAGGTACGCTCTTTTATTTTATTTGCAAGCAGTTTCGGATTTTTCAGATTAGCAAGCAGCAATCCGTTTCGCTGACAACCAAGAATGTAGTCCTTGTCTTTCATTAACCGATTTGACAAACTTACAAAATCATAGCAAACCTTACAAAATGCTATAATTTACGTTGTCTTCCTGTCTCAACCTTGCTGGTTGCAATCCCATTTCTTGCGAAGCGGGAAAGCAGAGCCGTCAAGTCCTCAGGCGTAGATTCGGGGTAACCTGCCCCTATTTGATGATTTACTAAAAGACCAAGCAGATTCAGACTGGCGTTGTAGTCACGATCTATTACGGCACCGCACTTGTCGCAACGATAGATGCGGTCGCTTAGCTTCAAGTCCATCTTCACATTGCCGCAAACCGAACATGTCTTGCTGGACGGATAGAAGCGGTCGGCTCTCTTTACGGTCAAGCCGTTCAATGCTGACTTGTATTCCATCTGCCGTACAAGTTCTCCGAAAGACACATCCGATACGGCTTGCGCCAAGCGATGATTTTTCGCCATTCCTTTCACATTCAAGTCTTCCAATGCTATATGCGTATAGTGGGTAGCCAATATGGTCGTCACTTTCTGAGTGAAGTCACGACGGACGCTTGCCACCTTGCGCTGTGCATTGGACAGCTTGACGGAAAGTTTCTTGTAGTTGTTCGATTTCTTTTTGCCGTCCAACCGTTCCTGCTTGGTTCTCGCGTGCTCACGCTTGGAAAGCTGTCTGCTTAATCTCTTTATTTTTCTAAGATTCTTTTTCAGCGGCTTCGGGTTCTCAATGGCGACGCCGTCGGACAATATCAAAGCCGACTTGATGCCGAGGTCGATACCTGCCTTTCCGTTCTTTTCTGACGAAACGTTCGGATGGGTACGCTTGTGTTCCTCCTCCGTTATCTGTATACAGAATGAGGCGAAGTATTTGTTACCGCTCTGCGATATGACCACTCCGTTGATGTGTCCGTCGAAACGAACGGATTCGGTCATCTTTACCCAACCAAGGTTGGGGACTTTCAAGTATTGACGCTTTTGTTTTTCGTTGTGCGCCAGCTTCTTTAATGCCTTGGAGTTTTCATTGGTATAAGATAATGTAATCTGGTCTCCGCCGATATAGAATGAGCCTTCGTTATCCTTTTTCTTCTTAAACTGCGGGTAGGACACTATGCCTTTCTTCAAGTCGTCGAAAAACTTGCGGAACGCCTTGCCAAGATTCAGGAACGGCTGTTGCGTGGCATACTTGGTCACTTCCGTTACGAACGGATACTGTTCCTTCTTGATGGCGTTGAACGCTTTCTTTAGCCCATAAGCATCCACCTTTTCCCCTTCCTTATAACGGCGCTGCCATTCGGCAAGCCCCCAGTTATAGGCAAGACGGGCGCAACCGAACGCTTTGCGGAAGTAAGTCTTCTGCTTGTTATTTGGTGCAAGTTCTATCTTATGGGCAATTAATATCATTTTATTCCTCTTCTTTCTTCTTAAATTCTATTTTAGTTCCACAGGTAGGGCAAGTGATCGTATTTGAATCATCAACTTTATTGAAATCGTCATATAATTCACCGGCGCTACAACCTATAGCTTCTGCTATTTTCATTATTGTAGAACTGCGCATGTCATTCTTCTCACTAAACAATCTTGATACGGACACTCTGTTAATACCAAGACGTTCTGCTAACTCTGTTTGAGTTATTCCATACTTTTCTAATACTTCTTTAAATCTCATAGTAATGTGTTTAATACGTTACATCGGCAAAGATAAATTAAAGTTTTGAATATAACTTTATATAGTTACATTATTAACATAAATTTAACCTTAATACGTATATAATTGTTTATTTCTTAAAAAGATTTAATACGTTACACTTTTATTGTAATTTCCTTTGTTGATTAACTTATATACGTTACATTTGCAGTATAATAATTAACCAACTAATTAAAAACAAGAAGTTATGAAGTCAACAAAGTACAACAAATCAGAAATAATGAAGCAAGCATGGATGATGTTCCGCATTTCATTCTACGGTTTCGAATCTTTCGGTGAAGCGTTGAGCGCAGCTTGGAGATATGCTAAGGAAGAAGTTGCTCGCAAAGAAGCTATTGAAGCTCGCATAGCAGCACAAGTCCTCAAGGCCATGCAACCGAAAGCCGAAACAAAGGAAGACCGCTTCTACCGTAACTTCCGAACCCGTAACAACGCAGCTTACCGTAACGTTCGCTTCGGTCGTAATGACTGGGCTGTTGACTACAGAAGATATTAATACTAACTATATAATAAGGAGAAAGAATTATGCGAACAATCAAACCATTCGATGTGGATGCCAAGAGAGTTGAAGCATCAAAACGAATTTATGAAATGTTTGGACGGGTACCGTTTCTTTACGTCAAGTACAAGAATACTTATGCCGAAGGCTATTGTGAATATACTGACGGGTTACGGATTTCGTTTACCGTATGGTATCGGGACTTGATAGTCTCTACCAGTATCAGTGAACCGATAAGCCAACATGACAAGGCCATGGCATACATCAGCTCAATACCCGAACGCCCATGGGCATCATAAAATTCTTAGTCTGCCCAGACCTGGCATGCGGCAGCTACAATTAACATACAATTAAAAAAACAAAGACAATGAAAACAAAAGAACGAATACAGGAAGAAAAGAGAATCCGTCAGGCATTGGATTTGATTTTCAAGAAACAGCTGAAGGAAGTTTTCTTCTGCTACAACAGAAACTCCAAAGCCA
>JAFTSK010000206.1 GCA_017467385.1 Bacteroidaceae bacterium
GAAACCTGGTTGGAAAGAGCCAAAGTAGCAGGCCATAACGAGAATAATAGTCAAAAATTTCGCGATGTCTGGTGCGATTTCTGTATGACATTCAACCAACCTCAAAAAGCCGTTCGTGCCTATCAGCTGACATTGGACGAAAACCCCTACTCCATCGTACACTGGACTGCTTTGGCCAAATGCTTTTTGTTGCAAGACGACATCGAGCAAGCATGCGAAGCCATTGAGTTTTCATTGGCGATTGACGGAGAGGATTTGGAAGCCCTTCAAGTAAAAGGTTATTGCACATTACAAAGCGGAGACCACGAAGCCACGCTTGCTACTTGTCAAAAGATATTAGAGGTACACAAGGATTCCAATAGAGCCAACTCGTTTGTAGTGAAGTGCTACATGGAGCTTGAGAAACCGGATTGGGCATTGTCCGCTTGTATGGAATGGTTACATTCTTCCAAGAAGATGACCGAATACGAAAAATCGGAAGTGTATTACTACATTGCCAACTGTTACGGCAACTTGAGTCTTCCCAACGATGGAATGGAATATGCCAATGCAGCTTTAGATTTGAATCCGTTTAGCCGTCAGATTATCATCCAGAAAGGTTTACTTCATCTGCAATTAAATGAAGATAAAAAAGCGGAGAGAATCTTTCAGCAGGCGATAGACTTATCTCCGGAAGACGAAATAGTCGATGCCATGTATAACATAGCCAACTGTTATTTATGGATGCAAAAGTATCAGGAAACCATAGATTGGTGTGAAAAGATTATAAAAGAATATCCGGAAACTCACGATGAAGTTCTGTTAATGATTGCCAATTGTTATTACAATTTGAAGGATATATCTCTTTGTTTGAAGACATTGGCCGTCTATTGGAAAATCTGCAATGAGCAAATTCCAAACGATATGTTGAACGATAAACGATTCAAGAACATGTTCGCCGAAATAGGTACAATGATAAACGACAAGAATTTTGATTTAACTAACTACTTATAATTAATAACATTTTATGGAATCAGTTGCATTTATTCAATGGTGTTTAGACAACCTTAATTATTGGACAATTACATTACTCATGGCCATTGAAAGTTCCTTTATTCCTTTCCCATCCGAAGTGGTAGTTCCACCTGCTGCATACAAAGCAGCCGGAGGAAATAGTGATTTGAATGTCTATTTGGTGGTACTTTTTGCAACCATCGGAGCCAATATTGGGGCGCTCATCAATTATTATTTGGCCTACTTTGTGGGAAGACCGATTGTATATAAGTTTGCAAACAGCCGTTTCGGACATATCTGCCTTATAGATGAAGAGAAAGTAAAACATGCCGAAGCTTACTTCGACAAGCATGGTGCTCTTTCCACCTTTGTAGGTCGTTTGATTCCGGCCGTTAGACAACTCATTTCTATCCCTGCCGGATTAGCAAAAATGAAGCTCTCTACATTCTTGCTTTACACCACATTGGGAGCCGGTATCTGGAATATTATTTTGGCCACTATCGGTTACTATCTCCAGTCCGTTGTTCCTGAAGACCAGTTGATGGCCACCGTTACGGAATACAGCCATGAAATAGGTTATGTATTCATCGGTTTAGGTGTATTGGTTGTAGCATACTTAGTATATAAAGGTAGAAAATAAAAAGAAAAGCCGCTTGAAACAGCGGCTTTTCTTTTATTCTGAAAATTCTTTGATACGTTGTTCTTCCGACAATCGGCAAACTAATAAAGTATTATCTTTCTCAGCTACGATATACCCATCAAGTCCTTGAATAACCACCTTCTTTTCTTGCGCGGTATGCACTACACAGTTACGAGATTCATACATGTGTATATTCTCTCCTATCAAAGCATTGTTCTGTGCATCACGCGGACTATTGGCATGCAAGGAACCCCATGTACCCAAATCACTCCAGCCAAAACTTGCTGGGAATACGAAGATTTCATCCGCCTTTTCCATGATAGCATAGTCGATGGAAATACTTTCACACAAAGGGAACTGTTCATTGATAAGTTCCTGTTCCTTTTCAGTATAATAATGTGGAAGCATCCGTTCGAATATCTTCGAGATAGCCGGTTGATACACTCGTAAAGCATTGACAATAGTATTGACATTCCATACAAAGATTCCCGAATTCCAAAAGAAAGAATTCTTTTTCAAGTATCTTTCGGCGGTAGCCAAGTCTGGCTTTTCCTTGAAGGAATCCACCCGATAGACTTCTTTATTATTAGTGGATGCAAAACTCAAATCTGCTTCAATATATCCGTAACCTGTTTCCGGACGATTGGGAGTCATGCCTAATGTAAGGATGGCATCGGAAGTATCTGTAAATTTCATGGCCGAATTGATGACACGCTGAAACTCCTTCACGTTCATCACGATGTGGTCGCTTGGAGTAACCACCATATTAGCCCGAGGGTTACGTGCCTTGATTTTCCAGCTTACATAAGCAATGCAAGGAGCCGTATTCCGACGACAAGGTTCACGCAAGATATGGTCATCAGCCAATTCCGGTAATTGACGCTTTACTTCATCCGCATACTTTTCAGAAGTTACCACCCAAACATTTTCGGGAGGACAAATTCCTTCAAAACGATCCATCGTCAACTGTATTAAAGTACGTCCACAACCCAATACATCAATAAATTGTTTGGGATAATCCGGCGTACTCATGGGCCAAAAGCGACTTCCGACACCACCGGCCATAATTACAAGATAATTGTTATTTACGTTCATACTTAGTACTAAATTTAGCTATTAAAGTACAAAGTTAAGTATATTTTTCAGAATATGAATTCTTTTTTCCTTTTTAATGAGTATCTTTGCAACAAATTTTAAAAGTAAAAGAAATGAAAGCATTTGTATTTCCGGGACAAGGTTCCCAATTTGTAGGTATGGGTAAGGATTTGTATGACAATTCACCACTTGCAAAGGAATTATTTGAAAAAGCAAACGACATTTTAGGTTATCGCATTACAGATATTATGTTTGAAGGCACAGATGAAGACTTGCGTCAGACAAAAGTTACTCAACCTGCTGTATTCCTTCATTCGGTTATTTCCGCTTTGTGTATGGGCGATAAATTCCAGCCGGAAATGACAGCCGGACACTCTTTGGGAGAATTTTCAGCGTTGGTAGCTGCCGGTGCATTGTCTTTTGAAGACGGCTTGAAATTGGTTTATGCTCGTGCAATGGCCATGCAAAAGGCTTGCGAATTGCAACCTTCTACGATGGCTGCCATCATCGCATTGCCGGATGAAAAGGTAGAAGAAATTTGTGAAGCTATCAATAAGGAAGGCGATGTAGTAGTAGCAGCCAACTACAACTGTCCTGGTCAGATTGTAATCTCA
Organism: Bacteroidaceae bacterium; assembly: GCA_017467385.1. Lineage (GTDB taxonomy): Bacteria > Bacteroidota > Bacteroidia > Bacteroidales > Bacteroidaceae > Phocaeicola. Next base: position 3,343 of record JAFTSK010000206.1, read on the forward strand.
GGTTCTATCGAAGGTATCAACAAGGCTTGTGAACAGTTGAAGGCCGCAGGTGCTAAGCGCGCTTTGCCATTGAAGGTGGGCGGTGCATTCCACTCTCCATTGATGGAACCAGCTAAGTTGGAATTGGAAGCCGCTATCAACGCTACCGAATTTAGCACTCCGAAATGTCCGGTTTACCAAAACGTAGATGCTAAGCCTCACACTGATCCTGCTGAAATCAAAGCCAACTTGGTAGCTCAACTTACAGCTTCTGTACGTTGGACTCAAACCGTAATTAATATGATTGCCGACGGTGCAGACGACTTTACAGAATGCGGCCCAGGTGCTGTATTGCAAGGTATGATTAAGAAAATCAACAAAGAAGCAAACGCGCACGGTATCGAATAATAATATCTGAATTAGCACATGAGTACTAACGAAAAAATTATTATTTATCAAGTATTTACCCGACTGTTTGGCAATGGCAACACACGTTGCAAGAACAATGGAACCATTGACGAGAACGGTTGCGGGAAAATGGCAGACTTTACGAGCAAGGCTTTAAATGAAATAAAGAACTTGGGGGCTACTCACATCTGGTACACAGGTATCATTGAACATGCCACTCAAACCAACTACAGCCGTTATGGTATCCGTCCGGACCATCCGGCCGTAGTGAAAGGAAAAGCCGGTTCTCCATACGCTATCAAAGACTATTATGATGTAGATCCGGATTTGGCTAACAGTATTCCTGACCGAATGAAAGAATTCGAGAACTTGGTAAAACGTTCTCATAAAGCCGATTTAAAAGTCATTATCGACTTTGTTCCGAATCATGTGGCTCGTCAATACCAGTCGGATGCCAAGCCGGAAGGAGTTGTCGATTTGGGAGAAAAAGACAACCAGAATGTGGCATTCAGTCCGCAAAACAACTTCTATTATATTCCTAACCAACCTTTACAAAGTGAATATATAGACTTGCATCGGAGTGCTCCGGAGACATACGTCGAAAATCCAGCAAAGGCAACAGGAAACGACAAGTTTAATGCTTATCCCAACATCAACGACTGGTACGAAACGGTTAAGTTGAATTACGGTGTAGACTATTGCAATAGACGTTACGGTCATTTCGATCCGATTCCGGACACTTGGAACAAGATGCTCGACATCCTTCTTTTCTGGGCTGGTAAAGACATTGACGGCTTCCGTTGCGATATGGCCGAAATGGTTCCGGTTGAGTTCTGGGGATGGGTAATTCCGCAAGTAAAGGCGAAGTATCCTAACCTCGTTTTCATTGCAGAAGTATATAATCCGAATGAATACCGAAACTACCTCTTCAACGGTCATTTTGACTACCTATATGATAAGGTAGGACTTTATGATACCCTGCGAGCATTAATCTGTGGCCACGATTCGGCAACCGCCATCCAATACCGTTGGCAAAGTTTGAGTGGTATTGAGAAGCGCATGCTCAACTTCCTGGAAAACCATGACGAACAACGAATTGCTTCTGAGTTCTTCGCCGGAAACGGTAGTAAAGCGATTCCGGGTATGATTGTATCAGCTTGTATGAATACCAATCCGGTAATGGTCTATTTTGGCCAGGAATTTGGAGAACCAGGTATGGACGAAGAAGGCTTCAGTGGACGCGATGGACGTACTACCATCTTCGACTATTGGAGTGTAGATACCATTCGTCGCTGGCGTAACGGAGGTAAGTTTGATGGAAAGAACCTTACTACCGAAGAAAAGAAGTTGCAGAACTTCTACTCTACCCTTCTGAATCTATGTAATAAGGAAAAAGCTATTAGAGAGGGCGAGTTCTTCGATTTGACTTATGCCAACTTGGAGGGCTGTTCATTTAACGAGCATAAACAATATGCTTTCCTTCGCAAAGCAGGAAAAGAATTGTTGTTGATTGTGGTAAACTTTGATGATAAGCCGGCCAGCGTAGGAATCAACATTCCTCAACATGCTTTTGAGTACTTGAATATCCCAGCGAAAGAAAAGTACAAAGCGAAAGAGTTGTTAAGCGGAAATACAGAAATCATTGATTTGGTTCCGAACCAGAAGACTACTGTATTGTTGGAAGCAAACGGAGGAAAAATCCTAAAAATAAAACTGTAACATCTTGATGGAGTATGAGTCGAAAGATATTCATACTCCATTATTTTGATGTACCATGCCAAAGGAAAGTTGTGAACTTTCAAACAAATTTCAAAAAAGACCATTCAAAAGTTTGCAGGTATAAAAAAAAACACTACCTTTGCATCGCTTTTGAAAATAAGCACTATTAAAAGTTTCGGGGTGTAGCGCAGTCCGGTTAGCGCACCTGCTTTGGGAGCAGGGGGTCGTGGGTTCGAATCCCGCTACCCCGACAAGAAAAGAAATGGGTTTAAAACACAAAAGTTTCGGGGTGTAGCGCAGTCCGGTTAGCGCACCTGCTTTGGGAGCAGGGGGTCGTGGGTTCGAATCCCGCTACCCCGACAAGAAAAGGCTTTACAAGTATTTGTAGAGCCTTTTTAATTTATCTTCAACACTTTTTCAATACCTTGCTTGTCTATAATTCTCTATTTCTACGATGGAAAGTCCGGTAATTTGACTATTACATTTTAAGTTTACTTGATTTTCTACACATCTCTACAAAGATACTGTATATCAATAGATTAACCTGTGTAGAGAAATATTTTTCTCTACACAGTCATCTTATTCTCTACATAAACTGAGAAAACAGAGAGGAAAAGTCAACTCAAATCATGACTAAGTTAAAATGAAGTCAACATATAATAAAAATAACGTTTAATTCAGTCAACCCACTTTATCAATAAGACGCAAAACGGTCAACTAAATCCGTTAACATACACATGTAATAATCTATTCAAAGTACATCGTTTCTTGATTCAAAGTCTTTGAATCACCGTTCACAATCATTGAATGGCCATTCAATGATTGTGAACGGAATATATGAATTATAATTATTTGTCTTTTAGCGTAATTCATTAATCTTTTGTTAGTGAAATAAAACAATAAATAATGTAGAGAGAAAGTTATCTACACTATTCTCTACACAACTAATTCACTGATATACAGCGGAAGTGTTGAGATGTAGAGAAAAACATAGAAAAAACTTATTAGAAGAAGTCTTTGGAAGAAGTAGGATAAGTTATCCTTATAAAGGATGATTTCACACATCCTGACCGCTATTTCGTACAAATGAAGCGGTTATATTTATTAAAAAGAAAAAGAAATTTTATCTTTGTATCGTTATAGGAGTTGGAGGTGTAGGGAGATAAACCAAAAAGCACCTTGCAGAAAATGTAGAGGATGAAATTCGGGAAATTTTGGAATATCATTTAAATGATTCAAATACAGAAAAATAAATGAAAAGCATTAAAGAAATATCAGCTTCCGCTTTCAGAAAGGAAAAAGAAGCATCGAAGAAGATAGAGCCAAAGGAACGGAAAGAGCATTCTTTGGAAAGATTTGTCGATGCACAGGAACGAATGTACGAAAGAGCATTGGCAGAGGTGAAAAATGGTAAGAAGCTAACGCATTGGATATGGTACATCTTTCCACAACTGAAAGGATTGGGGAAAAGTTACAATTCTCATTACTACGGAATAGATGATTTAGAAGAAGCAAGAGTCTACTTGAAACATCCTGTTCTTGGCACAAGACTACGAGAAATAACTTCTGTATTTTTAGACCTGGTAGGAAAAAATGCAAAAGATGTATTTGGAGACGTGGACGCAATGAAAGTTCATTCTTGTATGACTTTGTTCAATGAAGTTTCGGAAGATGATTTGTTCAAAAAAGTTATTGATCGCTATTTCAGTAGATGTGCAGACAAAACAACCTTATTACTTTTAGGAAAACTGGATATAAACTTTCTATGCGGTGCTATTGCAGGCGATATAATTGGTTCATTTTACGAACGTAATCCTACAAAGAAAACGGACTTTTATTTGTTTACTCCATTTTCCAGATTCACAGATGATACGGTGATGACTATAGCCAATGCGGATTGGCTGATTACACATGATAACCTTTGGGTAATAATGCAAGATTATGGCAATCGTTATCCACATGCAGGATACGGTGGTATGTTCAGAAGTTGGTTAAGACAAGATAATCCCAAGCCATATAATAGTCTTGGTAATGGTTCTGCCATGCGTGTCAGTCCTGTTGGTTGGGTTTTCGAAACATTGGAAGAAACATTGAAAGTAGCTAAACAAAGTGCAGAGGTAACACATAATCATCCAGAGGGAATCAAAGGCGCACAAGCTACAGCAGCTTGCATATTCATGGCTCGTACCGGTAAAAGCAAGCAAGAAATCAAGGAATATATAGAACAAACATTCGGATATAATCTTAGTAGGACTTGTGATGAGATACGACCAACTTATCAATTTGATGTGACTTGTCAAGGCTCTGTTCCCGAGTCAATCATTGCTTTCTTGGATAGTACAGATTTTGAAAGTGCTATTCGCCTAGCAGTTTCATTGGGTGGCGATGCTGATACTATGGGAGCCATTACGGGAGGAATTGCAGAAGCTTATTATGGTGGTGTGCCAGAACATATAAAGATAGAGGTATTAAAAAGACTTCCGAATGAGTTTATTGAAGTGATGCAAAAGTTCTATCAGAAGTTTGTGGAGAAATGAA
>JAFTSK010000207.1 GCA_017467385.1 Bacteroidaceae bacterium
AACGCCTATAGGGAAAATGAATCGCAGAATAGAACGTTGTTCAATGAATGTGTGGCCAATCTGTCATACGATGCTTCTTTCTCATTGGTAACAGATATGCAACATTTGTCGCAAGCTCCTCAGGAACTTCAAGGCTTCTTGCCAGCATTTGTACAAGACAATAGTTTGCTTTTTTCTGCCTTTTACCTCTCTGTGCAATACTCCTGTGTGAACGATCGGCTTTCACACATCTGGGTGTTTACCTATAAGAATTAGCGAAGCCGATGGCGCTGGAAATGAGGAGCCACCTTTTGGTGAAAGTAAAACAAGGAAACAACGGTCAATGCGGCTCCTGCCAAATAAGCAAATTTAAACGTGGCTATTTCGGCAATGTATCCTCCTAAAAGCATTCCGATACCAATCCCCACATCCCAAGAAGTCAGGTAAGTGCTGGTAGCTGTTCCTCGTTGTTTGTTGGGAGCCAGATTCACGAAAAGAGTGTTATAAGCAGGGAACATGGTTCCAAATCCGATACCTAAGAACAAAGAGATGGCAAAAAAGAAATAGGTCGTAAAAGTGCTGTTCCATGCCATTAGCCATCCGCAACTACTCAACCCGAAGAAGCAAAAGCATACCAAATAAAGGCCTACGCCAATGACTTGGGTAATCATACCTTTGTCGACCAATCTGCCAGAAAACAATCGGGAGATAGCCATTCCTATGGCCATTAAGGTAAAGAAGAAACCGGTAGAAGTTGTCAGCCCGATTTGCTTGGCATACATGGCTACATAGTTGGTCGTCATGCCGTAAGGAATGGAAAGCAATAGCAAACTGATGCCTGCTGGTATTCCTTTTAAGAGAATGAAACGGTCAAGTGAAACCGCCTCTTTCTGAATCGAAGGTTTATAAGGAGTCTTGACCAAAGAGGCACAGAGGAATCCGATGATACAAGCCCCCAACGAACAGCAGAAGATAAGGGAGTATCCTACTTCGGCCTCATGAAGAAACAAACCGGTCATCGGTCCGATAGACATCGCGGTATTGTTGGCCAGGCCGTAATACCCCAATCCTTCTCCTCGACGTGACGAGGGCATAATATCAATCACAATGGTGTTGCCACCTACTGTAACCATTCCGAAAGACAAACCATGTATAATGCGAAGGATGATAAATAAAGTCAAGGTGCTGGCCAACAAGTATCCGCCAAATATGGTTGTAAAAATAAAATAGGCGACTAAATATAACGGTTTTCGTGCAAATGTATCCAGAAGATAGCCGGAAAAAGGACGAATACACAATGCGGCAATGGTGTAGCAAGATAGTATCAGGCCGATGCTTCCTTTGTCTGCTCCAAACACCTCTTGCAGATAGAAGGGGAGAATAGGCATCAACAGCCAAAAACCGAAGAATTGCAAAAAGTTGGCTGCAATAATCAGTGCATAACTTGGTGTCAGTAGTTTATCTTTCATGATGTGTGGAATAAAAAAAAGGATGTGTCGGGCACATCCTTTTTTATATGATTAGTTAGCTGCCTCAAATTCTTTCAGGAAGCGAGTGTCATTTTCAGAGAACAAACGTAAGTCGTTTACTCGATATTTCAAGTTGGTAATACGTTCGATACCCATACCGAGTGCGTAACCGGAATATTCCTTGCTGTTTATACCATTCAGCTCCAATACGTTTGGATCTACCATGCCACAGCCCAAGATTTCTACCCAGCCTGTACCCTTACAGAACGGACATCCTTTACCACCGCAGATGTTACAGCTGATGTCCATTTCAGCACTTGGCTCAGTAAAAGGGAAATAAGATGGACGTAAGCGGATTTGAGTTTGTTCGCCAAACATTTCCTTAGCGAAAAGCAACAAAACCTGCTTCAAGTCGGTAAATGATACGTTCTTGTCTACATACAAAGCTTCTACCTGATGGAAGAAAGCGTGTGCGCGGTAGCTGATAGCTTCGTTACGATATACACGTCCCGGACAGATAATGCGGATAGGCGGTTGTGTATTTTCCATCACTCGGCTTTGTACAGATGAAGTGTGTGTACGAAGAATCACGTTCTTCTTCACATCTTCGGCATTGGCTTCTACGAAGAAAGTGTCCTGCATGTCGCGTGCTGGATGGTCTTCGGCAAAGTTCATGGAAGAGAACACATGCCAGTCGTCTTCAATTTCCGGACCATCGGCAATGCTGAATCCCAAACGGTGGAAGATGTCGATGATTTCGTTCTTGACAATGTTCAGCGGATGACGGGTACCCAAACCTACCGGATAAGCAGTACGAGTCAAGTCCATTTCGGCAGCGCTGTTGTCCTGAGTAGCAAACGCTTCCTTCAAAGCCGCAATCTTTTCTTGTGCTTTGTTTTTCAACTCGTTTACCTTCATACCTACTTCCTTCTTCTGTTCAGCAGGAACATTGCGGAAGTCGGCCATCAATTCGTTGATAGCACCTTTCTTACTTAAATATTTGATGCGCAATGCTTCCAATTCTTCTGCATTGCTGGCCTGAAGCCCTTCGATTTCTTGAAGTAATAGTTCTATTTTAGCTAACATACTTTCGTTATTGTTTTTCTTATTGTCGGCAAAGTTAGCGAATATAAACGGAATATTTTGCGGAAAAGTAAAAAAAGACATATTTTTGTGTGGATTTTCTCAGAATGAAACAAATGAAGAAACTGATAGTTGCGATTTGTTTGGCCAGTGGACTGGTTTCATGTGCTGGTGGTAAAAAAGGAGCTGGTACGGAAGAACAGGTAGGGGCGGCCGATTCGCTGGATCTTGCCATAGATACATTGGCAATGGAAGGGTTGGAAGAGGAGCCGGAATTACCGGCTACCGTTGATGAAAACTTTGCTGATTTCTTGTACAACTTTGCGTTGGACGAAAAATTACAGCTTCGTCGTATCATCTTCCCTTTGCCTTATTATATGGATAATAAAAAGGACTCTATTCTAAAAGAGGAATGGAAGCACGATCCGCTTTTTAGTCAGCAGGAGTATTATACGATGCTTTATGACAACCAAGAGGATGCGGAATTAGAAAAGGATACGGCCTCTACCAGTGTGCGTATTGAGTGGATTGACCTGAAAGCTAAAAAGATGAAGCGTTATTATTTTGAACGTTTGTATGGCTGGTGGAAGTTGGAGGCAATCGACGATGCAACTATGCCGAAAGAAGAAACAGGCCAGGAGGATTTTTACGAATTTTATGAACGCTTTGCCAATGATTCGTTATTTCAAGCAGAACGGGTAGTCGATCCGTTGACTTTTGTGGCTCCGGACCCTGACGATGAATTTCAGATTATGGAAGCAACGATAGAAAGAGAACAATGGTTTGCTTTTCAGCCTAAACTTCCTCGGGAATTCTTGACGAATGTGAACTATGGTCAACGGTTGGATAGGAAATCTCGTACTCGTATCATTGAACTAAGAGGCTTTGGAAATGGTTTTACGAATGTACTTTGCTTCAAATGTCGGAACGGTATATGGAAACTTACCCGTTTTGAAGACTTGAGTAATTAATCGGTAAAAAATGAACATACAAGAAAATTATTCATTGTTTCCTCACAATACATTTGGGATGGATGTCAAAACATCTGTCTTTGTTGAATATACTTCTGTTACTGAATTGAAGGAAGTGCTTAATCAGTATATACGTTCGGCAGAGAAATGGTTACACATCGGTGGCGGGAGTAATCTTTTGTTTACAGAGGATTATAAAGGTGTAATTCTACATTCAGCCATTAAAGGGTATGAGGTGGTAGAAGAAACGGCCGACGAAGTGTTTGTTAGGGTAGGAGCCGGTGAAGTGTGGGATGATTTTGTGGCTTTGGCTGTTTCTCAGGGATGGTATGGTGCAGAAAACCTTTCTTTAATTCCCGGTGAGGTGGGTGCTTCGGCCGTACAAAATATTGGGGCATACGGGGTTGAAGCCAAAGACTTAATCGTAAAGGTAGAAACCTTAGAGGTGGCTACGTCTCAAATACGTGTTTTTAGTTGGGCAGAATGTAATTATGCCTATCGGGAAAGTATTTTCAAGAAAGAGTTGAAAGGAAAATACATTGTAACTCATGTAACTTACCGACTAAAGAAGAAGGCAGAGTTTAGTTTGGAGTATGGCAATGTAAAGGCCGAATTGGAAAAAGCGGGTGTAGAACCTACACTTCATCGGGTGCGTGAGGTCATCATCCGTATTCGTGAAGAGAAACTTCCCGATCCGAAGGTTCAGGGAAATGCTGGTAGCTTTTTCATGAATCCTATCGTTCCGCGTGAACAATTTGAACAATTAGTAGAGATGTATCCGTCTATGCCTCATTACGAGGTGGATACTACACGTGTAAAGATTCCGGCGGCCTGGTTGATTGATCAATGCGGCTGGAAAGGGAAACGACTGGGAAAGGCCAGTGTGCATGACAGACAGGCATTAGTGTTGGTGAACTGTGGGGGTGCAATAGGAAAGGAAATCATTGCACTTTCCGAAGAGATACGACGGTCGGTAGCTGATAAGTTCGGAGTACAGATTTTGCCGGAAGTGAATTTTATTTAATACATTAAGGTGTAGAGTCTATACGGAAATGAAAATAACAGTTTTAGGAAGTGGAACATCAACCGGAGTACCCGAGATAGGATGTACTTGTCCGGTTTGTACAAGTGCAGACGATAAAGACAAGCGTTTACGGTGTTCGGGTTTGGTGGAGGTGAATGGTGTGCGGATTCTGATTGATTGCGGGCCCGACTTTCGAGAACAGATGATCCGGTTGAATGACTTTAAACCGATTGATGCGGTGCTTGTAACCCATGAGCATTACGACCATGTGGGAGGACTTGATGACCTTCGACCTTTCTGCCGTTTTCGGGATGTGCCGGTTTATGCCGAAGCGTATGTGGCTCAACATTTGCGGGAACGGATTCCTTATTGCTTTGCAGAACATCCTTATCCGGGTGTTCCTCGCATAATGTTGGAAGAAATTTCTCCGGACGTTCCTTTTTTAGTAAGCAATGCCGAAGGGAAAACGGTTGAGGTGCTTCCGTTGCGTGTAATGCATGGTAAGTTGCCTATCTTGGGCTATCGTATCGGGCGGATGGCTTGGATTACGGACATGCTGACCATGCCCGAAGTGTCATTCAAACAGTTGGAAGGTTTGGACGTTTTGATTATGAATGCCTTGCGTGAGAAACCCCATCCTGCTCATCAGACACTTGCTGATGCATTGGGGAATGTGGAAAGATTGGCTCCGAAAGAGACTTATTTTATTCACATGAGTCACCATATCGGCTTGCATAAGGAGATTGAAAAGCTGTTGCCGCCTCATGTGCATTTCGCCTTTGACGGGCTGGAGATAGTGGTAAAAAAATAAGAGGATATATATTTCTACATATCCTCTTAAAAATATAAATTCTTTATTTCAAATTTGTCAGAACAGGAACCTTGACGGTTTTTACTTCAGTCATCGGGGTTTCGTTGAGTTGCTCGAAAATCACGATTTTGTTTTCGCCCTTGTTCAACCATACTCCCGGAATGTAGAGAGTCTGTTGAGGACCAACTTTCCAATAGCGGCCGATGTTGTGGCCATTCACGAAGATGATACCCTTACCCCATGCTTCCATGTCAATGAAAGTGTCGCCTGTTTCATCCAAAGTGAATGTACCTTCGTACAATACCGGACAATCTTTCAGACGGTTGGCCTGTGAGGTGCCGTTCTTGTAAGCGTTTCGACCTATTTTTGTGAAATCAGGTACTTCATTCATTGGGAGCTGGTACATTTCCCAGTTACCGCTAATTTCCTGTCCGGCAATTGTTATCGGGCTGATGATACCTTTGGTATTGTGAACGATTTCGCTACCGTAGTTAATACGTCCCATGTTTTCTACCAAAATCTGCAAGGTAGCATTGAATGGTACGTTGATTTCCATGTCGTAAGTCTGTGTGTTACGGTTCAGTTCACCCACTTTTTCACCGTCAATGTAGACCACAGCATAGTCACGCAAACCGGGGATTGACAAAGTCCCGCTGATTGGCTGGTTGAAACGGCGGCTGTACAATACATAACCGTAGCCCTGGTTCAGCTGTTCAAAGGTCATCGGTTGGTTACCACTTACAGACTTCATGCGTTCAGTCCAGCCTAATACATCGGCTACCTTATCCAACTTGATGGAAGGGATTTCGATAACCGGAATACGTGCCGGAGCTTCCGGAACATTCTTCACATAGTTCTTGATAACGGTACGGATGGAGTCATATTTGGGAGTTACCCAACCGGCTTCACTGATAGGAGCATCGTAGTCATAGCTGGTCAAGTCCGGCTGAATGTCGCGACGTTTGTCATAGTTTGCACCGCTGGTAAAGGCGAAGTTTGTACCCCCATGAACCATATAGAAGTTAATGGAAACATCGTTTTTCAAATACAAGTCTGTCTGACGTGCGATGCTGGATGCACTCACATTAGGATGAGGTTCAGCCCAGTGTGCCAACCAACCCGGATAGAATTCGGCTACCATGTACGGACCTTTGCCATCGTGATACTTGTTTACAGCATTCTTTAAGTTTTCGATATTGCTTTCACCGTTTGCTGTAGGGAGGGCACCTGGAGTGCTACCGCCTTCAAACAACCAGCTACCGTCGGAAGTAAACAAAGGTACATCAAATCCTGCATCGGCCAACTGCTGTTTGATTTTCGCATTGTAAGCACGATGTTCTTCCAATGGAATGTCTTGACGTTGTGATACATACGAACCAAATTCATTTTCACATTGTACCATGATGATCGGGCCACCTTTGGTGCAAAGCAAGTGTCCGACTTCCTTATACAAACGTTCGATATATAGTTTGGTATGCTTCAAGAATTGTTCGTTGTCGCGGCGGATTTCCATGCCTTCTATGTTCTGCAACCACCAGGGGTAGCCACCAAATTCCCATTCGGCACATACATACGGACCCGGACGAAGAATTACCATCATACCTTCTTCACCGGCAATCTTGATGTATTCAGCCAAGTTCTTGTCGCCTTCAAAATCCCACTTTCCCGGTTCTGTTTCGTGCCAGTTCCAGAATACGTAGGTGGCTACGGTGTTCAGCCCCATTCCTTTCATCATTTGGAGACGATGACGCCAATATTGGTGTGGAATACGTGAATAGTGCATTTCGCCCGATAGGATAGGAGTAGGCTTTCCGTTCAGGTAGAAATCACCGTCCTTAATCTCGAAAGAAATCTTCTTTTGTGCGAAGCTGCCCAACGGCAACAAAGTGCAGAGAAGAAGCAGATAGAAAATCTTTTTCATAGTGTTATTTATTATTTATGGTATATTTCATTGGGAACAAAGATAATGATATTTCTTTTAATAGCCCTATGAATCTATAATTTTTATAAACATCACGCTTTCAGCGAAGCGGCACAAATTCCGTTCAATTCACACTCAGCACATTTGGGATTGCGTGCTACGCATACGTATCGTCCATGTAGAATCAGCCAATGATGTGCTTTGGGAACGATGGCTTCGGGAAGATGTTTCATGAGGTGCTTTTCGGTGGCCAGCGGAGTGGTACAGCTTTTGGGTACTAAGCCGATGCGGTGGCTTACTCGGAATACGTGAGTATCAACCGCCATTGCCGCCTTATGGAATACGACGCTTTGGATGACGTTGGCTGTTTTTCTACCCACTCCCGGTAGCTTGATTAATTCCTCAAGCTTATCGGGTACTTCGCTATTGAATTCTTTGACGAGCATTTGTGCCATACCTACCAAATGTTTGGCCTTGTTGTTGGGATAGCTTACGCTACGGATATACTCGAATATGACTTCCGGTGTGGTAGAGGCCATCGCTTCCGGTGTCGGAAAATCCCGAAAGAGAGGAGGAGTGATGAGGTTTACTCGTTTGTCGGTACATTGGGCGCTGAGGATGACGGCTACCAACAGCTCAAAGGGAGTACCGTAATGCAACTCGGTTTCGGCTACGGGCATGGCCTGTTCGAAATAAGCGATGACTTTATCGTATAGTTCCTTCTTTTTCATGATAGTGAATGTTTTTACAAAGGTAGTAAAAAAGCAACAACTACCAACGCCATTGAATAGAAACCATGAATGTACGAGGACGAATCTTTATCCACGAGGTGTAACTTTTGATATCCGAGTAGGTGGTGTACCGGTATTCTTGTTG
>JAFTSK010000208.1 GCA_017467385.1 Bacteroidaceae bacterium
CCCTATCTGCCTGGCACCATTTACCAAGAGAATCTTACCCGTTTCTCGACTTAAAAAGTCCTCAATACGTCTTGCAAATTTCCGATAAAGCATAACAATCTCATTTTGAGAACAAAAATAGATATTATCTATTATCCAAACAAGTTTTATCGGGACTTTTTCTGAGTTTCAGCGCTATAATATCGGGACTTTTTCCGTGTTTTAGCGCCTAAAAATAGGGACTTTTTCCAACTGCAGCAACAACTTTTTCAAAAGATTATTGTCCTTTTGGAATAATCAAAGTAATTTTGCAACTCAAACGAAAGGTAAAAAGCATTATGGATTTAATGGATTGTCGAGAGTATATCATGACATTACCCATGGTAGAAGAGTGTCAGCCGTTTGACGAAGATATAGTCGTGTATAAGATAGGTGGGAAATGGTTCGCCACAATCATCTTTTCGCGAGGGAATTATATCGCTGTCAAATGTGACCCTGACCGTGCTGTGCTTCTGCGTGACGAGTACCCCTCAATAACACCAGCTTGGCATTACAACAAGAAATATTGGAACGACCTGTTGGTAACAGCCTTGCCTGAAAGTGTGGTCAAACGAGAAATACGGCACTCTTACTTTACAGTCATCCGCAAAAATGTTTCGCCCAAATCCTTGCGGGAAACGGTGCTTGCAATAGCATCCAAACAAAATATTAAAGATGATGCAGTAATACCGGAATAAAAAAATAAATATGGCAACAATTATAAAGAACGAAGAAAAAGATTTTCAGCCCAATCCAAACAAGATAGACGGTTTCAGGTTATTGACTGATAGTACGAGAGAGAAAAAAGGTATCAATCCGCAATGGCTCAATTTTGATGTGCGACAACTCAATCCCGGAGAATGTAATGCCGCTTATCACTTTCATCGATATGCGGAAGAGTTGTTCGTCATCCAACAAGGAAGTGCCCAATTGCGTACTCCCCAAGGGATTGAAACAGTCCATTCGGGAGACATTATCTTTTTTGAATCAGGAGAAGTTGGTGCTCACCAGCTTTACAACCACACGGAGGAACCTTGTATATTCTTGGATATCCGCACCTATATCGGTCATGACATCTGCGAATATCCCGATTCCAACAAAATGATTGTTGTCCCCAATGGCGAGACTTTTAAACGAAATGAGCAGCATGATTATTTTGAGGGAGAAGAAAATATTCGTGATATTTGGAAAAAACTGAATGGTGCAGAGTAATATAGCCCCATATGTTTAATTGCATATGGGGCTATATTGTTTAATTATCATTTCTTTTTCAACCAATTATCAGTCAACCACTTTCGAACTGGCAAATCATAAAGTTTCAAGCAAGCATAAGCCATACCGACAGAAAGAAGGAAAACACTGACCCCCACCATGATGTGAGCATACATCGGAGCATCCGGATGAGACCATGCCCAATTCATCTGCATATACATCAGCGGATAATGAGTAATGTACAGCGGATAGGAAAGTTCGCCGAGGAAAGTACAAATTCTCATGCTCTTTGCATCTTTAATCTGACTTCCTGCACCTATCATCACAACTATCGGAAACATCAGCAAGATACAAGCAGCATTGTAAATACCATTCAGTACATGACCGCCTCCACCTACACAAGGAATGGAAAACAATATCAGCAAGATTAGCGAGCACCACCAAAAGCCACCCTTCGCCTGAATGAAACGGCCGATACGGGAAATCAACAAACCACTAAGGAAAGGGTACGCCAAACGAGTAAAGCCAATGTACATCTGCTCGGCAGTAATACTCCATCCACCAATAACGGTGTACATGTTCGCATCGCGACCCTCGGTCAACACACCGAATATATTCCAATTCAGACAAAGGTCGAGTGTACAGAAAGCAGCCGCCATCGTCAGCAAGGACAAGACAACCTTGGAAAGCCTTCTCAACACCAA
>JAFTSK010000209.1 GCA_017467385.1 Bacteroidaceae bacterium
CAAGAGGGGAAAGAATCTTATTCCTTTTCCGTATAAAACAAAATCAAACGTTCCAATGCTCGCTGGCAAACCGGGCAGAATGCCGGAGCCTCATTGATTTTCATGCGACATTCCGTAACCGGACGGTAAATGCCTTTTAAGGTATAACCGGCTCCTTCGTACACCCCTACGGAGGTAAAGATTTCATCTTTGTCGGTCTTGACCGGAGTAGGAACGGGAGTACCTTCCGGAACCATGTCCTTCCATTTGCTTTCAAAATCAACTAAGGTCGTAATGTTCTGTTCCCAGGGTTCGATGTGGTAGGGATATAGCGGACTGGGGGCATCGGTGTATGCATATTCGTCGGCCAAACCTCCGAAGCTGTGGCCAAATTCATGCACAACCACCGGCTTGAACATCGGGTGATGAGCCGTTGTCAGCGTGTACGAGTTGTAGATACCGCCACCGCCGTAAGTGTCTGTATTGGCCAAGATGATGATATGTTCGTAAGGAATACCGGCCAACCAATTATGAATGCTCTTCACGCGGCTGGTGGTGAGGTAACGGTCTGAATAGAACGTATTGAAATGCGAGCTGACTGCCGTCGATTTCCATTCGTTCTGCCCCGGGATGCTTACACCGCTGTCTTCCGATGGACTGGCTACCGCCACGATGTTAAAACGGTTTTTCAGCTTCTTGAACGGCTCATGATTGAACAATGCTTCGCAAGTCGCTTCTGCATCCTTATAGAACAAGTCCATTTCGGCTTCCGTATAACCTTCGGCCAAGATGGCTACGTCGATACAATCCTCCAAGTTACCGCTTTGGTGCAAATAACGGTGTGGAGTGATGCGTGCATTTCCCCGTTGATGAATCAGAATATCGTTGGGGCGAACTTCATGCGTGAGAGAAGCGCAAACCTGATGATGTGCATTCTTTAGTTCTACCGTTACTATCACTTCCTTCTTGGGGAAAGGGAGTAGGAAAGAGTTCTCGAATCCTTTCTTGACACGGGTGGCTTCTTCCTCGCCTAACCATTCTTGAAAAAGACTGGAGAACGAAGTGCGGTAAATCACTTGTCCGCTTGCCTTGTCCTTCATGGTAATCTCTCCGTTACCGGCCAATGGCAGTTCGTTGAGGTGGTGCTTACGACCGGCCCATTGCGGCAATGCCGAAAGTTCGTCCAAATACACTTCCTGCTTGTGGGCATCACCGGTAAAAATATAGTCGGTACGCAGGGTTTTATTCTCAAAGAAATCGTCGAATTGCTGTGCCTGAACCGGCAGGCACAGCGCGGCACTTAAAGCCAATGGAATAAATAAATTTTTCATAATTATTTGATTTTACCACAAAGATAGTCTTTTCTTTCGGGAAAAAGTTTATCTTTGCATGAGAGTTTGTATTGAAACAATAAATAAGAATGGGACATCATCAATTGGATAGTTTGGACGAGCAGATATTGAAGTTGGTAGCTTCCAATGCTCGTATTCCGTTTCTGGAAGTGGCTCGTGCGTGCAACGTCTCCGGAGCCGCCATTCATCAACGTGTTCAGAAGTTGATGAACCTGGGAATATTGAAAGGTTCGGAGTTTATCATTGATCCGGAAAAGGTAGGCTATGAAACTTGTGCATACGTGGGTTTGTACTTAAAGAATCCGGAGCAGTTTGATTCGGTATATGAGGGATTGAAGCAGATTCCGGAAGTGGTGGAGTGTCATTACACCACCGGACAGTATGATATGTTTATCAAGATTTATGCCAAGAACAACCACCATTTGTTGAGCATCATTCATGATAAGTTGCAACCGTTAGGATTGGCACGTTCGGAAACCATCATTTCTTTCCACGAGGCTTTCCATCGCCAAATGCCGATTCCAGATTTGAGTTTGGAAGATTAAACGTAGGGGCGGGGTTTGCCCGCCCTAAACATAAGAATTTATCATTTCCCCTCTCGAGAGGGGGAACATGCATTTCAATGAAATTTCTAATTGTGGATGTGTATGGGGCAGGCAAACCCTGCCCCATACGGTGGGTATGTATCAAAAGGAATTATCTCCGCTGATAATCCACAAAACAATACGGGTAGAGATGCTTTTCGTCAGTAGGATGAGCCTCTCTGCCCGTTTCTTTCCATACCGACGCATCTATTTCCGGAAAGAAAACATCAGCTTGTGCCGGCGTATCCTCGATGTGCGTAATGTATAGCTTGTCGGCCAAAGGCATTGCTTCCCGATACACACTTGCTCCACCGATGATGAATACTTCTTCTTCCGCTTTGCATTGTGCCAAAGCCGTTTCCAATGAAGCATAACGTTCGGCTCCCGGGAATTCGATGTCCTGCCGAGTCAGTACAATGTTTCTGCGGTTGGGTAAAGCCCCTTTGGGAAGAGATTCAAACGTCTTTCTTCCCATGATGATGGTATGTCCGGTCGTCAGCGCCTTGAAACGCTTCAAGTCGTTGGGCAACCAATACAACAGCTTGTTCTCAAAGCCGATGGCATTGTTTTGGGCGATGGCCACAATGATAGAGATACTCATACCGCTACTACTCCTTTAATGTGTGGATGTGGATCGTAGTCTACTAACTCAAAGTCTTCATACTTGAAGTCGAAGATACTCTTTACTTCCGGATTGATTTTCATCTTTGGCAACGGACGAGGTTCGCGGGTAAGTTGCAACTGTACTTGCTCCAAGTGGTTGAGGTAAAGATGCGTGTCGCCGGTAGTGTGGATGAATTCTCCCGGTTTCAAGCCGGTTACTTGTGCCACCATCATGAGCAACAAGGCATACGAAGCAATGTTGAACGGTACCCCCAAGAAGGTATCGGCACTACGTTGGTACATTTGTAGGCTCAGCTTGCCATCGGCTACATAGAACTGGAAGAACATGTGGCAAGGAGGGAGGTTCATGTTATCCAAGTCGGCCACGTTCCACGCATTCACGATGATGCGGCGAGAGTTCGGGTTGTTCTTGATGGTCTCTATCACCTCGCTGATTTGGTCGATATGACCGCCGTTATAGTCAGGCCATGAACGCCATTGGTAGCCGTAGATGTGTCCTAAGTCGCCATTCTCGTCAGCCCATTCGTTCCAGATACGCACTCCGTTCTCTTGCAGATACTTCACGTTGGTGTCGCCTTTCAGGAACCAAAGCAATTCATAAATGATGGACTTGAGGTGTAGTTTCTTGGTGGTCAGAAGCGGAAATCCGTCTTCCAAGTTAAAACGCATTTGATGTCCGAACACGCTGATGGTTCCTGTACCTGTACGGTCTTCCTTCTTGACACCCTCTGTGGTAATGCGTTTCAGCAAATCGAGATATTGTTTCATGGACTGAATGTTTATAGAGTTATTCCTTGACGGTACATGCCTTGTGAATACCGAAGTACACGAGTACCGCAAAGGCAGGCAGCAAGGTGGATAAATTGAAATTATTCGACACGAGGCTCCACATTTGGTATTGGAAGAAACTATGTAGCGAGTCCAAAATGACATTCACTCCGTC
Source organism: Bacteroidaceae bacterium (assembly GCA_017467385.1). Lineage (GTDB taxonomy): Bacteria > Bacteroidota > Bacteroidia > Bacteroidales > Bacteroidaceae > Phocaeicola. Next base: position 3,483 of record JAFTSK010000209.1, read on the forward strand.
GAACACATAAAGCAATGTCGCACAAAGCACGACGCAAATAGCCGTCAGCACATCCGATAAGACTTTGGCCTGTGTCGGAAGGCGGCGCATGACTCGGCGAGAAAAGCCGTTGTCGGCAATTTCATGCTTATGGGCTTGCATGAATTGGCGTATCCGTTGTTCGTCATTGTTACTCATAACCATTCTGTTTTAAAAAGTGAGCCAGTTTTTCTTTTCCTCTCGACAGGTGCGATTTGACTGTTCCCGAGGGCATTCCCGTAATACCGGAAATCTTGTCTATCGAGAGGTCTTCCATATAAAATAAGGTAATGCAAGTTCTCTCTTCTTCTTTCAAGGTAGACAACCCTCGATAGATGTCTATCGCCTCCCCGACAGGCGCTTGCTCTGTTCGGCAATCTACATTCGCTTCCCAGTCTTCCAAACCGGTGGTTTCTTTCCGAGTGCGAATATAGTCATAAAAAACATTATATGCAATTCTGTACAACCAAGTTCCAAAGTTCGACATGTTTTTAAAAGAGGTTAGGTGGGTGTATGCCTTGATAAACGTTTCTTGTGCCAAGTCATCACTCAACTCTTCATCGCCCAATGTCTGATGAAGGAAGAAACGCCGAACGGGCGATTGATACTTCTTGACAAGTGTATCAAAAGCCCGCTTGTTGTTGAACACAACCACTTGCGCCACTAATGCTATGTCGCTAAGAGGACTCATTGCTTTTCGATGTCAGTCGGATGGTTGTCTTTGCTACGTGTGGCGTAGGCGGTTACCACTTGTCCCAATCCCAAACAGAAGATGAGGAAGCCGATAGCGGCTATGCCTTCTATTTCGGTAAGTACCCATAAAAAGACACCGAGGCCAATCCCTAAAAAGACATTCTTAATTCCTTTTCTAAGGATTTCGTCGTTTTGCATCTGTGGGGTGCTTTGTTCGTAAAACTCTTTGGGAATCTCTTTCCCATGTGCCAATGCTTCAGCGGCCAACCGATAACGGGCTTGCCTGTTCTTGTAACGGAACCAAAGCACTAAGGCTACGATAAACACCGGCAATCCGAATATCATGATGATGGACACCAACCCAATGACATCCATCATCTCTGTTTGTCTGTCGAGTGTGGTAGTAATTAGATCGGTAGCCGCTTCCTTCGGATCAGCTGCGTCTTCAATGGTACTCATGACAATCGTATCCATTTTAGAACTGTCGTCCGACGAGGGAGTAAGAACGGTGGTTTGTGCCGCTGTACCCAAACCAATACTGATTAGTAGGCCGAATAGTAAAATCAATTTTTTCATCATTGTATGAGTTTTTAAGTTATTTGCTATGAGTTAGACGGAAGTAAAAGAGCTTCCGGTTGCAAATAGACGAAATATTTTTTAGAATATCTCAATTTATCGTCGTATTTTTGCGATAAAATAATCATCATGAACTTACCGCAAGCATTCATTGAAAGAACCCGCCAACTCTTAGGCGAAGAAGCCTACTCCCGATTTGAAGAAGCCCTTCAGACCGAAGTACCTGTCAGTGTCCGTCCTAACCGTACAAAGTGCGACTTGCCGTTGGAAGGAGAAGCCATCCCCTGGGCAACATCGGGCAGGTACCTGAACACCCGTCCGACCTTTACATTCGATCCCCTGTTTCATGCCGGATGTTACTATGTGCAGGAAGCCTCTTCCATGTTTGTGGAACGGGTGCTAAGGGAGTACGTCAATGAGCCGGTGGTAATGCTCGACCTTTGTGCAGCCCCCGGTGGAAAGTCAACATTGTGTCGGAGTGTCTTGCCCGAAGGGAGTTTGCTGGTGGCCAATGAAGTGATGCGGAACCGTTCGCAGATTCTCGCCGAGAACCTGACGAAGTGGGGAAATCCGGAAGTGGTTGTTACCAACAATGATCCGGCCGATTTTACGGAACTGACGCACCTGTTCGATGTGATTCTGACCGATGTCCCTTGTTCCGGCGAAGGTATGTTCCGCAAAGACCAAGTAGCCGTAGACGAATGGAGTGTAGCCAATGTAGACATTTGTTGGCAACGTCAGCGTCGCATATTGAACGATATTTGGCCTGCTTTAAAGCCCGGCGGCTTGCTGATATACAGTACCTGTACGTTCAATCGTGAAGAAGATGAAGACAATGTAGCTTGGATAGCCCGCGAGTTGGGAGCCGAGATGCTACCGGTTTCCATAGAGGAAGGATGGGGGATTACCGGAAACCTTATCGGAGAAGAGTTCCCCGTTTATCGTTTCTTGCCACATCGCACGAAAGGGGAAGGTTTTTTCTTGGCGGTGCTTCGGAAGCATGACGGAGAGATAACCACCGTTTCGCCCCGTTCGGAAAAGAAGAAAAAGGGCAAGGACACCAAACAACCGTTGGCTGTTCCCAAAGAAGTAAAGACTTGGTTGCAGAACTCGGCGGCTTTTGATTTCGCTGTCAAGGACACAACGGTGGTCGCATTTCCGAAAAACCATGCGAATGTATATACCTTATTACAACAAGCGTTGAAAGTGATTCATGCCGGCATTACCCTTTGTGAAATGAAAGGCAAGGATTTGATTCCTCACCATTCGTTGGCGATGAGTACGGCGATGAGCAAAGAGGTCTTTCCACAAGTGGAAATCTCTTACGACCAAGCCATTGCTTACCTTCGCAAAGAAGGTTTGGTCTTGGATAGTTCAGCCCCTCGTGGTTATGTCCTGTTAACCTACCGCCAAATCCCGTTAGGTTTTGTCAAGAACATTGGTAATCGGGCAAACAATCTCTATCCGCAAGAGTGGCGGATTCGGAGTGGATATTTGCCGGAAGAGGTTATTACGGTGTTTTAAAAACTCTGTCGGAACGTACATCCGTTCTTCCAATCGGAGCAACCGTAGGCTGTTTTGCCCTTGATGATGATGCCCTTGCCGCATACCGGGCAAGCTTTTCCTAACATGGAATCATCTATCTTTAATGAGGAAGCCTCGACGGGTTTTGGTTGCTTCTTCGGAGAAGCAGCCCGTTTCTTTTTCGGTTCTTTGGGGGCGGCTTCCTTCTTTACGGGAGTGTCCGCCACTACCGTAACGCGGCGGTTGGTGTTATCACTCAATACGCTGTGTACGATTTCATGCACCATTTGTTTCAGCTCGTCAAGGAAGGTGGCGGCATCGTAACTCTTGCTTTCTATTTCGCGCAATTTCTTTTCCCAAATACCGGTCAGCTCTGCCGATTTCAGCAATTCTTCGTGAATCAAGCCGATAAGTTCTACGCCGGTAGGGGTTGCAATCAGGTTGCGCCGTTCCTTGCGAATGTAATGCCGCTTAAACAACGTCTCGATGATGGCCGCACGAGTAGACGGACGGCCAATGCCATTGGCTTTCAGCGCATCGCGTAGCTCATCGTTGTCTACCAACTTACCGGCGGTTTCCATCGCACGAAGCAACGTCGCTTCGGTATAGGGGCGGGGAGGAGATGTCCATTTCTCGTCCAATTTCGGTTCGTGAGGACCACTTTCTCCTTTGGTAAAGGTGGGCAAAGTACGTTCTTCTTCTCCCGTCTCGGAGTCATTTTCTCCCATTCCATCGGGCAAATTGGTGGTTTGCTTGGCAAAGATAACTCGCCAACCCATATCCAAGATACGTTTGCCGGTGGTTTTGAACTCAATGCCGTCGGCTTCGCCTATGACGGTGGTGGTGGCAACCTTACAATCCGGATAGAACACCGCAATGAAACGGCGAGCCACCAAATCGAATACCCGTTTTTCCATGTCCGTCAGGTTCTGAGGGTTCTGACCGGTCGGAATAATGGCATGGTGGTCGGTTACTTTGGAGTTATCGAATACCTTCTTCGACTTAGGCAAAGTCTTTCCGGCCAATGGAGCCGTCCATGCTTCATAAGGTTTCAATCCGGCCAAGATGTTCGGACACTTGGGGTAAATGTCATCACTCAAGAATGTCGTATCCACACGTGGATAAGTCGTAATCTTCTTTTCGTAAAGCGACTGAATCAAACGCAAGGTTTCATCGGCCGAATAGCCGAACTTCTTGTTACATTCCACCTGAAGCGAAGTCAAGTCGAACAGACGGGGAGGGGCTTCCTTGCCTTCTTTCTTGCTTACCGAAGTGATACGGAACGGAGCTTCCTTGATACGTTCGACCAACGCCTTCCCCTGTTCCTCGTTGGCAATCGGTTCAATGCCCGGGTTGTTGGCTTCCGCTTTCTGAAGTGCTTCAGCAATATTGAATTCCTGCTTAGCTTTTTCGGCTTTCTCCTTCAGCTTTTCAATTTCGCCCATGAGGTCTTCTTCACTCTTCTTCAGGATGGCTGTGAACGTGGTATCCCGATAGAGGGTAGACAACACCCAATATTGCTTCGGTTCGAAATGCTCGATTTCGTGTTGGCGGTTCACAATCAGGGCGAGGGTAGGCGTTTGCACCCGACCGATGGAAAGCACCTGTCGGTTCTGTCCATATTTTAAGGTATAAAGACGGGTGGCATTCATGCCTAACAACCAGTCGCCGATGGCTCGGCTCAATCCGGCCTTATACAAAGAATCGTATTCGGCCTGGTCTTTCAGTTTGCCGAAAGCTTCGCGGATGGCCTCTTCTGTCAACGAAGATACCCAAAGCCGCTTCACCGGACATTTGGCTCCGGCCTTCTGCATCACCCAACGCTGGATGAGTTCCCCTTCCTGGCCGGCATCCCCGCAGTTGACGATTTCATCAGCGGATTGCATCAGCTTCTCGATAATCCTAAATTGCTTTTCAATGCCCTGGTCGTGTTCAATCAGTTTGATGCCGAAGCGAGGCGGAATCATCGGAAGATTAGACAGACTCCAAGCCTTCCATGAAGGAGTGTAGTCGTGCGGCTCCTTCAAGGTGCAGAGGTGTCCGAAAGTCCAAGTTACTTGGTATCCGTTTCCTTCTAAATAACCGTCATGTGAAGACTTGGCTCCCAGTATCTGGGCGATTTCACGAGCAACGGCTGGTTTTTCGGCAATACAAACAATCATAAGCTTTGTAATTAGGCGGGCAAAGATAGTAAAAAAACAAATAACAATCTTCACAAAAATATTTTTGCTTGAAAGAACTTTTTTACGGAATATAAAATGTACCTTTGCAGCGTTTTAGCGGAAATTAATTAAAAACCTAATATTATGTTTAAACTTTTCCCCGGTTTTCATTTGGTAGAAGAATACCAAAAGAAGAAAAAAGAGAGACGCTTGTCTGATGACAAGACCGTTTCAAAGGCGATAAAGTTGATTATCGCTATTGGTATTTCCTTGATTCTGTGGTTGCTTCCTTCCGAAGCATTTGGAATTGAAGGATTGACCTTGATTGAACAGCGTGTTATTGCTATTTTCGTGATGGCTACGTTGATGTGGATTCTGGAACCTATTCCAGCCTGGACTACATCGACCATCGCAGTAGTGCTGTTGCTGTTTACTTGTTCAAACAGTAGTTTGTGGCTTTTCAGCGAAGGTGTTGCTCCGGAAGTGTTGGGCAAGCCGATTAAGTATGCGTCTATCTTGCATTGTTACGCCGATCCTATCATCATGCTGTTTATCGGTGGTTTCATTTTGGCGATTGCCGCAACGAAGACAGGACTTGACAGTATGTTGGCTCGTGTCATGCTGAAACCTTTCGGTACTCAATCCCGTTTTGTATTGTTGGGCTTCTTGGTGGTAACAGGTGTATTCTCCATGTTCTTGAGTAATACCGCTACTGCAGCGATGATGCTTACTTTCTTGACTCCGGTATTGAAGGCACTTCCTGCCGATGGTAAAGGTCGTATCGCTTTGGCATTGGCTATTCCGGTTGCCGCTAACGTGGGCGGTATGGGTACTCCTATCGGTACTCCTCCGAATGCGATCGCTTTGAAATACTTGAACGATCCGGAAGGCTTGAACCTGAATATCGGTTTTGGTGAATGGATGTTCTTCATGATACCTTTCACTTTGATTGTATTGTTCATTGCTTGGGTTATCTTATTGAAGCTTTTCCCATTCAAACAAAAGACTATTCAATTGGATATTAAGGGTGAAGCCAAGAAAGACTGGCGTTCGATTGTGGTTTACATCACTTTTGCCATTACCGTATTGTTGTGGATTACCGATAAGGTAACAGGTGTTAACTCCAACGTGGTTGCCATGCTTCCGGTGGGTGTGTTCTGTGCAATTGGTGTGATTACCAAACGCGACTTGGAAGAAATCAGCTGGTCAGTGCTTTGGATGGTTGCCGGTGGTTTTGCTTTGGGTGTTGCCTTGAACGAAACCGGTTTGGCTACTCACATGATTGAGTCTATTCCATTTGATACATGGCCACCAATTCTGATGATTATCGGCTCCGGCTTGATTTGCTACGCTATGGCCAACTTCATCTCGCATACAGCAACGGCTGCTTTGTTGGTGCCTATCTTGGCGGTAGCAGGTATGAGTGTACAACAGAATTTGGCTCCAATCGGTGGTGTAAGTACCTTGTTGATTGGTGTGGCTATCGGTTCTTCGTTGGGTATGGTATTGCCTATCAGTACTCCGCCGAATGCGTTGGCTCATGCAACTGGTATGATTGAACAAAAAGACATGGCAAGAGTCGGCTTGATTATGGGTGTAGTCGGTTTGATTTTGGGCTATAGTATGTTGATTGTATTAGGATCGTCTGGTTACTTCGGATAATTAAGTCCTAATAAGTATAAAAGTTAAGGTGGATATACCGAAAGGTACGTCCACCTTTTTGGTATATAAAAATATTTCTTTAATTTTGTCTTTGGTATAGATTGTGAAAGAAAAATAAATCAAAAATCAACTATTAGGATGAAAAACACTCGAATGAAAAGAATGCAGTTGCTGTTGGTAGGCTTGGTTTGTTCATGCTGTGCCTTGAACGCAACGGTAACGGACTACACAAAGGGATTGTCGATTTGGTTTGATACCCCAAACACATTGGAACATCGGGCAGTATGGTACAATAGCCGTCCGGACATGTGGCAGGGTGAGAAGAAGCCGGAAACGGCCGGTGCTGACATGGCCAACCCAGACCAGGGCTGGGAATCGAAGTCTTTGCCTATCGGTAACGGTAGCTTGGGAGCCAATATCATGGGTTCGGTAGAAGCCGAACGTATCACTTTCAACGAAAAGACATTGTGGCGTGGTGGTCCGAATACATCAAAGGGTGCAGACTACTATTGGAACGTTAATAAACAGTCGGCTCATGTGTTGGACGAAATCCGTCAGGCTTTCATTGACGGAGATGAAAAGAAAGCAGCTTATCTTACTCGCAAGAATTTCAATAGTGAGGTCGCTTACGAAGCTTGGGGAGAAAAGCCTTTCCGCTTCGGTAACTTTACCACAATGGGTGAGTTTTATGTAGAAACCGGCTTGAATGTGATTGGCATGTCCGATTACAAGCGTATCTTGTCGTTGGATTCGGCACTTGCTGTGGTACAATTCAAGAAAGACGGTGTAGCTTACGAACGTAACTATTTCATTTCTTATCCGAACAACGTCATGGTGGTTCGCTTCAAAGCCGACCAGCCTGGCAAACAAAACTTGGTGTTCAGCTATATGCCGAATCCGGTTTCGGAAGGAGCTATGCAAACAGACGGTACAAACGGTTTGGTCTATAAGGCTCGCTTGGATAACAACCAAATGGAGTATGTCGTGCGTATTCAGGCCATTCACAAAGGTGGAACCTTGAACAATAAAGACGGAAAATTGAGTGTAACGGGTGCCGATGAAGTAACGTTCCTCGTAACCGCTGATACAGATTATTTGATGAACTTTGATCCGGATTTCAAGAATCCGAGAACCTATGTGGGTGTAAATCCTTCGGAAACCACCGATACTTGGATGAAACAAGCGGTTGAGTTGGGTTACGAAGGTTTGTTTGAGGCTCATTACAAGGATTATGCCGCCTTGTTCAATCGCGTTAGCTTGACCTTGAATAAGGATGCACAGGCTGTGAATATCCCGACTCCCCAACGTTTGAAGAACTACCGCAAGGGTACTCCGGATTTCTACTTGGAAGAACTTTATTACCAGTTTGGTCGTTATTTGTTGATTGCAAGCTCTCGTCCGGGTAACTTACCGGCCAACTTGCAAGGGATTTGGCATAACAACGTAGACGGCCCCTGGCGTGTGGACTACCACAACAACATCAACGTACAAATGAACTACTGGCCGGCAGGTTCGACCAACTTGGCGGAATGTACATTGCCTTTGATTGATTTCATCAAGACATTGGTCAAGCCAGGAGAAAAGACGGCTCAGGCTTACTTCGGTGCAAGAGGTTGGACGGCTTCCATCTCGGGCAATATCTTCGGTTTCACTACTCCGTTGGCCAGCGAAGACATGTCCTGGAACTTCAACCCGATGGCAGGCCCCTGGTTAGCTACCCATGTTTGGGATTATTACGACTATACCCGCGACAAGCAGTTCTTGAAAGAAACCGGTTACGAACTGATTAAGACCAGTGCGCAGTTTGCTGTGGATTATTTATGGAAAAAGCCGGATGGCACTTATACAGCGGCTCCTTCTACTTCTCCGGAACATGGTCCTATCGACCAGGGAGCTACTTTCGTTCATGCCGTAGTGCGTGAAATCCTGTTGAACGCTATTGACGCTTCGAAGGTATTGGGCGTAGACAAGAAGGAACGCAAACAATGGGAAGAAGTGTTGGGTAAGTTGGCACCTTATCAGATAGGTCGATACGGTCAGCTGATGGAATGGTCGAAAGATATTGACGATCCGAAAGACGAACACCGTCATGTAAACCATTTGTTTGGTTTGCATCCGGGACACACCGTTTCACCGGTAACTACACCGGATTTGGCAACCGCTTCAAAGGTGGTGTTGGAACATCGTGGCGACGGCGCAACCGGTTGGAGTATGGGTTGGAAGCTCAACCAATGGGCACGCCTGCACGATGGTAATCATGCTTACAAACTCTACGGTAACTTGTTGAAGAACGGTACGCTGGATAACTTGTGGGATACTCATGCTCCGTTCCAGATTGACGGTAACTTTGGTGGAACATCCGGCGTTACTGAAATGTTACTGCAGAGCCACATGGGCTTCATTCATTTGTTGCCGGCTCTTCCGGATGCATGGAAATCAGGCGAAGTGAAAGGTTTGTGTGCAAAAGGCAACTTTGAATTGAACATTGATTGGAAAGATGGAGAGCTGAACCAAGTAACTATTCTTTCCAAGAATGGTGGTCATTGTGAAGTAAGATACAAAGATGCCGTTACTACCGTAAAGACCGTTAAAGGAAAGACTTATCAATTGGCTTATCAGAATGGTAAGTTGACGGTAAAGAAATAATAAGGAATGTTTTTACACTCAATAAAAAACTCTTTGGAGAACAAGATAAGCTCTCCAAAGAGTTTTCTTCATTTCTCCAAAGCGTTTTTGGGAGATTATGATGGGGAATAAGTTCCTTTCTTAAACTCTAAATGAAAGATAGTCGGCCACCGTTTTACAAAGAAAGCACTACCGTTTGATGATATTCCGACAAGACTACCTTTCCTTGTTGAAGCGATTTAGGTACATCAATGATTCGTTGGTTGCTACTACCTCGGAAGCGGAGACTTTCATCTTGTAGCTCCTGCACAAATCGGCCATCTACCAGCACATCAATGTATTGAAGGAGTTGCCGTTGAGCCGGCATTTCCAATAGCTGTTCGTAAGTATAGCCCGTATAACACCAAATGGACTTATTGCTTTGCGCTTTGATGGCTTGAGCCAACTCTGTAAACCCTTCTGCTTGATACATGGGATCTCCACCGCTGAACGTAACATCGGCAAACGAGTCATCGAGGATAACGCGCAGAATTTCTTCCGTACTCATGGGCTGACCATTGGCTATGTCCCATGATTGCGGATTATGACAACCCGGACAATGGTTCGGACAGCCGGCAGCATAGACAGAGGTCCGGAACCCCGGACCATCTACCATTGTGTCTTCTATTATTCGGAGAATGACAAGCATGTCTGCGTTCCTTCTTGGCTGTGAATCACGCGGTCGTTCAGTTCGGCCAGTTTAGCACTGTTCCAACGGTCGGTCGTTCCCACCAAATAACCGGTAATGCGTTGCAAACGGTCGATGCGGGTACTTCCACACTTCGGGCATTGCTCCAAGTTCGGGGTGGAGTTCTCGTAACCACAATCCAAGCAACGGTTACGGTTATGGTTTACAGAACCATATCCGATGTTGTACTTATCCATCATATCCACCACACGCATGATAACCTCGGGGTTGTGAGTGGCATCCCCGTCGATTTCCACGTAGAAGATGTGTCCGCCGCGAGTCAGGTCGTGATACGGTGCTTCCACTTCCGCTTTATGACGGGCGCTACACTTGTAGTACACCGGCACATGGTTGGAGTTGGTGTAATATTCGCGGTCGGTAATTCCCGGCAGGCTACCAAATTCCTTGCGGTCGATACGGGTAAACTTACCGGACAAGCCTTCGGCCGGAGTAGCCAAGATACTGTAATTATGCTGATACTTTTCGGAGAACTCGTTGGCGCGGTCGCGCATGTAAGTAACGATTCGTAAACCTAATTCCTGTGCTTCGGCCGACTCGCCATGATGCTTACCGATTAAAGCCACCAAGCACTCTGCCAGTCCGATGAATCCGATACCCAAAGTACCCTGATTGATAACCGGAGCAATGGTGTCGTTAGGCTTCAAGTTTTCACAGCCGAGCCATAAAGAAGACATCAGCAAAGGGAATTGGCGGGCGTATGCCGTCTTCTGAAACTCCATACGTTCATGCAACTGTTGGGCAGTAATATCCAACAAGCAATCGAGTTTGGAGAAGAAACGGGCAATACGATGTTCCTTGTCTTCAATGTTCATACATTCGATGGCAAGGCGCACGATGTTCATTGTCGAGAACGACAAGTTACCTCGTCCGATAGAAGTTTTTGGGCCAAAACGGTTCTCAAACACACGTGTACGGCATCCCATTGTGGCTACCTCGTGTTCGTAGCGTTTCGGATCATCGGCTTTCCACGCCTCGTTTTGGTTGAAAGTCGCATCCAAGTTAAGGAAGTTGGGGAAGAAACGACGTGCCGACACCTTGCAAGCCAAGCAATACAAGTCATAATTGCGGTCGGTAGCCAAATAGCTGACACCTCGTTTCTTCTTCCATATCTGGATAGGGAAGATGGCAGTTTCGTCATTGCCCACACCTCGATAAGTGCTGTTCAACAATTCGCGAATGATGCAACGTCCTTCAGCTGAAGTATCCGTACCATAGTTGATGGAGCTGAACACCACCTGATTTCCACCACGCGAATGAATGGTGTTCATGTTATGGATAAACGCTTCCATTGACTGATGAACGCGCGCCACCGTTTTGTTGATGGCATGTTGCAACATCCGTTCTTCGCCCGACAAGCCTTCCAATGGTTTGGAAAGATAGTCATCAAGTTCCTTATTATATAAGTGTGAATAATCTTCGCCGGTCAGCACTTCCAAACTTTTAATCTCTTCGATGAAACTGCTACGCACATACGGAGCCAAGTAAAAGTCGAACGCCGGAATTGCCTGGCCACCATGCATTTCGTTCTGTGCTGTTTCCAACGAGATACAGCCCAAGATACTTGCCGTCTCAATGCGCTTGGCCGGACGGGATTCGCCATGACCGGCAGAGAAACCATACTTTAGCACGCGGTCAAGAGGATGTTGGATACACGTCAAACTCTTGGTCGGATAGTAATCCTTGTCATGAATGTGGAGATAATTTCCGCGCACAGCATCCAACGCATTCTCGTTCAACAGATAGTCGTCCACAAACGGCTTAGTTGTTTCACTGGCAAACTTCATCATCATGCCCGCCGGTGTATCGGCGTTCATATTCGCATTCTCGCGGGTGATGTCATTGCTCTTGATGTTGATGATTTCCAGGAAAATGTCGCGCGTCTTTGCCTTACGGGCAATGCGCCGCTGGTTACGGTAAGCAATATACTTTTGTGCCACATCCTTGCGGCTACTCTTCATGAGTTCCATTTCCACCATGTCCTGAATGGCTTCTACGGTCATCTGCGCTTCCCCTTTGAAGGAGATGTGGTCAGTTATCTGACGAATCAGATGCATGTCTTCGCCCTTCTCCGTATGGAGCATTGCCTTACGGATAGCGGTTGCAATTTTTTCTTCATTAAAGCCGACGATTCGTCCGTCGCGCTTGACAACAATCTGTATCATAGATACACTACATTTAGATAAGTTGGAATTCTTTTCGCACCGTTTTCCTATCCCCCGAGTAAAAACGGCCTTTAATGAACGGCAGGTCTTCTGACTTGCTCCTCGTCTTGAAGTGCCTTCCCGAAAGTGTTCTTTCAGTGGCTGAGATTGATGTTCAAGACATCTTCGGAGCTTCACAGCAGCGGGACTGTCCGGGATTCTCACCCGATTCCCTTTTCATCCGAGAGGGTGGGAAGCCCAATCGGAACCAATTCAGTCGCAAAGCTAAGCATTTTTTGTGAGAGTGTTTGCATGGTTGGTCTGTTTTATTTTGTGTTTTTAAACTATGTCGGAAGGCGATGAATTTCCTTGTCTTTACCCGGCTTTGGATGCTTGTCTGAATTGCTTGTAAACAGGGCAAAACAAAGCCCCAAAAACTCTTTGGAGAGTTGATAAAAGTTCTTTGGTGTTAACACTTTTTCTCCAAAGAGTTTTTGGGGGTGTAACCTGAAATTAATTTATTTTCAATAATATTTCTTTCAAAAGGATTGTAATAAATGAAATTTAATTACCTTTGTGTCGATAATCAGAGTATTAACGTTCAAAATAAGATATGCCAATGAAATAAAAAAGAGGAAGAACGCTTTGGAATATTATTGTGCAGGGCATGGTATTTTCCGTCCGAATGAAATAAATAAATTATTAATCTAAGGAAAAGCGTTTCATTCGTATTTAAAATATAAATTGGAGCTTTTAGCTCTTGTTCTCTTACATTTGAATACCGCCAATATTCGCCACACGAGGACAAGTGTTTGAAGGTTCACGTTCCGTATAGGGCGTGAACCATTCTATGCTTGTATGTGTGGCAGGTCACTTGGCGGTAACCTAAATGTAAGCAAGCATACGAATGGTTACACGCCTTTTCCACATAAAAAATAGAACAATGAAGAAAATTATGTTTTTTGCAAGTGTGGCTTTGATGGCAATTACACTTTCAGCATGTGGAGGAAAAAAAGCTGCGGTTTCTACTAACAGAGTATTTGATGACAACTCATTAAAGATTCAAAAAGGTGCCTCAGCCACTAATAGTTACAAAATTATTGCAGGCCAAGAACGTATTGAACCTTATACTATCAGTGATAGAAAGAGATTGAAAGGATTGACTTTAGAAGAAGCAAAGGAAAAAGTTTTGCAAGAAGCTGTCATTGCAAGAGGCTGTGCTATGATTATCGAACCGAATTATTCCTACGATATGAAAGGTAAGAATGTCGTTAGAATCACAGTTGTAGGCTATCCTGGAAATTATAATTTTGAAAAAGACGAATGATATTAAAGAGATTTTTGCTTTTGTCTTTCTGTTTCATCAGCATGTCTTGTTACTGTAATGCCCAGAAGTTGATTTTTACATCCGAAGGTATGCGTTCCTCAGAGGATCCGTCTTCCGAGTTTGTAGAATACAAAGCAAGCAAAGACCAGACAGATTTCTTATGGGATTATACCAAGAAAAAGTTATCTTCAGGTGTTGATTTCTTCTCATATACAATAGATTATATTGGGGATGACAAGATTCGCATTAGTGGCTATATTGATGGTGCAAGCATGTTGGTCTTTGGTAAAACAGAAATTTCATTCAGTTTATTGATGGAATTCGATGCTTATAAAGTAAGAGTTGGAGCCGAATTATCCAAAAGTAATGGTAAACCATTAAAATATGGTTTGTTGTTCTCTAAGAAAACAGGAAAGGTAAGACTTGCAGCTCCTAAAAATAAGATAGAAGAAGATATAAATCGTTTGATTAATAAGATTCTGGGAGATGCTGTGGTGATACAGTAATACTTACTAATACAGAAAGAAGGCTATCTGGTTGCGGATAGCCTTCTTTCTGTATCCTTTTTGCAAAAAAATGCCATTTCTATACTTATACATCGTCAGAAAAATCAATCTTCCAATAAAATCTCCATAATCTGAACAGCTGCTTTCGCAACTGAGCTTCTTGAGTCCTTCCATGAGTTGCGGAATCAAAGTTTGAGTATAATCTTTGAAAAAGAGGTTGAATTAAAAGGCTTATTCCGCAAATTGTTGTACTTTTGTACTCAGGAACAACAACTAAAAGAAACGATTATGGCAATGTCTATAAAATCTATACCGGTATTGACAGGTCAGGCAGCTGCAAATTTTGTAGCTGAGGCTGACATCAACAAAAATCAAGCTACACCGATTTTGTCTGAAAAAGCTGCAGAACGTTTGAAGAAGGTACTTGAGAAATCAAAGGCTTTTACTTTCTGAGATGATGCGACAATTTTCTTTATTTGACCAATGTGTGATGCTCTCTTATAATAATGATGTGAGGGAACGTTGTTTGTCTTTTACTTGTGGTGATGCTGACCTTGACGACTTTTTTCACAATGATGCCGAACGTTACGCAGAAGAATTGATGGGTAAGACTTATTGTTGGATTACTGAACAGAAACCTCATCGTATTGTGGCACTTTTTACTCTAGCCAATGATAGCATCAAGACATTGCATTTGGATAAGACGACACGAAACCGATTGAACCGCCCTATTGATAATCTGAAGCGTGGGCGTAGTTACCCAGCGGTACTTATCGGAAGGATTGGTGTGAATCAGGAGTTTCAGGGAATGAATGTTGGTAGTCAGTTGATGCAATTCATCAAAGACTGGTTCCGTCATGAGGATAACAAGACCGGATGCCGTTTCTTGGTGGTTGATGCTTATAACAACTCTCGCACATTGCGTTTCTACGAACATAACAATTTCCGTTTTCTTCATGTGGATGAAGCAGAAGAATGTGCTTATTATAACATCCCCGATGATGATAGAATAGCTACTCGATTGATGTATTTTGACTTGAAAAAGTCGTGATATGCACGATAAAGGTTACTTAAATTGAATAAAATGGCGACTCTCAAACCGAGAGCCGCCATTTCTTACTTATAATCGTCAGAAAAATCAATCCTCCAACAAAATGTCCATAATCTGAACGGCAGCCTTCGCAACTGAAGTACCAGGACCAAAGATAGCTACTACACCAGCTTGGTACAAGAAGTCATAATCCTGCATTGGGATGACACCACCGGCAAATACGAGGATGTCTTCGCGACCGAGCTTCTTGAGTTCTTCCATCAACTGCGGAATCAAGGTCTTGTGACCGGCAGCGAGTGAAGAAACACCTACTGCGTGAACGTCGTTTTCTACGGCATCGCGGGCAGCTTCTTCCGGAGTCTGGAACAACGGTCCCATATCTACGTCGAAACCACAGTCGGCATAACCGGTGGCTACTACTTTCGCACCTCGGTCGTGTCCGTCCTGCCCCATCTTGGCAATCATGATACGTGGACGACGGCCTTCCTTCTTCGCAAATTCTTCGGTGAGTTCGCAAGCACGTGCGAAATCTGCATCCTTCTTACTTTCTGATGAATACACGCCTGAAATAGTTCTGATTACTGCTTTATAACGACCTACAATCTTTTCGCAAGCGTCGGAGATTTCGCCGAGGGTAGCACGAACGTGTGCAGCTTCTACGGCCAATTCCAACAAGTTGCCTTCGCCTGTTTCCACGCAACGGGTGATGGCTTCGAGGGCCTTCTTCACTTCTTCTTCGTTGCGGCCTTCCTTCAGG
>JAFTSK010000210.1 GCA_017467385.1 Bacteroidaceae bacterium
ACCGGTACAACTCTTCTTCTGTAATACCGCACAAGTGTTCATAACGAGGGTCCATACTAATATCCGCCGGCTGGTTGAAGCCACTAAATACACTAACCTGAGAAAACTTGGTTACTCCAGTTAATAGGACAAATTGCAAATCTTCATCGGCGGCTTTAAAAACGGAATAAAATCCTTTTAATATGTCGCGATGATGTTCTTCTAATAGCCGTTCCTTGCCATTGGTGCGAACGGTGTATCCTGTATCCAACACATCAAGCAGAGGTTTATCGTATTCGTCGATAAGAACAACCGCCCGACGACCGGTCTTTTGATGGGCAGCTTCTAATAGATCTTTAAATCGGTCTCCAGTATTCTCACTATTGGGATTACGACCATAAATATCCTCATTATCTGCGAGAAATTTCTCTATCTTTCTTTGTAAAGTACCTGGCTCCGTAAAATTCTCCCCATTAAAGTCTATATGAAACACCGGATACTCTGCCCATTCTTTTTCCAACTCATCAATGGCCAAACCCTTGAACAACTCCTTTTTCCCTTGGAAATAATATTTCAGCGTGGAGACGAGCAGACTCTTCCCGAACCTGCGAGGACGGCTAAGGAAATAGATTTTTCCTTCCGTAACCAAACGGTGGATAAGGGCGGTCTTATCTACATACACAAAGCCATCATTGATGATGCTTGCAAAGTCCTGGATGCCGATGGGGTATTTCATAGTCTGCTACTTTTTTTGCAAAGATAGCATTTAGGATTGGAATACGATACTTTTAGGGTTAAAAAAAGGAAAAGGCAAAAAAGAACTCCTCCATACTTGATGGCATGGAGGAGTCAATCTAACTATTTCAAGTTTTTTATTTACTCTTAATAGTAATGTTAGGCCAAGTCTGATTGCTTACATAGTCCATACCGTTGATGCGAGTATTCAGATTATCTTGTAACTGCTCAACTGCAGCCTCAAAGCCCAGAGCTTCGTCGCCACAATAGCCGGCACTTGAACCACTTAACACGTTACCAATGCTATACATTGATGTACGTTTCTTATTGTTATTTGAATCTAACTGCCACATACTCCAGTTTTCCGATTCTGATTGTTTGATTTTAGCAGCCAACTGAGGAAGTGAAGCTACATACGCACTCAGTGCACCTTTTACAGCATTCCAACGTTCTGCCGCCTTTGCTTTAAAGGTTGCATCTTTCACCAACATCGGATACCACATGTAGTTCAAGTCGCTTTCTTCAAGCGGTTTATCCGGATAACCCGATGACTTACGGAAGTGTCCTTTGGCACCCATACCAAAGAAACCATTGGAACCGCCATCGATGATGTGTTGCAACATGGAACCAGTGTACGAGTAACCATCACATTCAAACAGACTACTGGTAGGTAACGTGTTCCAGTCGAAGTCCCAGATAGGACCGGCATACAACTTACCGTCATTGATGTACATATAAGTACTCTTCGGATGTTGCATTTCACTGTTCAACATCAGTTCCTGAATCAACCAGTAATCGACTACGCTGGTCAAGTCGAGTGTCTTGTAAGCTTCCGCGAAGGCATCGGCAGTTCCACTATATCCTTTATACAAGTTTTCTTCCACACCATATACTATATCTTTCGCATATTGCAACATGGTGTCATTACCATCGTCCTTGAACAGGAAGGGGATGTAATGTTTGCTGGTGAACTTCCAAGTCTCGTCGTAGGCATCATCACATTCTAACAAATATCCATAATCGGCGGCGGCTGTAAAACTATCTTCTGCATCATAAGGATCCTTGATGTCGAGACGGTTACCGTCTATCTTTATTTGTTCACACAGGTAGTAATTACCTACATGTACACCATTATAAACCAATTCAACAAACTGTCCCGAAGGATTCCAAGCCATTCCATCATTAGGGAAGGTTTGCTTGAAGACATTAGCAATACCAAAAGCTACATCATTACGCATCAGAGTACGGTCTTTCCAGTTAGCGAGCAAAACCCAACGCTTGTGGGCTTTCATGCCTAATACCCCCGACTTACTGTCCAATTTCACAGCAAATGCCTTCTTGGGCATACGCTGGGTAATATTACCACGTACACGGGTAGAAGCCAAGATGGGTTCAGTCAGTATAGTACCACTCTTGTTGGTCAAAGCAGAAGTACCGTCTGCGTTATATACCATGAAGTTGTCCACACCTTCCGTCATCGCCCAATCACTGTCTTTGGGTTGCCACTTGGTGCCGGTTGCTGCATACCAAGCCGCACTACCCTTTGAGTAGTTGCTGTTGCTTTCGCTGCTGGTTGTTCCGGTTTCTTGGTTCACTACCACCACCGGAAGGCCTGTATTGGTCAGTTCTACATCATAGACTGTTCCTTCACCGGCTTCGTTCACTACGGCCACTTGTTTATAGGTTGCAAAATCCACCTCTGTTTCGCCACTGATGATTGCACCACCTTCGTAAATAAGTGAAGCACCTTCCGACAACTCAAAGGTTGGTACCAGTTTGCGATTGTTCAGATAAGGTACATAAAGCGAAATCTTATGATTGACGGTATCAATCTCGCATACTTGTTCGGTTACATCGTTCTTCAATTCTGCCTTGTAACTGCTTGAATTGAATACCACTCTGCCCGGAAGTATCTTGCCGGGGTTGTTGGCGACGGTAAATTTGAAATTGGCTATCTTCAAATCACTCACAGGAACCACTTCGGGCAACTCTTCTTTGGGGAATTCTTCTACAATTAGGTTGTCAATATCTGCCAGAGTAAAGGTATAACCATACAAGCCGTTAGCATTGAATGTAGCTTTGGAGGTGCGAATAAAGGTTGCCTTGTGAGTTGTAGTTTCTATTGTAACTGTCATCTCATCACCTGTTTGTATGGTTGGCAATGCAGTTGCATAAGCAATACGAGTCATACCATTGGAAAGCGTCGGTTCGTTTGTCCACTTCAAAGTCAAACTATCATTCCCTTCTGCAAACTCACCAACATTCAATGCTTGTGATTCCAAGTTAACAGTAACATCACCCGAAATCTTACGTTGGTTGCCCACTTTGATAGAGATTGAACGAATATTAGAACCTTCCAATGCTGTACCTGTTGCATCTACCTTAAACTTCAAAATAGAAACCAATCGTGAAAAAGTAAAGGTGGACGAGAACCAGCTTCGCGAATCGAGTACTCCGGCACGAAAGTCCCCCACTAAATCTTTATATACCGAGTTATACTCATGAACTATCGGCATCGCTAATTTCACAGCTGTAGCGGCCACGTCATTATTGGTTTCGCTATAAGGATAATAAGCATATTTAGGAGTACCGAACATGAATCCTTTGAACGAAACCGAGCTTGCATCTTCATCGTTGGTACTTGTGAACTTCACATTCTTCGACAAACTGCCATACACACCAATCACTTCATTGGCACGCCACATGGTTCCTACTCCCGAAGCATAAGCATCATCTTCATCAATAAACGTGCGAGTTTCCGGTTTGGCTGATGTTGCATCATTAATTGGGGCTTCAATATCTGCTTTTATTGTTACCTCCGATCCGTTTTCTCCAAAAAAATCCTTTTCTGTACATGCTGTAAGGCCAAGCAACGCCAAGCCAAAACACATTTTCCTAAAAATATGTACTTCCATAAAATAGAGTTTAAGTTAAACATATAAATATGTTATTAGGATGAACCTACTAAACTGGCGGGTTCATCCTAACAGAATATTCCTTTTATAGGTCTTTACCCTTCAGTTTCTTCACCTGTACCTTCGTTCGGATCCTTTTCTTCCTCCAGATTGGTACCGCTTCCATGCTTGAAGTTATTGGCGATGACTACTCCCG
>JAFTSK010000028.1 GCA_017467385.1 Bacteroidaceae bacterium
CTTCAGTACCCAGACCCGGGGTCGAACCGGGATGGAAGTGAATCCACTGGTGTTTGAGACCAGCGCGTCTACCGATTCCGCCATCTGGGCATTGCTAAGAACGAGAGTTGTTTCTCATTTGCGGATGCAAAGGTACAATAATTTTATTTACCTCCAAAACTTTCTGCAATTTTTCTTCAAAAAAAGTATTTATAACATCATTTATCACAAATACAGTAGTAAAGACAAAAATAAATCCTAACTTAGCAGAAACTTTAAATCCAATCATTATCATGACAAAAAACAACAATTACTGTGTTATCATGGCCGGGGGTATCGGAAGCCGTTTCTGGCCGTATAGCCGTAAAAATAAGCCCAAACAGTTCCTCGATTTCTTCGGAACCGGACATACACTTCTACAACTAACTTTCAACAGATACAGCAAAATTGTACCTCAAGAGAATATTTTTGTCATTACCAATGCCCAATACGAAGAGTTGGTCAAAGAGCAATTACCGGAATTGCACGAAGACAGAATCTTATTGGAACCGACTCGGAGAAATACGGCTCCTTGCATCGCTTGGGCTTCGGGCAAAGTAAAAGAAGTGAATCCGGAAGCCAATGTCATTGTAGCTCCGGCCGACCACCTGATTTTGAAAGAAGGAGAATTCATTGAGGCCATTCAGAAAGGATTGGAGTTTGTTGCTCAATCACCCCAGTTGCTGACCTTAGGCATCAAGCCGAACCGACCGGAAACAGGTTACGGATACATCCAGATAGCCGATGAGAAGCAAGGGGATTTCTACAAGGTAAAGACTTTCGTCGAAAAGCCTCAATTAGAATTTGCGCAGGTCTTTGTAGAAAGTCATGAATTTTATTGGAACTCCGGTATCTTCTTGTGGAACGTAAATACCATCTTGGAAGCATTCAACCGCTATATGCCCGAGATTGGCACGAAAGAACTGACCAACGAAGAAGACTTTGCTTCTTGTCCGAACATTTCCATTGATTATGGAATTATGGAAAAAGCCGAAAACGTATATGTACAGCTTTGTGATTTTGGATGGGCTGACTTAGGTACCTGGGGTTCTCTTCACGACGCTTCTCCGAAAGACAAAAATCAGAACGTTATCATCAACGGACATACCTTGCTTTATGACTGCGAGAACAATATCGTAGCTCTCCCCAAAGGTAAGTTAGCCGTTTTGCAAGGATTGGAGGATTACCTGGTAGCAGATACCGAAAACGTACTGTTAGTATGCAAGAAAGACGACGAAAGCACTATCCGTCGATACGTGAACGACGTACAAGTGAAGTTAGGCGATGAATTTGTATAAAGAAAGTGGATGGGGTTTCCCATCCACTTTTCTATATCTAATAAGGAAGAAGATTACTTTTGATTGTTTTCCCAAGCTTTATTGATAGCCTCAGCTACTGCTACAAACTCCTCATTGGAAAGTTTCAATTTGGGATTGGAGAACAACATATCCGATTCTTTCTGAATAGGAATCAGATGAATGTGTGCATGAGGCACTTCCAAACCAATGACAGCCTCGCCTACCTTCTTGCAAGGGAAAGCCTGCTGAATGGCCAACGCCACGCTTTTTGCAAAGACATGCATAGCTGCCACCTCATCATCTTCTAAGTCGAAGATATAATCTACTTCGCGTTTAGGAACTACCAATGTATGGCCTTTTACCAACGGATTGATATCCAAGAACGCATAAAACTGTTCATTCTCCGCTACCTTGTAGCTGGGAATCTCACCTGCGATGATTCTACTGAATATTGTTGCCATATCAAACTATATAAAAGAAGGCAGACTCGCATTGTGTGCGAACCTGCCTATCCGTTAAAATGAAATGTTCAAAATTTCCAAACTGATTTTACCCTGTGGGATGGTAATTTCAGCAATATCGCCTACTTTCTTACCCAAAAGGCCTTGTGCAATCGGAGTATTTACCGAAATCTTACCTTGCTTCAGGTTGGCTTCACTTTCGGCTACCAATGTATAAGCCATCTTCATGCCTGTCTTGACATTCTTCAGTTCCACCTTACTCAAGATTTGTACGGTATCAGTCTTCAACTTGGTTGTATCAATGATTTTTGCATCACCAATCACAGCCTTCAGCTGACTGATTTTCATTTCCAACAGGCCTTGTGCTTCCTTAGCGGCATCGTATTCCGCATTTTCCGACAAATCTCCTTTGTCGCGAGCTTCAGCAATCGCCGCTACAATTTTAGGGCGTTCTACTGATTCCAGCTGTCTCAATTCCTCGAGTAGCTGCTTGTAACCTTCTTCTGACATATAAGCCATAATGTTTTCCTCCTTAAATTTATTTATTATACTATTTGTGCTATAAAAACAAAAAGAATTCCGACACCGTAAAATGTCGGAACCCTCTTTTTACCATTTGCTTGCAAAGATAGTTTTTTATTTCTTATGAATCAAACTTTAAAGGATGCTTTCTAACATATTTTAATTAGATTCAACTCATAATTAGCTTTTTACAAAAGCTTCTTGATACTCGCTTCTATATCTTCCACGTCTTCTCCTCTTGCACTCAGCACGTTGTTACGACCTACCAAGAAGAGGGTTGGGAGATTCTTCACGTTATAAAGATTGACATACGATGAATAAATACCCTTTTCATCGCGCACACAAATCCAGGGAAGGTTATCGGCAGAAGTTTTCCAGAAGTGTTCATCGCTATCCAATGAAATCTGGTAGATTTCCAACCCTTGTGCATGGTACTTATTGTAAAGCTCACGCAACGCCATGTTGTGAGAAGCAGACATGACATTATTATAAACGGTAAAGTCTATCAAAATCACCTGGTCTTTCAAGTCTGTCAAGCGGCGTACATTACCTTTCAAGTCTTTCAATTCAATGTCAATCAAGCTGACTTCCTGCACCTTATCAGCAGGGAGTTCCATCACTTCTTCGTGAGGAGCTCGTGTATTCTTCATACCCTTGATAACCATATTATAAAGGTTACGGGAACGGTCTGCATGTGGGTAAGTATTGTTCAAGCTGGTAGCCACAGCCGCAAAGCACTTGATATCTTCTTTGTTGCTTAGTGGATCGAATATCATGTATCCGTTCAACGTTTGGAACAAAGCAAAATAAGCGTATGAGGTATTAGGAGCAACGAAGATGTATTCCTTCTTCACCTTATCCTTGTATGCATTTACCAAACTTACCATGTTGTTCTGCAAGATACCGGCAGGAACGCCACGAGTCTGTGCTAACTTATCTACCTGGCTTTGCAAATCGGCCTGCAACAACACCAATTCCTTTATCTTGAGGTTGTTTTCCGAGCCTTCAATGGCATAATCTGTATCAAATTTATCAGCATTTGCCTTGACCGTTACGGTTTCTGTCGAGTCGACAGCAAAGTTTATGACCTTACCATCCATGCGCAAACGATAGAACTCCGGAGATTCAGGACAAGCTTCCGCGAAATCGAATTGCCCACTGTTTCCCAACTTTACAGAATCCAATACTACAATGCCTTCCAAACTTGAAGCTTCCAAATAAAGCGTTTTGTCTGCGGCACCGGAGACTTCACCCAAAACCTTAAATTTCGGTTCGTTATCGCAAGCGCCCAGTCCTACCAACACAAGTGCAAGCAAAAAATATACAACTTTCTTCATCACCATTTTTTGTATAAAAGTGTGTTTTCTAATTAAATCCAGTGCAAAGATACGTCTTTTCGCGGTTTAACAAAGCATTTAGGCACGTTCTTGAACGTTAAAATGAAAAAAAACAGAAACATTCCTAACTTTTTGCCCTATAATCCCCACATTAACAGAATAAATGCCTATCTTTGCCCGATTTTTAGACGAAAAATTTATAATAATACATTTTTATGATTAATCCTATTGTTAAGACGATCGAGCTCCCTGATGGAAGAACCATCACACTCGAAACGGGAAAGCTGGCAAAACAGGCAGACGGTTCTGTAATGCTTCGCATGGGCAACACCATGTTGCTTGCTACTGTTTGTGCAGCAAAAGATGCAGTTCCCGGTACTGATTTCATGCCGCTACAGGTAGAGTATAAAGAAAAATATTCAGCATTCGGACGTTTCCCGGGTGGCTTTACCAAGAGAGAAGGCAAG
>JAFTSK010000029.1 GCA_017467385.1 Bacteroidaceae bacterium
GAACTTTGGATTTATTAATAACCTTAATATAACAACTATGAGTTACTTACGATTTGACAAGACTCTCATGACGAATCTCGAAGAAACTCTCCCAAGAGAAATTCTTCGCACGAACCGTTCAGGAGCTTACCATTGTACTACCATTGTTGATTGTAATACGAGAAAATATCATGGTTTGCTCGTTATTCCAATTCCGGAACTTGACGATGAAAACCATGTGTTGCTTTCTTCTCTTGATGCAACGGTAATACAGCATGGTGCAGAATTCAACTTGGGCCTTCATAAGTATCAGGGCGACAACTATGCCCCGAGAGGACACAAGTATATCCGTGAATATGAATGTGAAAAGGTGCCTACTACTTTGTATCGTGTAGGTGGTGTAATCTTGAAGAAGGAAACCCTTTTTGAACATTACGAAAACCGCATCCTTATCCGTTACACATTGGTTGATGCACATTCAGCAACTACCTTACGTTTCCGTCCGTTCTTGGCTTTCCGTAGTGTACGTCAATATACACACGAAAATCCAACAGCAAGCCGCGATTACGAAGTAGTAGATAATGGTATCAAGACTTGTATGTATGCTGGTTATCCAGACTTGTACATGCAGTTCAACAAGAAGAATGAATTTGTATTCCAGCCGGACTGGTATCGTGGCATGGAATATCCGAAAGAACAGGAAAGAGGTTACGACTTCAACGAAGACCTTTACGTTCCGGGCTATTTCGAAATGGAAATCAAGAAGGGCGAAAGCATCGTGTTTGCGGCCGGTATCAAGGAAGTGAAGACACGTGGCTTGAAGAAGACCTTTGAAGAAGAAATGGACGAACGTACTCCGCGTGATAACTTCCAACATTGCTTGATTAACGCTGCTCACCAGTTCACCAATCGTTCGGATGGTGAAGCTTATATCTTGGCCGGTTATCCCTGGTTCAAGTGTCGTGCGCGTGATATGTTCATCTCTTTGCCGGGCTTGACATTGGCCATCGACGAAAAGGCGAAGTATGAAGAAATGATGATTACTGCCAGCAAAGCTATCCGTAATTTCATCAACGACGAATCGGACAATCTGAAGGTTTACGAAATGGAACATCCGGATGTATTGTTGTGGGCCGTATGGTGTATCCAGCAATATGCCAAGATGGTTTCTAAGGAAGAATGTCGTGAAAAGTACGGTGCTCTCGTAGAAGAAATCATGGAATACCTCCGTCGTGAAAATCATCCGAACTTGTTCTTGCACTCCAATGGTTTGCTTTACACCAACGGTCATGACAGAGCTGTAACTTGGATGAACTCTACGGCTAACGGTCGTCCGGTGATTCCACGTACAGGGTATGTAGTTGAAATCAATGCGTTGTGGTACAATGCCCTTTGCTTCGCCGCTGACTTGTTGGGTGAAAGCACTTTGACAGACGACTTGAAGGAATTGGCAGAAAAGACTGCTGTATCATTCGTAGATACCTTCTTGAACGAACATGGTTATTTGTTGGACTATGTAGATGGCCACATGATGGACTGGAGTGTTCGTCCGAACATGATTTTTGCAGCTGCATTCGATTATTCTCCATTGAACACCCGTCAGAAGAAGGGTATCGTGGATATCTGTTCTAAAGAACTGTTGACTCCGAAGGGACTTCGTTCATTAAGCCCGAAGAGTGGCGGTTACAATCCGAACTATGTAGGTCCTCAGCACCAACGTGATTATGCTTACCATCAAGGTACAGCATGGCCCTGGTTGGCAGGTTTCTATTTCGAAGCATACCTTAAGATTTACAAGATGAGTGCGCTTGGTTTCATTGAACGCCACATGATTGGTTTTGAAGATGAAATGACTTCTCACTGTATTGGTTCTATCCCTGAACTTTTTGATGGTAATCCGCCGTTTAAGGGAAGAGGTGCTGTTTCGTTTGCAATGAATGTTGCAGAAATCCTGAGAACATTGTATATGTTAAGTAAGTATAACTATTAATAGGAGGAGCCTATATGAAAGTATTAATGTTTGGATGGGAATTTCCTCCCAAAATTTTAGGTGGTCTTGCGGTTGCTTCTTATGGTATTACCAAAGGTTTGAGTTTGCAGGGGGATGTGGAAACCACATTCTGTTTGCCGAAGCCCACAGGTGAAGAAGAAAAGTTCTTGCATATTTTGGGCATGAATCAAGTGCCTATCGTATGGCGTGATGTAGACTATGATTACTTGAAGTCTCGTCTGCCTAACTATACCAGTCCGGAAGAATATTATTCTCTCCGCGATCATATCTATGCGGATTTCTCATACATGAATGTCAATGACTTGGGTTGTATGGAATTTGCCGGTGGTTATCCGAAGAATCTTCACGAAGAAATCAATAACTATTCCATCATTGCAGGGGTAGTTGCTCGTCAGCAAGAGTTTGATATCATCCATGCTCACGACTGGTTGACTTATCCGGCCGGTGTTCATGCCAAGATGGTC
Source organism: Bacteroidaceae bacterium (assembly GCA_017467385.1). Classification (GTDB taxonomy): domain Bacteria; phylum Bacteroidota; class Bacteroidia; order Bacteroidales; family Bacteroidaceae; genus Phocaeicola. The sequence goes on from JAFTSK010000029.1 coordinate 2,455, forward strand.
AGCGGAAAACCATTGTGTATTCACGTTCATGCAACCGACTTTGACCGTTCTCGTGGTCAAGTAAATCCAACCGTTTATTCAATGGAAAAGAACGGTATGGACCATGCAGACTGTATCATGTGTGTATCCGAATTAACTCGTCAGACAGTAATCAATCACTATCATCAGGATCCTCGTAAGTGTGTAGCTATGCACAATGCAGTATATCCATTGTCTCCTGAACTGGACGCTATTCCACGTGTGGAACATCCGAAGGAAAAGGTGGTTACATTCTTAGGTCGTATCACCATGCAGAAGGGGCCGGAATACTTCGTTGAAGCTGCTGCTCTCGTGTTGAAGCGTACTAAGAACATCCGTTTCGTGTTCGCCGGTTCCGGTGATATGTACGAAGCAATGGTGAACTTGGCTGCCGAACGCGGTATCGCCGATAAGTTCCACTTCCCGGGATTCCAACGCGGTAAACAAGTGTACGAAGCCTACAAGAATAGTGATGTGTTTGTCATGCCTTCTGTATCCGAACCGTTCGGTATTGCTCCGCTTGAAGCGATGCAGTGCGGTACACCGTCTATCATTTCCAAGCAGTCGGGTTGTGGTGAAATCCTTACCAATGTAATCAAGGTGGATTATTGGGATATCAACGCAATGGCCGATGCTATCTATTCTATCTGTACGAATCCGGGCTTGTTCAAATACTTGCAGGAAGAAGGAAAGAAGGAAGTGGACGGTATCACTTGGGAAAAGGTGGGCTTGAAACACCGTGCTATCTATGATGAATTAATTAGAAACAACAAATAATAAAAATAAATAGATATGAAAACAATCTGTCTTTATTTTGAGATTCACAATATTATCAACTTGAAGCGTTATCGTTGCTTCGATATTGGTCGTGACCATTACTACTATGATGACTACGAAAACGAACGTAGCATCAACGACGTTGCAGAACGTTCTTACATCCCGGCTTTGGGTACTTTGATTGAAATGGCTAAGGCCAACAACGGTGCTTTCAAGGTAGCTTTGTCTGTATCAGGCGTGGCTTTGGAACAGTTGGAAACATACGCACCGAGAGTGATTGAGTTGTTGCACGAATTGAATGAAACCGGTTGTGTAGAATTCTTGTGCGAACCTTACTCACATGGTCTTTCTTCATTGGCTAACGAAGAATGTTTCCGCGATGACGTAGAACGTATGCGTACTAAGGTACAGCAGATGTTTGGCAAGGCTCCGAAGGTATTCCGTAACTCAAGTTTGATTTACTCAAACGAAATCGGTGCCATCATCGCTGACATGGGCTTCAAGGGTATCTTGACTGAAGGTGCTAAGCACGTATTGGGTTGGAAGAGTGCCCACTACTTGTATCACTGTGCATACAACCAGAACTTGAAGGTGTTGTTGCGCGACTTTAAGTTGTCTGATGACATCAGCTTGCGTTTCAACAACTCTGAATGGAACGAATATCCTTTGTTTGCTGACAAGTACATTGGTTGGATTGCCGATATGCCGGAAGAAGAACAAGTGATCAACATCTTCATGGAATTGTCTGCTTTAGGTATTGCTCAACCGTTGTCTTCTAATATCCTTGAATTCTTGAAAGCATTGCCTGTCTGTGCAAAGGAAAGAGGCATCACATTCTCTACTCCGACTGAAATCATCACTAAACTGAAATCAGTTGACGCTGTTGACGTTCCTTATCCAATGTCATGGACAGACGAAGAAAGAGACATCTCCAGCTTCTTGGGTAACATCCTCCAGCGTGAAGCATTCAACAAGTTGTATAGCGTTGCCGAACGTGTACACCTCTGCCAAGACCGTCGTATCAAGCAGGATTGGGATTACTTGCAGGCAAGTAACAACTTCCGCTTCATGACAACTAAGAACACTGGTTTGTACATCGAACGCGGTATCTATGATTCTCCATTCGACGCGTTTACCAACTACATGAACATCGTGGGCGACTTCATTGCACGTGTTGATTCATTGTATCCGGTAGATATGGATAATGAAGAATTGAACTCACTCTTGACTACAATCAAGAATCAGGGTGAAGAAATCGCTTCTTTGACAAAGGAAATTGAAAAGTTGCAGAAGAAGCTTGAAAAGGCTGAACCGAAAGAAAAGAAGGCTCCGGCTAAGAAAGCAACTACCAAGAAAACAAAGAAAGAAGAATAATTCAAATCAATCATTCGGACGGTCTGCCTACGGTTGTGGGTAGGCCGTTTTTTAATTTCTATTACAATGAAAAAGTTTTCAATGTTATTATGTGTTGCCGTTGTGTTGATGGGATTGGCATCATGCGGCGGTGCTTCCAAAAAGTCGGAAGCTAAGAGTGAAGAGGTTAAGGAATGTTGTCTGCCCATTGGTTTGCAACTTTATAGTGTACGCGATGATGCGGCAAAGGATTTAAAGGGTACGCTTCAAAAGGTAAAAGAGATGGGGTATGACGGTGTGGAATTTGCCGGATTGTATGGCAATACCCCTGAACAAGTGAAAGCCTGGTGCGATGAAATCGACTTGGTTCCGGTGTCGGCTCATGTTCCATTGGCAGATATGTTGGCAGATGTTGATAAGGTTATTGCCGACTATAAAACCATCGGTTGTGCATACATTGCGGTTCCATACGTTACGGAAGAACGTCGTCCGGGCGGAGAAAAGTTCGGTCAGATGATGGAAGAAATCCGCACTATCGGACAGAAGATGAAGGATGCAGGCTTGATTCTGCTTTATCACAACCATGACTTTGAGTTTGCAAAAACCGAAAGCGGTGAGTTTGGTTTGGACTATCTCTATGCCAATGTGCCTGCCGAGCTATTGCAAACAGAGTTGGACGAATGTTGGGTGAAGTATGCCGGTCAGGATCCGGTAGCTTACTTGCAAAAGTATTCCGGTCGTTCTCCGGTGGTTCACTTGAAGGACTATTATGCGGCCGGTGAGCAGAAGGAAGATCCGTATGCGTTGATTGGCTTGAACGAAGGCGAGAAGAAAGAGAACAAGTCGTTTGAATTCCGCCCGTTAGGTTACGGTGTACAAGATGTTCCTGCACTAGTGAAGGCTTCGAAGGCGGCAGGTAGCAAGTGGCTGATTGTGGAACAAGACCAGCCAAGCTTGGGTAAGAGTGCATTGGAATGTGCTGCCATGAGTGTAGAAACCTTGAAGAAGATAAAGGCTGAAGGTGCTTGCTGTGAAGGAGATTCTCATGCAAACGGCGAAGGTTGCGGACAGCATTAATGATATTAACTATTGTCTGAACACTATTCCCCTCTTGAGAGGGGATTAAGGGGTGTGTGAGACACATACAGTTGGGAATATATTCGTTATTGATGTATTTCACACACCCCCTTCCCCCTCTCAAGAGGGGAGATAACTATTTCAAAACAGATTTTATTATTTTTCCACTACATGTTTCCCGAAAGGAGTCAGAGCAAGGCCGGCCAACTTGAAGTGTTGTTTCCCGAAAGGGATACCGATGATGGTAATACAAAGCACAAGGCCGAATACCAAATGCGAGAGACTGATCCATATTCCTCCCAACAGAATCCATAGGATGTTCATGATGATGCTTAGGCAACCACCGGCTTGTGGAGTGGTTTGTATTTCCTTGCCAAACGGACACAGAGCCAGCAAACTCAGCTTTAGCGTTTGAAGACCGAAAGGAATCCCTATAATTGTAATCATCATTCCTAAACTGGCTACCACATATTCTACGGCGGTAAAGATACCGCCCAACAACAGCCAAAGAATGTTCATCAAAATACTCATATTCTTTTATTTTTTGGGTTTATCATTTCCCCTCTTGAGAGGGGATTAAGGGGTGTGTGATACACATACAGATGGTAGTGTTTCACGTGGTCTAACACACCCCCTTCCTCCTCTCAAGAGAGGAGCATACATTTCGTTACATTAGAAACTCAGACCGAAAGTGAAAAATGCTTTGTCGGCCGCCGGATTGAAAGTTGCTTTGGCAAAGACCGGAAGACTATACGAATCGGTAATCTTGATTTCTTTCGATGTGCCGAGACTGATATCGCAAATGGCAAAACCGGTGGTATCGGTATAATAGTCGGTTGCCCAGGGAGTAGCGCCGATTTCAGCTTCCCATTCTAAACCACCCAAGCTGAAAGGAGCCGTCATGGTAACATACGATGAGTAGGCTCTATCGCCGTCTTCGTTCACTCCATCGGCACCGGCAAAGTTGGTGTACCAGTTTAAGGCCAAAAGACCGAAATCATAGCCGATTTGTGCTTCAAATACATGGGCGGTAGTGTGTGCGCCATACTTGAAATACTTGGTGTCTTCGCCGGAAGCGGCCACCCAATAGTCGGTTACAGAGATACTGAAGTTTCCGGTTTCGTAAGCCAAAGTCAAGTCTATTTCCTTGTCGTCTTCACTATCAATGCCTACTGAACCCCATGCGGTCAGCGACAAGCCTTTGTAGGCCACAGAGATTGAAGGTTGGATGCTCACGCCGCCCAAATCCTGACCGCGCCAAACGTATCCGCTTACTAAATCGGCACCTACACTTGCCTCTACTTTATCCTGCGCCATCGAAGTAACAGGAAGGGTAATTGCCGCTATCAGCAACAACGCCCATTGTTTCAGATTCTTCTTCATTCTTTGCTTTTCTTTAAGAAATTAGGGCGTAAAAATAGAACATTCATTTATTCTTCCCAAATTTAGAGACAAGTTTTTTTACCAGGTGGGTTTCCTTACTTTTCTTATTCAGCGGATTCCTGTTGTTTGCGGTACTCTTTGGGTGTATGCCTGCATGTTGCTGGAAAGTAAACTGTTCAGGGAAATTCAATTCTTTCGCAATTCGTTCCGTTATGTTTGTACGGATTAGTGGTTAGCATTTGGGCGGTTATCAGTTTCCAGAAAAACAATTAGCTATGAATTTAAGCATAACAAAAACGCAGACAAGATAGAAATGCACTGAATGTAAATACATAAAGAAGCCCGATGCGATTCAATCGTTCATCGGGCTTTTGTTTGATTGTTACAAACCAAGTTTTTTCTTGATATCCTTTGGAATACCGTCCTTATGGACAAGGATGTAGATGGTCTTGGCACGTACATAACTATCCGACATGTTCAGGTATCCACCAAATGTGTTGCGTTCTGTACCCCAAGAGTTCTTGGTTACATAATAGACCGTACCGTTTTGGTCTTTTACCATGCCGGTAAGGTGCATCAAGTGGTCGTCGGTGGTTACGAATGACTCAAAACCTTCCTGACGTACTTCGGGAGTTACATTCACTTCAGGGCAAGGAGCCGAGAACTTATACGCTTCTTCCAAACGAGCTTTTTCGTCCATTCCCTGCCAACGGGCAAAGTCTGTACCACTCAAGTCTTCTACCTTCTTCACTTCCGGATTGATGGCCACACCGTTCTTGTGTGAGAAGCCCTTTTCGCTTACATCACCATCCCAGCATACTGTATAGCCATTCGTCAAAGCGTGTCTGATTACGCCCATCAGTTCGTCCAACGGAAGATTGTACATCAGTTTGCGTTCCCAGTTGTCGGGAATCTCCGGAGCAAATTGTTGGTAGTACGGCTGGTGAGTGAAGCTGGTCAGTTCGATGTAGTCATCCATCTTCAAGCCCAAGCTTTGTGCAAAGCTTTTTGGAGTGTATTCCTTTCCTTTGTAAGTAAATGTAGAAGGTACCTCGCCCAAGTAGGTATCCAGCAAGTGGTTGATGAGTTTGTAGTACTCCGGACTACGGTGCTTGTTGTTAATGGCTACCTCGGCAATGGCTCTGAGGTATTGGTTCAGTTCGCGGTGGTTGTGCTTGTCGGAGTCGTAGTTGATACCGTCGTACACCTCTTCGGGAACGATACCTACCTCGTTGAACGCATTCTTGAAGGCATTGGTAATGCTGCCTTGTCCGAGGGTTCCTTTGCCGCGACGCAGGTAGTTGTCCTGCAACTGGTTCATGTACTTCTGACGCACGATGAACATTTCGGAGAGGTCGTATTCCCCTTTGCCCATGCGAAAGAGTTCGGCTTCCATGAACGAGGTGGTGGCGAAGCACCAGCAAGTGCCGGTAGATGCCTGATTCTTGACGGGGGTAACTTGAATGGTGGCTACATCGGTAAACTGATAGCCGGCCTTTTCTGCTTCTTGTGCAAATGTCGCCGAGCCGAGGCAAAGCAAACTTGCGAATGTAAGGATTCTTGTTTTCATATTTTGTTTGGTTTTTATTTTAATGATTATTTGTTGATGCATACTCCCCTCTCGAGAGGGGGAAGGGGGTGTGTTAGACGAGTTGTTGAGGACTCCGTTCGAAAAAAACGTCCACGTGAAAATACTACCATCTGTATGTGTCTCACACACCCCTTAATCCCCTCTCGAGAGGGGAAATAATATGTTTTTACAACCCAAATCGGCTTTGAATCCAGAATTCACGCGCCATTTCATCCCAACGGAGAATGGTAGCACCGATAAAGTCATTGGTGTATCCGGTGAGGTAAGCACGTGCGGCTTCTTCGCCCTTCTCCTTCAAAATTTGTTGATATTGGGCTTCGACAAACGGAAGTTCGCGTTGGCCTTTTTCTTCAAAGTGCAGGATGTTCTTTTCCATTGTCTTGCGGAAAGTACCCCACTTCACAGCTGCCAGCTTGTTGGCTTCGCGGTAGTGCCACAAGGCGGCATCGTCGCGATAACGGTGGTTGCCACAAATCTTGAACATGGCAGGAAAGTCGGTTACGCCACAGAATACGGGGATACGAGGACTTTGTCCCGGGTTATCCATCGAGAACCAAACGATACCTCCGACGGCATCGGGCAACCAGCTACGGAGCTGGATGACGGTAGAGTAGGCACATTGAGGAACGGCGATGTTGCGGACTTGTGTAACCGCTTCGTTGTTAAGTCCTTTCAACATCTTGATTTCGTCCGGACGCATCCAGGGATTGGCCTTCGGACTGATGATGGTATCCACCTTTTCGCTACCTCTTTCCTTGACGGTTACTTTCAGGTTTTGGGTAATATCCCACTTGGTGCCTTCGTATGTCTGACGGAGCAAGGCCATGACATCGGTTACAGACACTTGCTTTTCTGGCTTCACGCTGATAGGGAGTTCGTCGGCTTCGTAGTCAAGCTTCAACGACGGAGCCAACTTGTCGAGGATGAAGAACTCGCGTACACTGAAGGCTTTTTTGCTTCCGAAGGCTTTCCACCACTTGAACGGTTCCTTTCCATCCCAAAGACCAAGACGTTTAGCTACATCGAACACGTTTTCGGAAGCCATGCAGTTGTTCTTGTCCTTCAAGTTGAGGGTGCTGATACGAGGAATGTTGGCCGACACACCTACATGGTCATCGGGGATACGGACAGCCGCCCATACACCGCCAATCTTGTCCTTACCTTCGCCGAACACCTCGAAGTGCCATACTTCATTCGGATCGGCAATCGTCAGACACTCGCCGCTATCGGCATAGCCATATTGCTTGATGAGTTCGCCCATCAGGAGAATGGCTTCGCGGGCGGTGGTGCATCGCTGGAGAACCACCCGTTGCAATTCCTCAATCATGAACATACCGTTGGGGTTTCTCAATTCGCGCTTACCGCTAATGGTTGTTTCGCCGATACCCAACTGCTTTTCGTTCATGCAAGGGTAGGAAGTATCCATGAAGGCATACGTCTGGCGTGCTTGCGGAATCACCCCCTTAATGGTTACTTTGGTTTGGTCGGCCACGAACTCGGTGTGCATACGGCCATCGTAGATGGTCATGGTTGTATCCCGTTCATACTTTTGAGCAGGCACCATATTTACCCACGTGCGATACCAACTATCACAAGTATGGCTGGTAATGACCGAGCCGTCGGTGGTTGCTTTCTTGCCTACCATGATACTGGTACAGCTTTCCGGATCTTTCTCATAATTGGATTGGGCATTCGCGTTGAGAGAGAAGAACAACGCCCCAACCAGAAGTTTGATTATTTTCATGTTCTGTAGATTTTATTAGTTCCCAAAAGTAGTAAAAAATTAGAGTTGTACCTAATAAACGTCAAGAAAGAATAAAAAGAGGGAAGGGTAATCATGCAAAGAGGATGTGTCGAAATGCACATCTATCTCTTCACGATAATGAAGAAAGCTCTTCACGTAGGTGAAGAGGGCTTTCAACTTAGGTGAAAATCACTCTCCACCCATGTGGAAAGGAAAAAATCCAAAACGGGAAATAAAAAGAGGGTGTGTGAACCACATACAGATGGTAACATTTTTACCTGTGGATTCCTGACACACCCTCAACACGTTTGTCAAAAATATATTTGCTTTATCTTACTTCCTGATACAAGAAACGTTTGATACTCTTCTTTGGAGTCTTTTCAAATTCTTCCGGATAAATCTTTACGCGGGCTATTTGAGAATAAGCCGGAAGTTCTGTATTCAAGTGCTGACGATTTTCTTCCATTGCTTGCTCAATGCCGTTGTTATCCAATCCATGTGCAAAGGCATCGTCAAAGTCCGGATAGATGAGAGCCGCAAGTTTGCCGTCTGCTTGCTGGATGATGATACTTTCGGAAACGTAAGGCATGTTGTTCAGCTTGTCTTCAATTTCTTCTGGATAAATGTTCTGACCGGAAGGACCTAAAAGCATGTTCTTACTTCTTCCCTTGATGGTAATGTTACCTTCGGCATCCATGATACCCAAGTCGCCGGTGTGCATCCAACCGTCTTTGTCGATCACTTCGGCAGTAGCTTCGGGATTCTTATAGTAACCCAACATCACATTAGGGCCTTTGCAGACAATTTCTCCAACAATGTTCTGAGGATCAGGACTTAATATCTTGACTTCCATACGAGGAGCTGCCTTTCCACAAGAACCTTGCTTGAAGGCTTTCCAGTCTTCATAACTGATAATCGGAGCACATTCGGTCATGCCATAGCCAACGGTGTATGGGAAGTTGATGCTACGCAAGAACTGTTCCACTTCCTGATTGAAAGCCGCACCACCCACGATGACTTCGTAGAAGTTGCCGCCGAAAGCATTGATCATTTGCTCACGAACGGTGGCTTTAATCTTATCACTGACAATAGGAACTTTCAAGAGAATCTTCATGGCCGGAGTTTCCAGCTTTGGAAGGATGTTCTTTTTGATAATCTTTTCAATAATCAGCGGAACGGCTACCACCAAATTCGGCTTGACTTCGGCAAATGCCTGGAAGATGATCTTCGGACTTGGCATGCGGGTAAGGAAGAAGATGTGGCAACCTACGCTGAACTCATACAAGAATTCAAAGGCAAGTCCGTACATGTGTGCCATAGGAAGCATGGAAACAATCTTGTCTCCGGGGTTCATCTTCAATACCTGAAAAGCAAATTTGGTATTCGACCACAAGGCACGATAGGGGAGCATAACACCTTTGGAATAGCTGGTAGTTCCCGAAGTATAATTCAATACAGCCAATTCTTCAGGGCTATCCTTGTGGTAGTTGATGTGTTCTTTGCGGAAATTCTTGGGGAACTTCTTGCCGAACAGCTCGTTCAAATGTTCGCGGGCATAAGTCAGCTTTTCGGTTCTCGAAACAAGCACGCTGAAGTCATTGACCAAGATGATGCCTTCCAAGTTGGGCATGGCGCTTTCGTTCAATGTTTCCCACACCATGTCGCCTACAAACAACAGCTTAGCTTCGGAATGATTGACGATGTTGTGAACATTGTCCGCTTTGAATTCGTGAAGGATAGGTACGATAACCGCACCGTAAGTCAGCGTAGCCAAGAAAGTAACGCCCCAATGTGAACTGTTACGTCCGCAAACGGCTATCTTGTCTCCTTTCTTTACACCGCTTTCTTCCAGAATGATATGTATTTTTTCGATTTTACGGGCAACGTCCTTATATTGTAAAGTGGCACCTTTGTAATCTGTCAAAGCATCTAAATCCCAATTCTTTTTGATACTTTCTTCGATATAAGCAATAAAGCTCTGTTCCATAATATTAAAAAGTTAAACGTTTGCACATTCTTTATAGATGTGTGCAAATATAACCTTATTATTATTAGCGGGCAAATTTATTGGAATAAATAATGCAGAAAGAGGTCAATATTGGCGTTCTCCAAAGATTTTACTGCCAATACGGACGAATGTGCTACCCTTTTCAATGGCTATGGGATAGTCGTCCGACATGCCCATCGAAATCTCCTTGAACGTAGGAACTTCGTTGAAATAGGTTTGCTTCAGTTCGTGGAAGAAACGATTCAGTTGGTCGAATTCGTTGGCTATCGCTGTTTCATCTTCGGTGTTTGTAGCCATTCCCATCACACCGGAAATTTGTACATGTGTCAAGTTTCTCCAGTTTCCTTCGTTCAGCATCTGTCGACATTCTTCCCATGAAAAGCCGAATTTGGTTTCCTCTTGGGCAATATGAATTTGAAGCAAACAGGGGATAATGCGTTGAACTTTAGCTGCTTGTCTGTTGATTTCTTCCAATAGTTTGTACGAGTCCACTCCATGAATAAGGGCTACATAAGGAGCCATATATTTGATTTTGTTGGTTTGCAGATGACCAATGAAATGCCATTCGATGTCCTTCGGAAGTGTTTCATACTTCTGAGTCATCTCCTGCACTTTGCTTTCGCCAAAGATACGTTGTCCGGCCTTGTATGCTTCGAGCAATGCTTCATTGGGATGAAACTTGGAAACGGCAACGAGACGAACATGTTCGGGAAGTTCAGTTTGTATTTCCTTGATATGGTTTTGTATAGGACTCATGGGAGGGGAGTTGTGGAAGTTATGAGTTTTGAGTTATGAATTATGATTTATAGTTATGAATGATGAGCTGGATTCGGAAGGTCAACTCATAACTCATAACTTATAACTCATAATTGATTCAGTATTACGCTTGCGGAAATTCCGGCTTGACATCCGGCTCAGCAGAATAAGGATAAACATCCATGATGGCTGTTTCGGCCATTGAAGAGATGATGTAATCTGCCATGCTACCTTTCATACCTTCGTCCAATTTCTTGACTGCATCTCGAAGGTCGGCGGCTTGTACAAGCACATTTGTGGAAGTCTTTTTTTCTGCGCCGCTTTTTTCATCCAATGTGATGAATGTCAGTTTGCACTTGAACCAGCGGTCGGCTGCATCTTCTTCCGCGAAGAATAGTTCGCTATAATTGGCGCGTTTGATGTCGCTGACTGTAAATTCTCCACTGATATACGGAGTCATTTCTTCGATGATGCGTGCTTCGGCTTCTGTAAAGCTAAGAGCATCTACCAAATACGGCTCAGTTACTTTCTTGTTCATGCCATTTTCCAGCGTCTTTTCATATCGAATTTTGCATTCAAACCAGTTGTGCATCATATAATATTCTTTTTAAGAGGTTAGATTTTGTTGTCGGCAAAGATAATACTTTATTTGATTGATGATTCTTCGGGATGGAAAAAAGTTTGAGGTTATTCTTCTTCAAAATCGAAGTCAAAATCAAAGTCATCATCATCCGAGAAGTATTCCGGAGCCACAAATTCGTCCAAATCTCGACGGTCTTTCTTGGTAGGACGGCCGGTTCCTCTGGCGCGGTCGACAAAGCCACTAATGCGGTTCATCTCCAACAATTCGTATTGTTCTTTGGGTGTAACATTCTCCATCATCTCCGGCACGAGCTTAGCCCCTATACGTTTCTCGATGGCTTGTAACACCTTGAAAGAGTAGGTGATAGGCGGCTTGCGAACTTGTATGATGTCGTCGGGCTTTACCATGCGGGCAGGCTTGGCTTGTGCGCCGTTGATGGAGACGCGACCTTTCTTGCAGGCTTCGGCCGCAATGGTGCGTGTCTTGAAGATGCGTACAGCCCATAGCCATTTGTCTATTCTTGCTTCGGCCATATCATTTCTTGTTATATTGGTTCATGGTGATGTTGAGACCTGCCAGGCAGAAGCTCTTGACAATGTTTCCGGCCGTCTCCAAGCGTTCGTCCATCGTTTTCATGTCTTCCTCGGAGAAGTTGCCAAGCACATAGTCGATTTGTTGGCCACGAGGGAAGTCGTTGCCTATGCCAAAACGAAGACGGGCATAATTCTGAGTGCCAAGAATCTCGGCAATGTGTTTCAGTCCGTTGTGGCCTGCATCGCTTCCTTTGCCCTTCAAGCGGAGAGAGCCAAAGGGGAGAGCCAAATCATCGACCACCACCAGTACGTTTTCCAAAGCAACGTTTTCCTTCTGCATCCAATAGCGAACTGCGTTTCCACTCAAGTTCATGTAAGTCGAAGGCTTGAGCAAGATGAGCTGGCGACCTTTGACAGACAGGGTAGCCGTAGCTCCATATCGTCCGTCGGCAAAAACAAGATTGGACGCCTTTGCGAGGGCGTCCAATACCATGAATCCTATGTTGTGACGGGTATTTCGGTATTCAGCACCGATGTTTCCCAGTCCTACAATCAAATATTTCATTTCTTAAATTGAGAATTGAAAATTGAGAATTAAAAAATTATGTTGGACACCATTCTTAATTCTCAATATTCAATTTTAATTTTTCAATTCATTAATTACTTACCTGCAGCAGCCTGAGCACCACGAGCAGCACGAGTCAACTTAACTGCACAAACTACAGCTTCCTTAGCGTTGATCAATTCAAGACCTTCATAGCTCAATTCGCCAACCTTGATAGTCTTGCCAAGTCCCAACGGAGTTACGTCGATAACCAAACGTTCTGGGATAGCGTTGTACAAAGCTTTCACTTTCAACTTGCGGATTTGCAAAGCCAACTTACCACCGGCACGTACACCTTCTGCCAAACCTTCCAACTGTACTGGAACTTCCATTACGATTGGCTTGTTTTCTTCTACTTGCAAGAAGTCAACGTGGAGGATAGCGTCTGTTACAGGGTGGAACTGGATGTCCTTCATAATAGCAGTTACTACTGTACCATCAATGTCCAAGTTTACCAAATAGATGTTCGGTGTGTATACCAACTTACGAAGGCCGTCAACTGTTACAGAGAAGTGAGTAGCTACAGGACCGTTTTCGTCCTTCTTTACACCATACAATACACATGGAACGCCGTTGCTCTTACGCAATTCACGAGTACCTTTCTTGCCGAGGTCTGTTCTTACAGTACCTTTAATTTCAATTGATTTCATTCTTTAGAAAATTTTTTGTGTTACTCTAAATTAAGTTTTAAATCTCTATTTTTGCTTAATTCGCCATCACACGATGTGGTATATCACACGATGAGCTTAAAAAAGCGGTGCAAAGGTACGCTTTTTCTCTGAGTTGACAAAGAGAAAGATGAAGAATTTTAAAGAAAAGCTCTTCATCTTTGGGAGGAAAGGTGAAGAGCTTTTGAAAAAAGGTCAGAAGTCAATGTCTATTTTGATTTCGTCGGTAGGAGTAGCTTCCGGGAGAGGGGTTTCTGATTCGCCCTCGTTGATAAACTGAATCGCTTGTTGCAAGCCGGTCATGAACTTCTCAAAATCTTCTTTATACAAGAATATCTTGTGCTTCTCGAAACTCACTTGCGATTCTTCTCCTTCGCCGGATACAATCTTCTTGCTTTCTGTGATAGCCAAGAACATTTCGTCTTTGCGATTCTTCTTTACATCTAAATAATAAATACGTTTTCCAGCCTTGATTGCTTGGGAGAAAACGATTTCCTTATCATTTTCAGCAGCACTTTTCTTCTTAAAATCTTCCATGTCTTTTAGCATCATTGTTTTGGTTAATGGCTCAAATTTGGCTATTTTTTTTCAATATGCAAAGGATTTGACTACAAACTTTCGGATAACTCCCGCTTTTAACGGAATTATTATCATTTTTAAATGAAAAAAAAGATTTAAGTTAGGTGGATTTCTAAGAAAATTGTAATTTTGCAATCCATAAAATAATTTATGTAAATTATGATAAACAGAGTTCTTATTCGTCTAAAGATTGTTCAGATAGTCTATGCTTACTATCAGAATGGAGGCAAAAATTTGGATACTGCAGAAAAAGAGTTGTTCTTCAGTCTTTCCAAAGCCTACGATTTGTATAACTATCTGTTACTCCTGATGGTCGAAATCACCAAACAAGCCGAAAGAAAACAGCAGGCGGCTAAGGCAAAATTATTGCCTACGACAGAGGAATTGTATCCGAATACAAAGTTTGTAAACAATCGCTTCATCGCACAGTTGGAAGTGAACCAGCAATTGCTCCAATTCTCGGAAAACCAGAAGAAGACTTGGGAAAATGAAAGTGAATTCGTGAAGAGCCTTTGCGAAAAAATCATGGCCACCGATACATATAAGGAATATATGGCAGCAGAAACTTCTTCCTACGAAGAAGACCGCGAATTGTGGCGCAAGCTTTACAAGACAGTTATCTTTAATAATGACGATCTAGACCAAGTGTTGGAAGACCAGAGTCTTTATTGGAACGATGACAAGGAAATCGTCGATACATTTGTTTTGAAAACCATTAAGCGGTTTGAAGAAAAGAACGGAGCCAAGCAGGAATTGCTTCCGGAATTCAAGGACGACGACGATCAGGACTTTGCCCGTCGATTGTTCCGCCGCACGATTTTGAATGCCGATTATTATCGTCATCTGATTAGCGAAAACACCAAGAACTGGGAATTGGACCGCGTGGCTTTCATGGATGTAGTCATCATGCAGATTGCGTTGGCCGAAATCTTGAGCTTCCCGAACATTCCGGTCAGTGTTTCGTTGAATGAATATGTAGAGATTGCCAAACTGTACAGCACTCCGAAGAGTGGCAGCTTTATCAATGGTACATTGGACGGAATTGTCAATGTATTGAAGAAGGAAAATAAATTGACTAAGAATTAATAAACTTAAAGAAACTTAATTATGAATTTAGCATTTGTATCTTTGCAGGCGCAAGCCGGCGGCGATAATTACTCTTTATTGATTATGATGGTGGCCATCTTCGCCATCATGTATTTCTTCATGATTCGTCCTCAGAACAAGAAGCAGAAAGAAATCCAGAACTTCCGTAAGAATTTGCAGGTAGGCCAAGACGTAATCTCAGCCGGTGGCATTTACGGCAAGGTAAAGGCTATCGAAGACAATGTAGTGGTGTTGGAAATCGCATCAGGCGTGAAAATCAGAATCGACAAGAATTCTATCTATGCCAATGCCGCTTCTACTGCTGCTCAACAGACCAATAATTAATGAATAGCTATTATGTTCGATAATCAGAACATACGTTTACGCTATTTACGGACATTAGAAAGAATCAGAAGTTTCCTGCTTTCCAAGAAGAGCAGGGAATTTTTGATTTTTTTGTTCTTCGTGTTCGTTTCGTTCAGTTTTTGGCTTTTGCAAGTCTTGAACGACGACTACGAAACGGAGCTATCCATCCCTGTGCGGATGAAGAATGTACCCGAGAATGTGGTGCTGACTTCCGAACTGCCTTCCGAAATAAAGATTGGAGTGAAAGACAGAGGAACGGTGTTGGTCAATTATCTGTGGGGGCAAACCTTTTATCCGTTGACCATTGACTTCTCGGAATATTCCGACAAGGGGAATCAAGTAAGAATACCCACAACGAGCTTGATGAAGAAAGTATCCAGCCAACTGAATCAGTCGACCAAGCTTTCGGTCATTCGCCCGGACACGTTGGAGTTTATCTACACCAAAGGAACAGCCAAGAAAATACCGGTTAGATTGTGTGGAGAGGTGTCGGCCGAACGTCAATATTACATCTCGGACATTCATTGTTCGCCGGATTCGGTGCAAGTCTATGCCCCGAAAGCTATCTTAGACACCATTACGGCCGCCTATACTTATCCGGTGGAGATGAAAGAGATTTCGGACACCACCCGTCAGCGTGTTTCGATTGCTCCGGTGAAAGGTGCCCGCTTCATTCCGGATTATAGCGATGTAACGTTGATGGTCGATGTCTATGCCGAAAAGACGGTGGAAGTGCCTATTGTGGGAATCAATTTCCCGGAAGATAAACTGCTTCGTACTTTCCCTTCGAAAGCGCAGATTGTCTTTCAAGTGGGCTTGAGTAAGTTTATGGAAGTGGATGCCGATGATTTCTTGGTGGTGGTCGACTATCAGGAGCTGATGAAGTCGAAAGGGGTGAAGTGTAAGGTAGAGCTGAAAACAGCTCCTCAAGAAGTCAAACACATTCGTGTGAATCCACAAGAAACGGATTATATCATTGAGCAAAAAATCGAAGTAAGATGATTTGTATGGCTATAACGGGAGGGATTGGAAGTGGTAAATCCTATGTCTCTGCCCTGTTGGAGAAGAAAGGTATTCCGGTTTATAACGCCGATCAGGAGTCGAAGAAACTGACGGCAAGCGATGCGGAGATACGCCGCCAACTGATTGCGCTATTGGGCGAAGAAGTCTATGCGGATGGAGTGCTGAACAAACCTTTGCTGGCCTCTTATTTATTTGCAAGCGATGAAAATGCAGCTCGGGTAAATGCCATCATCCATCCTTGTGTGAAGAAAGACTTCAAACGTTGGTTGGCTCGCCATGAGGAAGCGGAGATAACTGCCTTTGAATGTGCTATCCTTTATGAAGCAGGCTTTGAAGATACGGTCGATGCGGTGTTGGCCGTCTATGCTCCTCGTGATTTGAGATTGGAACGTGCCATGAATCGGGATAAGGCCACTCGCCAACAGATAGAGGCACGCATGGATGCCCAGATGGACGATGAAGAAAAGGTTCGGCGCGCCCATTATGTGCTGTACAATGATGGCTCACTTCCATTGGAAGAACAATTAACATCTATTATTAAACAACTGACAAAAGGAAAATAATGTTTATAAATTTGGGATTCTCGGTTGTGAATTGTACTTTTGCTTCCCGATTTATAAACCAAATACAAGAAACTAATTATGTTAAAGACTATTTTATCTGTTTCTGGAAAACCAGGATTGTATAAACTCATTTCTCAAGGTAAGAACATGCTGATTCTTGAAACGTTGGATGCAACAAAGAAAAGAATCCCAGTATATGGTCATGATAAAGTTATTTCGTTGGGTGATATTGCAATGTACACCGATGCGGAAGAAGTAGCTTTGGCCGAAGTCCTTGAATCTGTAAAGACAAAAGAAAATGCTCAGGTAACTACTATTGATTATAAGAAGGCTTCTGCTACAGAATTGCATTCTTTCATGGCCGAAGTGTTGCCTACTTACGATCGCGACCGCGTACATACCAGCGATATCAAGAAGTTGATTCAGTGGTATAACATCTTGGTAAGCAACGGTGTTACAGAGTTTGTAGCTGCTGAAGAAGAAGCTACTGAAGAGTAAAGCAGTAACGTTGTATAACGAGACTGCAAGCGTGAGCCGATGAGACTGCAAGCGTAGGCTTACGAGACTGCATCCGTTGAGCATCGAGACTGCAAGCGTAGGACAATGAAACTAAAAAAGCTCTCAACAGGAAATTCCTGAAGAGAGTTTTTCGTGTATATGACAGTTTAGTTTCTGAATTTCAGACCGTCTGTGTCTCGTTCAACGAGGATAGGCTTGCTTCTGTCTACCGCCAATGAAAGCAGTTTCTTTGACAAGTCGTTCAGCAAGTAGCGCTGGATAGCACGCTTTACCGGACGGGCACCAAATTCCGGATCGTATCCGGCAGTCGCCAAGAAGTCGATGGCCTGATCACTCAAGTGAAGGTTCACACCGTTTTCTTCCAACATGTGTTGAATACCCTTAATCTGCAAGCGGACAATCTGTTCGATTTGAGGCTTGTTCAAAGGTAAGAACATGATGGTTTCGTCGATACGGTTCAAGAACTCCGGTCGGATGGTCTTCTTCAACATGTTCATGACTTCGTTCTTGGTTTCGTCTACCAACAAGTCGCGGTTGTCGTCTGTCATCTTCTCGAACTGACTTTGAATGTAGGCACTGCCTAAGTTGGAAGTCATGATAATGATGGTGTTCTTGAAGTTTACGGTACGTCCTTTGTTGTCAGTCAGACGACCGTCGTCAAGCACTTGCAACAGGACGTTGAACACATCCGGATGTGCCTTTTCGATTTCGTCGAACAATACAACAGAGTAAGGTTTCCGTCTGACAGCTTCCGTCAACTGACCACCTTCATCATAGCCCACGTATCCCGGAGGCGCACCGATAAGTCGGCTCACCGTATGCTTTTCCTGATACTCACTCATGTCGATACGAGTCATCAGGCTCTCATCATCGAACAAATATTCTGCCAATGCCTTTGCCAATTCGGTCTTACCTACACCGGTTGTACCGAGGAAGATGAACGAACCGATAGGCCGTTTGGGATCTTGCAAACCGGCACGACTACGACGCACAGCATCGGCTACTGCTTGGATGGCTTCGTCCTGACCGATGACACGCTTGTGCAGTTCGTCTTCCAAGAAGAGTAACTTTTCACGTTCGCTTTGCATCATCTTGCTGACCGGAATACCCGTCCAACGGGAAACTACATCGGCAATGTCTTCGGCTGTTACCTCTTCCTTTATCATCGCACTGTCGCCTTGCTTCTTCTTCAAGTCTTCTTGGATGTGTTTGATTTCATCTTCCAAGACCTTTAGCTTTCCGTAGCGGATTTCGGCTACCTTACCGTAGTCGCCTTCCCGTTCGGCTCTGTCGGCTTCAAACTTCAACTGTTCTATTTCCTGCTTGTTCTGCTGGATTTTGTTGACCAGTTCCTTTTCGCTTTGCCATTTAGCTTTGTAGGATTTCTCTTGCTCGCGAAGTTCTTCTATTTCCTTATTTAATAAGGTAAGCTTGGCTTCGTCCTTTTCACGCTTGATGGCTTCGCGTTCAATTTCCAACTGCTTCAGACGACGTTCGATTTCATCCAATTCTTCGGGTAAGGAATCCCGTTCCATACGAAGTTTGGCGGCCGCTTCATCCATCAAGTCGATGGCCTTGTCCGGCAAGAAACGTTCGGTGATGTAACGGTTACTCAATTCTACGGCGGCGATGATGGCTTCGTCTTTGATACGCACCTGATGATGGTTTTCGTAACGTTCCTTCAAGCCACGCAGGATAGAGATAGAACTGGCTGTATCCGGTTCGTCCACCATAACGGTTTGGAAACGGCGTTCAAGGGCTTTGTCCTTTTCAAAATACTTTTGATATTCGTCCAGGGTAGTGGCACCAATGCTACGGAGTTCGCCACGAGCCAATGCCGGCTTCAAGATGTTGGCGGCATCCATTGCACCTTCCCCCTTTCCAGCTCCTACCAACGTATGGATCTCGTCGATGAAGAGGATGATGTTTCCGTCCGACTTGGTTACTTCGTTGATAACCGATTTCAGTCGTTCTTCAAATTCGCCTTTGTACTTGGCACCGGCTACCAATGCACCCATATCAAGTGAGAAAAGTTGTTTGTTCTTCAAGTTCTCAGGTACGTCGCCGCGCAGGATACGTTGGGCAAGACCTTCTACAATGGCCGTCTTACCCGTACCCGGTTCACCGATTAGGATAGGGTTGTTCTTGGTACGTCGGCTCAAGATTTGAAGTACCCGACGGATTTCTTCATCACGTCCGATGACCGGATCGAGCTTGCCGTTACGAGCCGCTTCAATCAAGTTGATGGCATATTTACTCAAAGACTGGTACGTGTCTTCACTGGACTGCGAAGTAACATTTTGTCCTTGACGCAATTCGCTGATGGCTGTACGCAAATCCTTGTCGTTCATACCGGCATCCTTCAGAATGTTTCCGGCAGTGCTTTTCACATTCAGGATAGCCAAGAGCATGGCTTCCAAAGAAACATACTCGTCGCCCAATCCTTTGCTATATTCAACGGCCTTTTGTAGCACTTCGTTGGCATCTCGGCTCAGATAAGGTTCGCCGCCCGATACTTTCGGGAGAGAAGCAATCTGGCGTTCAAGCACATTGGCTACTTGTTGCCCGTTCATGGCTAATTTCTGGAAGATGAAGTTGGTTACGTTTTCGCCCACCTTCAATACTCCGGCCAACAAATGTTCAGGTTCGATGGCTTGTTGGCCTCGACTCTGCACGATTTGAATGGCTTGTTGTACCGCTTCTTGCGATTTAATCGTAAAGTTGTTGAAATTCATATTTATATCTCCTTTCGTTTAATATTAGTCTTTATTGTTGTCTGATATGAATCTTTTTACTTGCTCCCTAATCCTATTGGGAACACTAATCTATAGCAAATAGTTTGCCAAGTAATAAAAACAGACAAAAAGACAGGTGTAAGCATTGCTTAGCTGACGAAACGTCAGAAAATGTGTCTTGCATAGTAACATTCTTTTTATTATCTTCGCAAGGTTAAAAGAAAGAACTATGATAATCAACAATGAATTGAAGTTTGCCAAGAAAGTCATCTTAATAGATGCCACCTATATAAATAAGGTAACAAAGGATTTGAGCCAGCATTTTGAGCAGGTTGTCGGTCGAAAACTACCCAAAGCAGATTTACCCATATTCTTGGAATGTGTGGCGATGGATGCTGCCATTCAGCCAGGCGAACATACGTTGCAAGTGCTTTTTGTGTACGACAAGCAACATCTGGTGATGGAGGCTTTCAATCCGGGAGACTTGAAGAAAGACCTGAATGATGTAGCTTTCAAGAGTCAGTTGGGAGAGTTTCAGTTGAATACCTTTGAGCCTTCGGACATAGCCGACAGAGAGACCTTCTTCTTGGAATCAGTTAAGTTAGTGGCTGATGCAAAGGAAGTCAAACACCTGGTGGTCATTCCTTCGGAAACAGAATACGGAGATAAGTTGCCGGAGATATTCGAGAAAGTTGACGGCAAGGAATCTATTTACGTGCTTGGCATGAATCCTTTGGAAGCCTCAGACAAGTTCCGTTGGGAGATGTTGGGGTATGCAGTATTGCAAGCATTGGGCATACGTTCGGATGAAATCTGAATCAAAAGTTCGTTGTAGAATCCTCCAAGAGAAATCAAAAAAAACTCTTTGACGAAAGACTGTTAACGTCAAAGAGTTTTTCTCTTTTCTCCAAAGCGTTTATTTCGGCGCTTTTCGATACAAATAAACAGCGATAAAGGCGTAAATAATGTTGGGTATCCACACCGCTACGATAGGTGGCGTATTGCCATTGGTGGTGAACGTTGCAGAGACGGTCTGGAACAAAATGTACGAGAAGCTCAACGCCAATCCGATACCCAGGTTCATTCCCATGCCTCCCTTCACTTTCTTGGAAGAAAGAGACAGTCCGATGGTGGTTAGGATGAAGGCGGCAAACGACATGGCTATACGCTGATGGTATTCGATTTCAAATTCCTTGATGTTGGCAAATCCTCGTTGCTTCTGTTTGGTAATGTATTCCTTCAGCTGAGGGCTGGTCATCGTTTGCTGTTGCCCTTTCATGATTAAGAAATCCTGAGGCTCCATCTTGATGATGCTATCCAAACTCTTGCCGGTAGTAATGGTCTCCCGTAACCCATCCATTTCTCGAATCATATAGTCTTTCAGCTTCCATTTGTGGGTGCTGGTCGTATCGTAGACAGCTTGTTTGGCAGTCAAGTGGGAGACTAATTTCTTGTCTATGAACTTATCCAAAGAAAAGCGGTAGGCTGTTTTGTTCCTGTCCTCATACCGTTCCAGATACGCAATCACTCCGTTGTCTACCTCTAATTGGACGTTGCGTACAAATTCCTTTTTCTTTTTCTTGCGGTATTTATCTTCAAAGTCCAGACGGGTAACATTCCCTTTCGGAATAACGTAGGCTCCTAATCCGTAAGTCAGAACGGCAATGATGGCTGCTGAAATCATATAAGGTCTCATCAACCGTTTAAAGCTCATCCCGGTAGACATCATGGCAATGATTTCCGAGTTGTCTGCCAACTTTGAGGTGAAGAAGATAACAGCAATGAAAACGAACAATGAGCTGAACAAATTGGAAAAGTAGGGAATAAAGTTCAGGTAATAGTCGAATATAATCGCCTTGACCGGAGCATTGTTATTGATGAATTTATCAATGTTTTCATTGATGTCAAACACCACCGCAATGCTGATAATCAAAGCAATGGAAAAGAAGTATGTACCCAAGAACTTGGCAATGATGTATCTGTCAAGTCTCATGATCCATTTGTCAAGCTTCAGTTTCTTGCATATATCAACGAATCCCCCCTTGACTTTTTGCAAGCTTTGTTTGATTTTATTCAACCAACTTTTCATCTTTCTTTATTTATAATCTTGTAGACAATCGTTTAACCATCATCGGCTTCCAGGTAGAGAAATCTCCTTCAATGATATGCTTACGGGCTTCTTTTACCAACCAGAGATAGAAAGCCAGGTTGTGGATGGAAGCTATTTGCAACGCCAGCAATTCTTGGGCATGGAACAGATGGCGTAGGTAGGCACGACTGTACATGGTGTCTACATACGATGCTCCATCGGCTTCGATAGGAGAGAAGTCGTTTTCCCATTTCTTGTTGCGCATGTTCATGATACCGTCTTTGGTGAACAACATGCCGTTGCGTCCGTTTCGGGTAGGCATGACACAATCGAACATATCCACTCCCCGTTCGATACCCTCCAGTATGTTGACCGGTGTACCTACTCCCATCAAGTAGCGGGGCTTGTCCTTAGGTAGAATCTCGTTGACTACTTCTATCATTTCGTACATCTTGTCTACCGGTTCGCCTACGGCCAATCCCCCAATCGCATTTCCATCAGCTCCCTTAGACGCGATGTATTCTGCCGATTGCTTGCGCAAGTCTGGGTAAACACATCCTTGCACGATGGGGAACAAGGACTGTTGATAGCCATACTTAGGTTCTGTTTCGTTGAAACGCTTGATGCATCGGTCTAACCAACGGTGAGTCAGTTGCATGGATTTCTTTGCATAATCAAAGTCGGCTGTACCTGGAGTACATTCATCAAATGCCATGATGATGTCTGCCCCAATGGTTCGTTCGATATCCATGACTCTTTCCGGAGTAAACAAGTGCTTGGAGCCATCAATGTGTGAACGGAATTCCACCCCTTCTTCACGCATCTTGCGGATGCCCGACAAAGAGAAGACTTGGAAACCACCGCTATCCGTCAGCATAGGACGGTCGAAGCCGTTGAATTTGTGCAACCCTCCGGCTTGTTCAATGATGTCCAGCCCCGGACGCAAATACAGATGGTAAGTATTACCAAGAATGATTTGTGCCTGGATGTCTTCTTTCAGTTCGTGCAAATGCACTCCCTTCACTGTGCCTAATGTACCTACCGGCATGAAGATAGGAGTTTCTATTTGTCCATGATCGGTGGTAATCAAGCCGGCGCGGGCATTGGATTTAGAGTCGGTATATTGTAATTCAAAAGTCATATATCTTATTTCTTCTCTTCTGTTTTGTTCTTTTCAATACAAAAATCAATGGCATCGTCCACCTTTTCATTGGTCAAGGCCAAATCCAGCACCTCTTTGATGTCGGTTACATAGTGGAAGGTAAGACCTTTCAGATAGACAGGCTGTATTTCGTCAATGTTCTTGCGGTTTTCTTCGCACAAAATGATTTCTTTGATGCCTGCACGCTTGGCCGCCAATATCTTTTCCTTGATTCCTCCGACTGGTAACACCTTTCCTCGAAGCGTGATTTCTCCGGTCATGGCCAAGTTGGACTTCACTTTTCGTTGTGTCAAGGCTGAGGCCAATGAAGTTACCATTGTGATACCGGCCGACGGACCATCCTTTGGTATGGCACCTTCGGGAACATGCACATGGATGTTCCAGTTATCAAAGATTTCTTCGGAAATATCCAATAAGCGTGTATGTGCCTTCAGATATTCCAAAGCTAGCATAGCCGACTCTTTCATTACATCGCCAAGATTACCCGTCAAGGTCAGGCGGCTTCCCTTGCCTTTGCTCAGGCTTGTTTCCACGAACAGGATTTCTCCTCCTACTGCCGTCCAAGCCAATCCGGTCACTACGCCGGCATATTCATTGCCTTGATACTTATCGCGAGAGTATTCCGGAGCTCCTAAGTAATTGCGAACATCGGCCGGCTTGATGTCGTGAACCAGTTCCAAGCCTTCGCGTGCAAATTCCAATGCGATCTTTCGCATTACCTTATTAATCTTTTTCTCTAACTCGCGGACACCGCTTTCTCGGGTGTAGTTTTCAATGATGTATTCCAATGCCGCTTTGGAGAACTTCACCTGTTCCTTTTTCAAGCCGTTGTTTGCCAGCTCCTTTGGAACCAAGTGTCGACGGGCTATTTCTATCTTTTCTTCGGTAATGTAACCGCTTACTTCAATCAGCTCCATACGGTCCAATAGGGCAGGAGGGATGGTTCCCAAATTGTTGGCGGTTGCAATGAACATGATTTTAGACAAATCATAGTCCACGTCCAAGTAGTTGTCGTGGAAGGTATTGTTTTGTTCCGGATCCAATACTTCCAACATGGCGGAAGAAGGATCGCCGCGATGGTCGCTTCCCAATTTGTCTATCTCATCCAGAATGATGACCGGATTGGACGATTCTGCCTTAATCAAACTTTTCACGATACGGCCGGGCATAGCCCCTATGTAAGTCTTTCGGTGTCCTCTGATTTCGGCTTCATCGTGTACGCCCCCTAATGACATGCGCACATATTTCCGTTTTAATGCGGCCGCTACCGAACGTCCTAATGAAGTCTTACCTACTCCCGGAGGGCCATACAAACAGATGATAGGCGATTTCATGTCGTCCTTCAGCTTCAATACGGCCAAGTGTTCCAGGATACGTTCCTTGACCTTTTCCAAACCGTAATGGTCTTTGTTCAATGTCTTTTCTGCATTGGCAATGCTCAAATTGTCTGTGGTATAAATGTTCCAGGGCAACGAAAGCATTGTTTGCAAGTAAGTAAGCTGAACATTGTAATCCGGCGATTGAGGATTGATTCTTTCCAGCTTGCAGACTTCCTTTTCAAAGAGTTCGTCTACCTCCTTGCTCCAGCGTTTGGTTAGTGCTTTTGCACGAAGTTCGTCTATGTCGCCTTCCTGACCTCCTCCCAGCTCGTCTTGAATGTTCTTGATTTGCTGTTGCAGGAAGTATTCCTTTTGCTGACGGTCAATGTCTTCGCGAGTACGCATCTGGATGGAGTGCTTGATTTTGGCCAAGCGTACTTCCCGATTCAGAATTTGAATCAATTCGTAAATGCGTTCCTTCAAGCTGTTGGATTCCAATAATCGAATCTTTTCACTGCTTGCGAACGGGAAGTTGGAGCAGATGAAATTGATTAATATGGAACCGTTGTCCAAGTTCTTGATGGCGAATGCGGTATCAGGAGCCAATCTGTCGGACAAATCAATGTATTTGTTGGCAAGTTCCTTGCAAGTCTCTATCAAGGCTTTGAATTCTTCTGTCTTTTCATCTTCCTCGGGTTCGGGCAATGGAGACACGATCCCTTTGATGAAAGGAACGGTCTTGGTTATGCCTTCCAACTTTACCTTCAGACTGCTCGATTGCATGATGGCCGTTGTATTTCCACCCGGCATTTCAAAAATACGCAAAATGCGTGCAATGACACCTACGTGGTACAAATCTTTGTATCCGGGTTCTTCTACATCGCCGGATATCTGGCACATCAAAGCCACCGCCTGTTTCTTCTTAAAGGCTGTATGGACAAGCTTCAATGTACTTGGTCTTCCGATGGTGATAGGCATAACTACATGGGGAAACATTACCATGTTACGTAAAGGTATTACCGGAATTTCTTTATCAAACTCTACCTTTGCAATATCGTCATCAGGTTCTGTTTGTATTTCTGTGGTCAAAATAGACACGTTTTCTGGTTCTGTATCCAAAAAAATATCCTCGTCTTTACTATTCTTACTCATATCATTAGTTCTCCCTCAATTTTATAAATCCAATTGTACAAACGGGGTTGCAAAGTTAATCATTCCTTACCGAATAAGGAAAAATCAGCCCTACCAAAAAACAAATCAAAAGTCAAATAATCCTAATAATAGGATAGAATTAAGGATAAATGACTACTTTTGAAACTTGAAAGTAAACGATGTAATATGCCGAATCCCTATTTTTCTTTTAAACGGTTTACTGTCCATCACGACCGATGTGCCATGAAAGTGGGTACAGATGGTGTCTTGTTAGGGGCGTGGGCGGATGTAGCTTCGTCCGAACGATTACTGGATATTGGTACCGGTAGTGGACTGATTGCTTTGATGTGCGCCCAACGAAGCAACTCTTGGATTACGGCGATAGATATTGACGAAGGAGCAGTAGAGCAGGCTCAAATCAACTTTTCGTTGTCTCCCTGGAAGGACAGATTGGAAGTGGTGCAGGGGGATTTGTGTGATTTCCAGCCTTCCGGCTTGTATGATGTGATTGTTTCCAACCCACCTTACTTTATTGATTCCTTGAAGTGTCCGGATGGTCAGCGTACTACTGCCCGACATACAGATACCTTGACTCCCGAACAGTTGTTGGGTAATGCTTACCGTATGTTGCATCCACAGGGGCATCTTTCATTGGTCTTGCCGTATGAACAAAGTAGCGGATGGATTCGTCTGGCCGAGGACTATGGGTGGTTCCTCACTCGGCATACGGCGGTTATCACTCGGATAGGATTGGAGCCTAAGCGGTCGTTGTTGGAGTTTAGGAAAC
>JAFTSK010000211.1 GCA_017467385.1 Bacteroidaceae bacterium
GAAACTTAGACATCCGGTTTATCAATCCGGCAACAGGCGAAACCCAAGAAGTAAAGAATTGCGTTGCCAAGCTTCCTTCGGGAGAGGATGCGGTTCTTCAGCCTCAAGATAACGGATACAGCATTAAGTTTCATAGTTCCAAAGATAACGTTGTTCTGATTCAAGCCGGTAACTACAAAGAGTTCGTCTGTGTTGATACAAAGAAAGACTATGACGTAAGCTTCCTGCCGGAAGGAGGAAATCTGGTTTCCGGGAGTTTTAACCGAGTGGCTTTCAAGTGTATAAACAGTTTGGGACAAGGGGAAGACATTGTCGGTACATTGCGTAACGAACAAGACAGTATTCTATTGAAATTCAAATCCCTTTATCGCGGAATGGGCAGCTTGGCGTTTATCCCGGAACCTGGGAAGAAATATTTTGCAGTTTGTGAGAATTCAGACGGTATTCTCAAACGCTTTGAGTTGCCGGAATCCACAGACAAGTACACGATGCAGGTCAACCAAATCAAGGACAAGGTGTATGTAAAGGTACTCTTCTCCCCTTACGGCGTGAATGACGAAAAGCTACTGGTTGTCGCACACCAGCGTGGATGGCCTGTGAAGATAGGCGACTGGCGTAAGAAGACTCCCGGTTTGGTTTGCAACCGCGATGACTTTACGGAAGGGGTTGCATCGTTCCTTTTGGTCAACGAATCGGGAAAGATAGTCAGTGAACGTATGATTTTCATTCAAAAAGATAGGCCATTGACTGGGAAGATACATACAGACAATCCGAATCCTGGGAAGCGTGAAAAAGTTACCCTACAAGTCAAGGTTTCCGAAAAATGGTGGAATGGAGACTGCTCCGTATCCGTTACGGACAACCACGATGTACAAGTTGACAGTTGTGTGAATATACTTTCATCATTACTTCTTTCGTCAGACTTGCGTGGATACATCGAATCTCCTACCTGGTATTTTGAGCAGGATCCGAATGACTCATTGAACCTCCGAAATCGTGCCTTAGACGCACTCATGATGACACAAGGCTGGAGAAAATATGACATCAGAAAGGCATGGGCTAAAGTGTACAAAGAACCGGAACTGTTACCGGAACGTTCACTACAAATCAGCGGGAAAGTAACGACTAATGTTACCCGCAAACCTATAAATAAGGCCAAAGTACAACTGATGATTCCCCAAATGGGTGTCAATGAAGAGCTCAACACCAACAAGGATGGTACATTCCGTTTTGAGAACTTTGATGCTCCGGACAGCACTCTATTTTGGGTAAGTGCCAAGTCAGAAAAAGGAAAAACAAACTTAACATTGACATTGGATACTATCATTCATCCTGTTCTGACTTCCAGACTTCCTGCTTATAAAGTTGCTGATGAATTAAAGCATGAGACGGTATCGAATGAATACCTGACAAAAGCTGATTTAAGATTGCTGAATGAAAAGGGAATCCGGCATCTGTTTCTGGATGAAGTCATTGTTACAGCTCCCAGAATAGAAGAAAAGACTGAATATGAGGATATTATTCAAGGCCGTAAATCCATCAAAGAAGAGGAAATCAAACAAAGTGGTAGTTTGGACTTATGGACATTATTGCAACAGAAAGTCGCAGGAATAAGTATAGGTTTAGTGAAAAGTCCAACTGGAGTAGAATATCCAACAATTCTACTAAGGAACAGTGAAGTTACCTTAATCGTGGATAAAACTACCTACAAAGATGGTGCCCAAATGGATTTATTGAAAACATTATACAAAGAAGATGTAATGCAGATAGATGTTATTAAAACTCCTTTCTCTTTAATATATGATCCAAAGGCAGAAGGTGGAGTAATCGCCATTACTACCAAACAAGGTGGAAAGGAACACAACGCCCAATGGATTACCACCCATCTTAAAACGATCATGCCATTAGGATTCCAACCTCCAGTTGAGTTCTACTCTCCTCGTTATGAGTTGGCAACGGACAAGGAAAAAGAGACTCCGGACTTACGCACAACCATCCATTGGCAACCATGTCTGAAAGTTAAAAACGGAAAGGCTGAGATTGAATTCTATACGGCAGATGGATTAGTGGATTATTCGGTAGTGATAGAAGGTGTAGGGGAAGATGGCAGTTTGTTACATGTACAAACTCAAATTCAATTTATGTATTATTAAAAGATTAGCTTTGATAATTTACAAATTCCTGATAGAAACCACCTACCCAATCATAAAATTGCGTAACTTTGTGAGAACAAAACATAAAAGCAATGATTCAAGAATACCAAATAAGAGTTCTGCCCGAGCAGGCAGCCAACGAACAAAGCATAAAGTTGTTCATCAGCAAAGAAAAAGGAATGGATGCACGTACCATCCAGGCAATCCGTATATTGAAGCGAAGCATTGACGCACGCCAACGCACCATTTATGTCAACCTGAAAGTGCGTCTTTACATCAACGAGCTACCCCAAGACGATGAATATATCCATACCGTCTATCAGAACGTGGAAGGCAAACCACAAGTCATTGTCGTGGGAGCCGGTCCTGGAGGCTTGTTTGCCGCCTTACGCCTTATCGAACTTGGCCTACGTCCTATCGTGGTAGAACGTGGGAAGAATGTACGCGACCGCAAGGTAGACATTGCTCGTATCAGTCGGGAGCATAAGGTCGATTCGGAAAGCAATTACAGTTTTGGCGAAGGGGGAGCCGGTGCCTACTCTGACGGTAAACTCTACACCCGAAGCAAGAAGCGTGGCAATGTAGACAAGATTCTGAATGTTTTCTGCCAACATGGAGCCAGCACGTCTATTTTGGTGGATGCCCACCCGCACATTGGTACGGACAAGTTACCTCGTGTCATTGAGAACATGCGAAACACCATCCTGGAATGTGGGGGTGAAGTACATTTCGAGACACGTATGGATAGCCTGATCATCGAAAAGGGAAAAGTGATAGGGATTGAGACCAGCACAGGAAAGACGTTCCGAGGTCCTGTCATCCTGGCTACCGGCCACTCAGCCCGAGATGTGTATCGTTGGCTCCACGCCAATGGTGTGCAATTGGAAGCCAAAGGTATTGCCGTAGGTGTCCGCCTTGAACACCCTTCACACCTCATCGACCAAATCCAATATCACAATAAGAACGGTAGAGGCAAATACCTTCCAGCCGCCGAGTATAGTTTTGTTACACAGGTAGATGGTAGAGGAGTATACAGTTTCTGCATGTGTCCGGGAGGATTTGTGGTACCTGCCGCCAGCGGCCCTCATCAGATTGTAGTCAACGGAATGAGTCCAAGCAATCGAGGAGGTAAATGGAGTAATTCCGGGATGGTGGTGGAACTGCGTCCGGAAGACTTGATGGACAAGTCATTTCAAGATATGATGAATGTTTTTCACACACCACCTACCCCCTCTCAAGAGGGGGATGCAACACTTCATCCACTCGCCATGATGCATCTCCAAGAAGCCCTTGAAGCGGCTTGTTGGCAACAAGGGAATATGCGTCAGACAGCTCCTGCCCAACGCATGGTAGACTTTACCCGAAAAAAACTAAGCTACGACCTTCCGGCTTCTTCTTACAGTCCGGGGTTGGTGTCTTCTCCCCTACACTTCTGGATGCCGAACTTCATCAGCGACCGGTTAAGCAAAGGTTTCCAACAATTCGGAAGAAGCTCTCATGGCTTCTTGACCAACGAAGCCGTCATGATTGGCATGGAAACAAGAACTTCTGCTCCAGTACGTATCGTCCGAGACAACGAAACCTTGCAACATATTACTGTAAACGGCCTTTTCCCTTGCGGAGAAGGAGCCGGCTATGCAGGAGGAATCGTATCGGCTGGCATTGACGGAGAACGGTGTGCCGAAGCCGCCGCAAAATATTGTGGAGTGCTATAATTATAGGTTTACATTAAATATTTGTGGCAAAGAAAGGCTATTTCCAATTAATTACTTATCTTTGTCATATTAAAATTTTACTAAATTTAATAGAAAGCTATGAAGAAGATAGTAGGTATGATTCCTGCACGCAAGGAATCCACTCGTTTTAGAAACAAACCGTTATCCTCAATCTGTGGAAAACCAATGGTCTATTGGGTATGGAAACATAGCAAGGAAGTAACCCGATTTGAGGAAGTATATATAGCAACCGATAGTGATGAAATCAAAGAAATAGCAGAAGGATTTGGAGCAAAAGTGATTATGACTTCATCGGATTGCGAAACAGCGACCGAACGTTTGTATGAATTTTCCCAACAGGTACCGGCCGACTTGTACGTGATGATAAACGGAGACGAGCCTTTGATTATGGCTGAGGACATTGTAAAATGTATTCCAGAAACCCTTCCGGCAGACGGATTCTACGTATCCAACCTGATGACTGATTTCTCCAATCCGGTGGAAGTAGTTGATCCAACCAACTTAAAGATT
The DNA here is from genome assembly GCA_017467385.1 of Bacteroidaceae bacterium. Classification (GTDB taxonomy): domain Bacteria; phylum Bacteroidota; class Bacteroidia; order Bacteroidales; family Bacteroidaceae; genus Phocaeicola. The sequence goes on from JAFTSK010000211.1 coordinate 4,400, forward strand.
GTTACCAACAAAGATGGTATTTGCCTTTTCATTTCCCGTTCTCCCATTCCATTCCCGAAAGGAAACATGGACTATGTGTACCAGAAGTTTGTAGGAGTAGGTGCCTTTACTCCGCAAGCATTGGAATACTACCACAATACTCCGAGAGGCCCCATTGAAAAGATTGAAGAAAACGACTCTTTCCGTTTCATTGAAAATCGAAAGGATTGCTATTACATTAATGCACATTGCAAAACATTGTCCGTAGATACTCCGAAAGATAGAGTACAGGTGGAAATCTATATGCAGAAAATGGGATTAGACAAATAATCATCATTCAAATTCATTCTAATGGAATTCAATGTAATCAAAGCCGCAAAAGAAATTTTCAACATCGAAATCGAAGCATTGGAAAAAACTCGTGATTCCATTGACGAGAGTTTTGCAACTATTGTTGAATTGATACTCCACTGTAAAGGGAAAGTGATCATTACAGGAATGGGTAAACCCGGGCATATCGGCACCAAGATAGCTGCTACCCTTTCAAGTCTCGGAACCCCTTCTTTCTTCATGCACCCGGGAGAAGCGATGCATGGCGATTTAGGTATGCTGGATAAGAATGATGTAGTGATACTCATGAGTTATAGTGGAGAAAGTACGGAAATAACCAGTCTGTTGCCTGTCATTAAGGAAATAGGTAGTACCACCATAGCCGTTACAGGTAATGCTCACTCCACCTTAGCGAGAGAATGTCAATACCAGTTCCTTTTCCCTGCATTTAAGGAAGCTTGTTATCTCCATTTGGCACCGACCTCCAGTACGACCGCCCTATTGGTTACAGGAGATGCATTGGCCGTAGTTACATCCAAACTAAGGAATTACAGTAAAGAGGACTTCGGACTTCACCATCCGGCCGGAGCTTTAGGAAAGAAGTTGCTGACCAAAGTTTCGGATTTAATGTACTCCGAAGAAAAGAATGCAACTGTCTATGAAGGGGAAACGTTACGGAATGCCATTATTGAGATGAGTACCAAAGGGCTCAGCATGGTAACTGTGATAGACCGAGAACAACAGTTAAGAGGTATCATCACAGATGGAGACTTAAAACGCATGCTCGAAAAGGGGGTTGATGTCTATAACCAAAACATCGAACAGGTAATGACGAAAAATCCTAAGTACATTGACTATCGGGAATTGGCGGTTAATGCGCTACAACGAATGAATGACCTCCGGATAACAGGTATGCCGGTATTGGATGAAGAAGAGAAAGTAATCGGTTCCATTATCATGCAGGATATAATCAAAGCCGGTATTGTGAAATAAGAGATTGTTTGGATTTTCCAAAGGTGACTACATACGACAATACCCCAACTCTTCTATAATAAGGTTGTTTTGAAATTTTAACATGCCATTACAACTTATTATCCCATAATCAAATACACTCTATTATAGCCTAAAGACACCAGTTTTTAGGCTATTTTTGGCTCCTGTAAAAAACTCACCAAAGTTAATAACCCCAAACCGATAATTGTTTGGCTTATGAAAACGATTAACTTTGGGGATATTTCTCTGATTGAATTCATCAAGAGATTCAATACCGAAAAGAAGTGTATCCGTTTCTTAGAAGAAGAACTTTGGGAGAATGGTGAGCCTATTTCTCCGTATGACCCAACCTCAAAAGTTTATAGACGTGGTGACGGGATGTATCGTTGTAAGAACACGGGCAAGAATTTTAATATCCGAATAGGTACGATGTTCGAGGGAAGTAAATTACCGCTTGTAAAGTGGTTTTATGCCTTGTATATGATAACAAATCATACGAAGGGTATTAGTAGCGTTCAGTTATCTAAGGACATTCAGGTAACGCAGAAGACAGCTTGGTTTTTACTCCAAAGAATTAGGCAGACATTCCGTCAAAATCCGTATGAGAAATTTGACGGAGAGGTTGAAGTTGATGAAACCTTTGTTGGCGGAAAGAATAAGAATCGTCATAAGGATAAGAAAGTCAAGAAATGCCAAGGCAGGAGCTTCAAAGACAAAGTTCCTGTTATGGGTATAGTTCAGCGTGGCGGAAAGGTTTTCTGCAAGGTGGTGGAGAATACAGGCTGGAAAGAACTAACTCCTCCAATTCTAAGAAAAGTGAAGCGTACCGCTGTTCTTTATTCGGATGAATGGTGTGGCTATCAGAAAGTCATAAGTAAGGTTTACAAGCACCATATCGTTGACCACGGACATGGAATATATGCTTGTGGCGGTGCATACACCAATACAATCGAAGGCTTTTGGGGTAATTACTGTAAACGCTCTGTCTATGGAACATACAACCATTTGAGCCGTAAACATATGCAACTCTATTTTGATGAGTTTTGCTTCCGATATAATTCTAACAAAGTTACTATCGGAGAACGCTTTTGCGAATGTATTAGAAAAAGCAAGGGCGTACGCATAACTTATCAAAGATTAGTAGCATGATTAGCAGAAAGGGATTACCCGACTTTATGAAGAAGATGTCTGATGAAAGGTTGGCAGAATTAGCTGACCCGAAGAACTTTCGTCAAACTCATATTAAGATAAACGTGGAAAAGCGGCAGAAAGCAAACGCAAAGAAAAAGGGCAAGAAATAATCCTGCTTTATTGATATAATGCACTTATTTCCTTTTGTTCATCTTCGGAATAAACCGCACCCTCTACATCAAAGTTATATAACTCAGATATAAGAGAGTTCAGAAAAGAAAGACGCTCTACGTCTGACCGATATAGTATTTCAGATGTTTCCATATAATTGTAATTTTGTTTTTTTTGACTGATTGCAAATTTACAAAGAATTTATGGAAATAAGAATGCGAGCAGTCTGTGAAGATAGCTCGCATTCATCGTTTTATAAGCAAAAATAGGCTTAATCGGTGTGTGTTAATTTATCGTAAATTATTCCTGTTTCTTTTCTGCCTCTTCTCGCAGTTTCTTTTCAAGATATTCTCTCATCAATCGGTCTGTTTCTGTACGCTCTTTATTCCTGCGACCAATCCAAGAAAGGAACTGAAATACTAAGCCAAATACACAGCTAATAACAAAAACCATTTTCACGATAGTCCATATCTTAATAGGGTGGTCTGTTAATGACGCAAATGCTTCTGTCAAAGACATTCCTTCTGAAAATAACGGAACAAGAATGATAATCAACAGTACGGAGAATACCAATCCTCCTAAAAATCCTTTCAAGAAATTCATAACTTAGGAACTTTAGTTATCGTATCGTAAAAACGTTGCTTCCATCCATCCTTTCTCGTTTATATTCAATCCGCACCCTAAGTTATCGCACGAATGAAGTTCCCTGTAATCTGGTTCAGCAGAGCCTTCATATACATAGCCGTATTTTCGTAAGTCTGTTCCAAGTGTACGATAAAATTTCCCATTGGGACTAAATATAAACTCAATCTTTTCTACTTTCTGAGATTTGGCTGCTTTGTATAACCTCACTATTAGGATATTGTCTTGATACTTTCCCGAATTAGTAAAGACTACACAATTAGCAGAATTAAGTTTGGATGTTTTGTCTACAGATAAACCATCGTTTATCAACATCGTTTTTGCGTGGGAGAAGTTATTAGACATAGTTACAGCCTTCCCCATAACGACAACCGATTGTCCCCATGATAAGATAGCGCAGAGGACAAAAACGCATGACAACAAAATTCTCTTCATAATGGCGAATTTTACAAGAGTTCTCCGCAGGCAGACAATAGGAGAGTTTAACAATGTTATTGGTTAAAGAAAGTGGACTGCCATCCATGCTCTCTTGTAGGTATCGCCAAACACCTGAATATACGCACGGATAGGCAGCCCACTATGTATGAGCTGCTCCGTGCCTCGTATATTCTTTGTTTAATTTGGCGATTTCACAAGAAGTGAGGCACTTTCTCTATTATTCCAAACTTTGTCTAAAAGACAATGCAAAGGTATAAAAAATATCCGTACCTTTGCATATTAAACGATTGAAAGATATGAAAATAGAGATAGGAAGTTACGTTAAGGTCACCAAGGGCAGACTAATTGATAATGTTTATAAAGTATTCGATAAATCTTTTTCGGGCTTAACCCTAAGAGTAGGCATAAAACCAGAAATGCCTCAATATGAGCTTAATATTGAGGATATAGAAGTTGTATCTGAAGAATGCTTTAATGAGAGGAATCAAGATGCTCTTTTGGATGATGTTTCTTTCATCTAATATAGCACCTTAAACACCAACCACACATCATCGTTTATAGTACAAGTTTGGTCACCCCATTCCTCCTTAACTCTTCTATCAGTTATGGGTAGCCCTAATTCAGCCGCAATTTCTACAAGTTCATCTAAAACTTCTTTGGGATTCTCAAAATGTTCATTTGAATGTCTTGGCATTATATAGTCATTTTAATAGGGTTGCAAAATACCGTTGAAACTCTCTTCGGTTACTGAACTTACTTTCGTCAAACTCTATATCTGCTATTTCAGCAAATTTGCGAATGATAGGTAGGTCTGCGAAAGGGAATCTCATATCAAAGTCATTCTTATCAACAAGTTTGCTGTCCGTCTTTACGCTCTTTCCGATTATTCCGATAAGATTAGTAAGAAGTGTCTTTGTAGCCGAATTAGCACCATTCTCGCTCTCCGTTTCCTTATCGGTAATATCTCGTACTGGCATAGGTCTATCCAGTGATAAGAATGCCTCTTTGAAATACGGATAGGAATTCACTTCACCGCATACCGATATGTCAGTGGTGCAATCCTCATTCTTACTCCAACGGATTGTAAGTCTTGAATCGTTCATACTCTTTTCCTTATACGTTGTTAATAGGTATATTAACTCTGGATGTCAGAGGACGTGACATTATGGCAGACAGATGGTTTTGGCTTATGGTTTGCTTTATAAAAAGTGTCCCCTTGATATTGCGAGTATCTGAGGGACACGGAAAATGTTCAATCAGCAAAATTAAACACTTATGATACAATTTTTAGATTGGGTTTACCCCATCGGAAATAAGGCGAAAGCCTATTCGGTAAGAGAAGTGATTGGCAATAAACTTGCGCTTACCGCTCCCGATTATACTCGTTTATACTTGGAAATGTCCGAAGTTGAAAAGATTACGGATAGCAGTGTGTTGTTAGAACTGGGAAATGTAGAACTAATTTAATTTGAAGAAACATGAAGGAAAGGTACTTAGAAGAAGATTTTGAAGGCTTTGTAGATGACTTGATAAAGTCTGGGCGTTTGGACGAAAAACAGGGAGGCATAGCCAAGCGGATGTTGGACAAGGGATATGATAGTTTGTCTGATAAGCAGAAATATGTATTTGACAAAGCTATTGAAGAAAATTCCGTTAAGGAGTGTAAGAGGTGCGCCATAGATATTCCTTGGTCAGAAATGCTTGAAGCTCTTGATAATGGTGGCTACTGCAACTACTGCCAGCATATGATGGAGAAGATAGAAAATGAATAAGAAAATAACGGGAATAGCTCACAAGGTTATTCCCGTTACTGTTTTATCAGATATAAATTCGGCAAACTCAATTAGGGGTATTGTCGTATATATTCTCCTTTCCAAATTCCCCTCTTGAGAGGGGATTAAGGGGTGTGTGAGACACATACAGGTGGGGGATACATTCATTGTTGATGTATTTCACACACCCCCTTCCCCCTCTCAAGAGGGGGAGATAACTATTTCAAAAAAAGCTTCTAAGAAAAAGAGAGTGTGTAATAGGCTAAATGCTTTTATTACACACTCTTTTTATATCCTTACTTTCTATCAGCAATGACTTTCATCTGGCAATGTTTGCAATCAAACTCCAAGCGGAACCGCTTTCCGTCAGCACTTACTAAGTAGTAAGGTTCTTTAAACGGGGATTTTCCTCTTTGTCGTACCGGACACCATCCCATGCTATACCGCAAGCAATGCTTACAAAACATCAAGACGGCATCGGCAGTTGGAGACTTTTCAAAAGCAGGTGCTATGCTTGTTACTCCATGATTCCGATAAAAAGCAACAGCCTTTTCATTCATCACATTGCCTAAATAAGTCAGTTCCTTTTGAGGATAAGCGTGATTTGTAAGAGGCATAGCAGCCAATTCCTGGCGATAATTCAGCCGTCTTGCTACCAGCAACTTATCCACTGCTTCACGACGTAATTCGGCAAGCATGGAAGAAGGAATAAACCAGTTTTCCTTTAGTTGAACCTCAATCTGCTTAGCTTCAAAAGGAGTATTACCCATCTTTCCCAATAAGTTCTTGAGATTCTCCATTTGCGGTGTGCGTGCCAATTCCTTTTCCCGTTCCAACACCAAGCTTACACTTACCTCGTCTTCATCGGTCAACGTCAGCGTAAATCCAAAATTGTTTTCTTCCAAACATACAGTAACTCCTATTTTCCGTTCGGCAGACTTACGTTGCATCAACTTTTCAAATTCCTGGTCATGATTGCGATACAGCACAGTACGTTGTTTGATACGAGGCATTTCGCCCGCAGGAAAAAGTTTATTGTTTTCTACTCGGTTAATGCGAAGTCCTTTCAACTTCCCCCGTTCATCGAGATAACAAATTCCATCTCCATTATTGAAAGGCTTTACCCCTGCCACAACTATATAGTTTCCTCTGATTTCCTTGACATAACCCATCTCCTCGCCCAACGATTTCGGAGTGTCAAACGAGAAAATGTCCTGACTTCTTTCAAACAAGAAATAATTGGTAAATCCCCGAGTAAAGCTCTTGTCAAGTTGCGGTTTAAAGGCTAATTCCACTTCTCCTGAAGAAGCACGAATATATTCTTTCCGGCGTTTGAAGATGGCATCCAACTTTTTCCGATAACAGGCTACGACATTCTTCACATACGACACATCTTTCAAACGGCCTTCTATCTTCAAGGAAGAAGCACCGGCATCCAAAAGCTTCTCCAACTCTTCGCTTTGATTCAGGTCTTTCAGAGAAAGCAAGTGCTTGTTCTGCACAATGGTCTTTCCATCTGCATCCACCATATCAAAAGCCAAACGACAAAATTGGGCGCACTCTCCCCGATTGGCACTCCGGCCAAAACATGCCTGGCTCACATAGCATTGTCCGCTAAAGCTCACACACAAAGCGCCATGCACAAACACTTCCAACGGCGTTTGAGGTACAGCCTCGTGGATTTTCCGAATTTGTTCCAATGAAAGTTCGCGAGCCAACACCACCTGACGAAAGCCTGCCTCAGCCAAGAACTTGACTTTCTCTGCATTACGGTTATCCATCTGCGTACTGGCATGAAGCGGTATAGGAGGCAAATTCAAAGATAGCAATCCCATATCCTGAACAATCAAGGCATCCACCCCTACCCGATACAAATCCCAAATCATCTGTTCGGTTTCCTTCAACTCTTCATCCTTCAAGATGGTATTGAGGGTTACATAGATGCGCACATGGTACAAATGGGCATACTTTACCAACTCGGCAATGTCTTCCAACGAATTACCGGCCGCAACTCTGGCACCGAATCGAGGAGCTCCAATATACACCGCATCCGCACCATGATCGATGGCGGCAATGCCACATTCCAAGTTCTTAGCCGGGGCTAACAGTTCTATTTTTCGTTGTTTAATCATTGTATCTGAGTGATGTCGAACGGAGTTTCTTGATAGACATAATAATTCAGCCAGTTGGAGAACAATAAGTTGGCATGTCCTCGCCAACGTACCACCACTCCTTCTTCCGGATGGTCATTCCGATAATAATTCTTAGGCATCTCAATGGGTAAGCCTTTACCCAAATCACGCTTATATTCTCCATCCAATGTATTCGGAGCATATTCAGAGTGTCCGGTAATAAAGAATTCCCGACCGTTTCTGGCCATGACCATATACACTCCGGAATCTTCCGACTCAGCCAATAAAGTCAAATCCTTTACCTCCAGGATGTCCTCCCGACGGATTTCTGTATGACGGCTATGCGGCACATAGAATTCATCGTCAAAGCCTCGGAAAATCGGTAAGCCTTGTACATTGGTATGGTGCTTGAAGATGCCAAACATTTTCTTTTCCAATGGATATTTAGGCACTCCATAGAAATGATACAAACCCGCCTGAGCCGCCCAACAAATATAAAGCGTAGAGGTTACATGCGTATGAGCCCAATCGAATACCGATGATATTTCTTCCCAATAGTTCACTTCCTCGTAAGGCATTTGCTCCACCGGAGCCCCTGTGATAATCATACCATCGAATTTCTGATCCTTCAACAAATCAAAATCATGATAAAACGCCTTCATGTGTTCTATCGGCGTATTCTTGGAAGTATGGCTTTTCAGCTTCATAAAGGTTATTTCCAACTGAAGCGGAGTATTTGAAAGCAAACGTACCAAGTCGGTCTCCGTTGTAATCTTGATGGGCATCAGATTAAGAATAACAATCTTCAACGGACGAATGTCTTGCGAACTGGCTCGTGAATTGTCGATCACAAAAATGTTTTCTTCCTTCAACAACTCAATAGCAGGTAATTTATCAGGTAAATTCAGTGGCATTTCTTATCTTTCTTTTAAAATTGCGCACAAAGGTAGCAAAATAATGGATAAATTTAGTAAATTGCGCCTTGAAAGTATTTTCCTTGAGATACAAATAATTAATTTAAACATATCAATTATGAAGACATTCAGACTTTTCATGCTGTGTATGCTCTGTGTATTTACGGCACAAGCCCAAAAACAGTACAAATTGGCCTCTCCCGACGGCAAGCTTCAAACGACTATTACCGCAGGGGGAGAGTTGACTTATGACATCACATTGGATGGCCAACAGATACTCGAACCGTCTCCGCTATCCATGACGTTGGACAATGGAGAAGTATGGGGAGAAAACGACAAGCCCTCTAAGGTGAGCCGTAAAAGTGTAAACCAGAAAGTTGCTTCGCCGTTCTATCGGGCAACGGAAATTGCCGAAGCATACAACGAACTGACGTTGCAATTCAGAGGTAACTGGAATGTAATTTTCCGCGCTTACAACGATGGTATAGCCTATCGTTTCGTCAACAAGAACAAGAAGCCTTTCAATGTGGTCAATGAATCGGTAAACTATCGCTTCCCAACGGATGCAACCGCTTCTGTTCCATACGTCAGACCAAGAGCCGGCCAGAACCGTTGGGCCAACTCTTTTGAAAACTATTACGAAAACGCCCCTCTGTCAAAGTTGGACAAAGAAAAGCTTATTTTCCTTCCTTTGGTGGTTTCCATGAATAATAATGTCAAGGTATGTATCACTGAAGTAGACTTGGAAAACTATCCGGGCTTGTATGTTACAGGCAATGGAAACACTCAGCTGACCAGCGAATTTGCTCCTTACCCGAAACGAGTGGAACAAGGTGGACACAACATGTTGCAACTCTTGGTGAAGGAAACAGAAAACTTCATCGCCAAAGTAGAACAGCCACGCAACTTCCCCTGGCGTGTAGCGATTGTTACAGAAAACGATAAGGATCTGGCAAGTTGTAACCTCGGTTATCTTTTGGCAGAAGCTTCTCGCTTGGACGACATTTCTTGGATCAAGCCGGGTAAGATTGCTTGGGACTGGTGGAATGCTTGGAATCTGGACGGTGTAGACTTTAAGACCGGCATCAACAATGCAACTTACAAAGCCTATATCGACTTTGCTTCCAAGAATGGCATCGAATACGTTATCTTAGACGAAGGTTGGGCTGTCAACAAGAAAGCCGATTTGATGCAGGTAGTTCCGGAAATCAATCTTGAAGAACTCGTGGCATACGCCAACAGCAAGAATGTAGGTTTGGTTTTGTGGGCTGGCTATTATGCCTTCGACCGAGACATGGAAAATGTATGTCGCCACTATGCCGAAATGGGCATCAAGGGCTTCAAAGTCGACTTCATGGACAGAGACGACCAGGAAATGACTGCCTTCAACTATCGTGCGGCTAAAATGGCAGCCAAGTACAAATTGATTCTCGACCTTCATGGAACACATAAGCCGGCCGGATTGAACCGTACTTACCCGAATGTATTGAACTTTGAAGGTGTAAACGGTTTGGAACAGATGAAGTGGGAAACCAACAAAACAGCCCAAGTGGAATACGATGTGATGCTTCCTTTCATTCGTCAGGTATCCGGTCCGATGGATTATACACAAGGAGCCATGAAGAATGTAATCAGCAAGAGCTATTATCCATGTTATTATGAACCCATGAGTCAGGGTACACGTTGCCGCCAGTTGGCTCTTTACATGACTTTGGATTCTCCATTCAACATGCTTTGCGATACACCGAGCAATTACGAACGCGAACCGGAATGTACAGAGTTCATCAGCACCATCCCAACGGTATGGGATGAAACGGTCGTAGTGGACGGCAAGATGGGTGAATACATCATTACAGCCCGTCGTTCCGGCGATACATGGTACATCGGCGGTTTGACCAACTGGAATGCCCGCGACTTGGAAGTAGACCTTTCATTCTTAGGCGATAAGGCATATAACGGTAAATTGTTCAAGGACGGTGTCAATGCACATCGAGTAGGCCGCGACTACAAGTCAGAAGCCATTCAAGCCAAGAAGGGCGATAAGGTAAAAGTTCATCTTGCACCTGGTGGCGGCTTTGCTTTGGTCTTGAAATAAGCAAACCAATGGCATAAAACCCGAAGGGGCAGACCGTTGTGTCTGCCCTAATTGCGTTTATGTGCGTATTTTGGGCGGGCAAACCCCACCCCCTACGGTCATCCTTTACCAATCCCAATATTCATCCTTTGCACTTAACCAGAGGGTATGTCAGGAATCCCTTATGTAAAAATGTTACCATCTGTATGTGGTTCACACACCCTCTTTTTATTTCCCTGTTTTGGATTTTTTCTTTTCCACGTGGGTGGAGAGTGATTTTCACCTAAGTTGAAAGCCCTCTTCACCTACGTGAAGAGCTTTCTTCATTATCGTGAAGAGATAAAAATAAGAGGATGTGCATTTCGACACATCCTCTTATTGCGTTTACAAACATTTATAGAAAGAGTAGCCCGAGGGGAGAAATTTTGAAAACCTCAAAGCCTTTTGTTGAAAAATGAAGAGCTTTTTTGAAACTCTCAAAGTTCATTCCTATAAATAGTCGCCATGACCTTCTGATATTGGTTTTCCAACTGCATACGAGCCTGCAAATTCTTGTACACCGTTTCGGCTTCTACAAAATATTCTATCAAGGAAATCTGGCCTTCTCCTAACGCTTGTTTCAGCAGACCAAGAGAACGGTGCATGAGAGGAACATCGTAGGCATCCATCGCTTCCTTCAGCTGGCGCATCTCGTTGTATTGAGCCATAAGCGTATTTTCTATCTGCAAACGAGCATCCTCTTCCAAAAGTTGGGCGCTGACAGCCTGAGCCTTAGCAATCTGAACCTTCTTGCGATTGGAAAACAAAGGAATGGAACCACCGACCACAAAACCATTCATGGATGTGCCGGATTCTGTGTTGCGACGGAAGCCGGCTTCCAACTTCGGAAGCCAGTTCTGCTTGTCCACAGAGACTTGCTTTTCGGCGGCTTGAACGGAAAACGACAAGGCCTGCAAATCAAAGTCGGAAGCCAAGACTTCATCACGCATGGTATTGAAATCCAGAATCTCTTTCACTTGCGGATAGATGGTGTCCGTCATCTCCAAAGGCATGTTGCCGTTCATAGCCAGCAAGGCTTGGAGAGCAGACCGATGAGCCGCATGATTCTGTGCCACTTCTGTCCGCACGTTCATCCGTTCCATTTCGATTTTGTTCACTTCAAGGATGTTGGCATCTCCGGCTTCCAGGCGTTTGGCATAAAGAGCCGCCAATTCATCGGCATTTTGTTTGCGAATGTCCATCAATGCCTTTTCCTGATTCAGCAGAATCAAGTCCAGGCAAAGCGTCTTGGCCTTCAGGAGAATATCCCGACGAACGGCCTGCTGTTGCCTGTCGATGGCTTCGTTGGCCAAATCGGCCTGACGGTTGCGGGTAATGTATTGAGTAGGGAAGTCGAATCCTTGCGATGCCACGAACTCGGTTCCATGCCCTGCCCCATTATTCCGATAGAAAGAGCTATAACTAACGGTTGGATCAGGCAGATTGTTGGCTGTCCGATTTTCCATCTTCTGAGCCTTCAAGAGTTGGGTTTGCGATTGCAACTCCTTGTTGTTCTGCTCAATGCTCTGAAGCACCTGGTCAATGCTTTGGGCTTGCATCCCTATCGGGAAACAAAGCGCTATGGTTATTAGTATATGTTTCATGATTTTTGTTTATTTCTCCCCTCTTGAGAGGGGGAAGGGGGTGTGTGAAAAACATTCACGTTGTCAGAAACTATTGCTTGTGTGTCTCACACACCCCTCAATCCCCTCTCAAGAGGGGAAGTTATTATTATTTCTTCTTATTCATCAATTCATAAACAATCGGCACGATGAAAGCGTTCAGGAAAGTCGATGTCAGCAAACCACCCAAGATGACTTGTGCCATCGGACTTTGGATTTCATTGCCAGGCAAATCTCCTCGGAAAGCCAACGGAATCAAAGCCAACGCCGAGGTCAAGGCCGTCATAAGAATCGGGTTCAGACGGTCAAGAGAACCTTTCACAATGCTATCTTTCAACGACATACCCTCTTCACGAAGGCTGTTGTAATGACTGATAAGCAACATACCGTTACGGGTGGCGATTCCAAACAACGAGATGAAACCGATGATGGCCGGAATGCTGACTTCGCCTGATGTAATCAACAAGGCAAACACACCGCCAATCAAGGCCAACGGCAAGTTGAGGAGAATTACTCCACTCTGGGCGGCATTCTTGAACTGCATGTAGAGCAAGAGGAAGATAACCACAATGCTCATCAATGAAGTCAGCAACAAGGTACGGCTGGCCGCCTGTTCGCTTTCAAACTGACCTCCGTATTCCACATGATAGCCTTCGGGCAACTTCACTTCGGCTTCAATGCGTTCCTGCACATCGTTGACCACCCCTCGCAAATCCCGACCATTCGTGTTGGCCGAAATCACAATCTTACGCTTCACATTCTCACGACTGACCGTATTAGGCCCCATAGCCGAAACCACATCGGCTACATAGCTGACAGGAATACGTTGTCCGCTTTGCGTGTCTATCATCAAGTCGCGAATCTTGTCCATCTCATCCCGGCTATCATCTTTCGCACGAACAATGAGATTGAAGACCTTCCCTTGTTCATACACCTGCGAAACGACTGCGCCCGCCAAGTTCACTTCCACGAACTCGGCAAACTCGGGTAAGCTTACTCCATATTTTGCCAGCATTTCACGCTTAGGCACCAACTGAAGCTGAGGACGTTCGATTTGTTGCTCTACATTGAGGTCGGCAATTCCTTCTACCCCACTGATAGCCTCCTTGATACGGTTGGCATACATGTACATGTGGTTCAAGTCATCGCCAAAGAGCTTGATAGCAATGCTGGCTTTCGTTCCTGAAAGCATGGCATCAATACGATGGCTGATAGGCTGGCCAAGCTCGATGTTGGCTCCGGTAAGCGTATTCAACTTATCACGTACTTCCTGCATCATTTCTTCTTTGGAACGGTCTTTCAATTCGTAGGGTGCTTCGATTTCACTTCCGTTTACCCCACGAGAGTGTTCATCCAACTCCGCACGACCGGTCTTACGGGCTACGGTCTGTATTTCGGGGATAGAGAGCAGAAGTTCTTCAGCACGCCGACCTAAATTGTCGGATTCTTCCAACGATACGCCCGGCATGGACGTGATATTGATGGTCAGCGAGCCTTCATTGAACGACGGCAGGAACGAACGGCCTAATGTAAAGAAACAACCCAATGCCACCACAAACAAAGCAATCGTACCGCCAAGCACCCACTTGTTGTATTCCAACGCCCACAACAAAGCACGTTCGTAATATTTCTTCAACCATACGGCCACGAAAGCTTCTTTGGGTAGTCCATCGCCTTTCTTATTTCCCAACAAATAGCTACAAAGCACAGGAGTCAACGTCAAGGCTACAAAAGTAGAAGCAAACAATGCCACGATGAATGCAATGCCCAATGGCACCAACATACGGCCTTCCATACCGCTGAGGAAGAACAACGGCACAAAGCTCACCACAATAATCAAGGTCGAGTTAAGGATAGGCATACGCACCTCGCGAGAGGCTTCGTACACGACCTCGATGATACCTTTGCGTTCTCCTTCCGGCAAGAGACGGTTTTCACGCAACCGCTTCCACACGTTTTCCACATCGACAATGGCATCGTCCACCAACGAACCGATGGCAATCGCCATACCCCCCAAGCTCATGGTATTGATACTCAATCCCATGTAATGCAACGTCAGGATAGCCACCACCAAAGACAACGGCAATGTAACCAATGAAATCAGGGTAGTACGAACATTGGCCAAGAACAAGAACAGCACGATAATGACAAAGATGGCTCCTTCGTAAAGCGAAGATTTCACATTGTCGATGGAGCTGTCGATGAATCGGCTCTGACGGAAGATGTCGGTGGAAATCTTCACATCGGCAGGAAGATTCTTCTGTACATCGTCAAGCGCCGCAATCAGCTTTTCGGTCAGCTCAATCGTGCCTGTCTGCGGTTGCTTGCTCACTGTAAGCAATACGGCCGGTTTCCCTCTTTCCGAAGCCAAACCGAGCTTCGGCTCTTGTGAACCAATCTTCACATCGGCCACATCTTCGAGGGTAACAGGCACTCCGTCTACGGTCTTGATAACGGCACGACCTATCTGTTCAACATTCGTGGTCGAGAGCATTCCACGCACAATGTATTCGTTGCTATGTTCGTAGATGACTCCCCCGTTTACGTTCTGATTCATGTTACGGGTAACCGCCATCACCTCGTCGAGAGACACCCCGTAATGGCGCATACGGGCAGGATCTATCAACACCTGATATTCCTTGATATCTCCACCGAGGACAGACACCTGAGCCACCCCACCGGTAGAGAGCAGACGCGGACGAATCGTCCAATCGGCAATCGTGCGAAGGTCGATCATGGAGGTACTATCGGCTGTCAAGCCCACAATCAGCACCTCGCCCAAGATAGACGACTGAGGCCCCATCGTTGGGCGACCTACATTTTCAGGAAGCTGCTCGCCTACCAACGAAAGCTTCTCGCTTACAATCTGACGAGCCAAATAAATGTCCGTATCCCAATCGAGCTCCACCCACACAACGGAGAACCCATTGGTAGAAGAGGAACGGACACGACGTACATGAGTTGCCCCATTCACAGTTGTTTCAATCGGGAAAGTAACCAATTGCTCCACTTCTTCGGCGGCCATACCATTGGCTTCGGTCATGACCACCACCGTAGGAGCCGTCAGGTCGGGAAACACATCCACCTCTGTATGATAGGCCGTATAGAAACCACCCACCAACAGAAGCACCGATGCCACCAAAACCAAAATACGGTTATGGAGAGAAAAATGTATGATTTTGTTTAGCATAATTCTTAAATTGAAAATTGAGAATTGAAAATTGAAAATAATAACCAGCATCACTATGTTTTGTCATTCAGAACGGAGCAAAGCGAAGTGAAGAATCTCGGTAGCATAGTGCAGCTGAATACGTGGATGTAACCGAGATTCTTCGCTACACTACGTTTCGCTCTGAATGACAAATATTGATGCAACTTATTTTCAATTTTTAATTTAATCAGTGTTCATGACTATGAGCCGGAAGGGCATTGCTGGCCGAAGCCAATTTCACATGATAAGCCCCCTTCACTACGACCTTGTCACCCGGATGGAGACCACTCAATATTTGCACTTCTTTACCGTTGCCGGCACCGAGCTTCACTTCTTGCTTCTTGTAACTTTCCTCACATTTCTGGATGTAAACGAAATACAAGCCTTGTTCTTCGGTTAAGGCTTCTACCGGCAATACGAGGCTATTGTCCATCTGCTTGGAAAGGAGATAGATTTCCACGAACGAACCCGGGATAATGCCCCCCTTGTTGTCGAAGCTGAAAGTAACCGGTACATAGAATGAACCACTACCTGCCGACTTGCCATACGAAAGAAGCTTGCCGTTCAAGACTTCAAGCTCGTAGACTTGATTGTCGTAAGGTGTCTTGAAATTGGCCGATGAGATGCCGCTTAGATATTTGTAATATCTTTCCGAAACATCGGCACGAAGGAAAAGGCGGTTGTTTTGCGTTACAGTAGCCAGCGGTTGGCCAACGGCTACATAGTCGCCTTCTTTGACCAACAAGTTCTTGATGTATCCGGCGATAGGAGCTGTAACCGAAACACCGTTCTTGGTCTGATTCTTTGCCAAAGCCTCGTATGCCAAACGGGCATTTTCGTAAGTTTCCTTGATGGCATTAAACTCCTTCTGTGAAATGATTTGACTTTCTACCAAACGACTTGCCCGATCGAACTCCGCTTTAGCGGTTTCATAAGCAATTCTTGCCCGTTGGGCTGGATCTCCGTCCTGGAGTTTTTCTGCACTAATGGTCATCAAAGAAGTTCCTTTGCCCACCTGTACTCCTTCAGTAATGGAACGTTGGAAAGAAACTACTCCGGAAACATTGGCCACCACTACACTTTCGGCTCCTTGTGCAGCCTGAACCTCGCCATTGGTCTTGATAACCTGACGGAAAGGCTTCGGTTGGATTACTTCCGATACGACACCGGCCGCCTTTGCTTTCTCGGGAGCCAAGATGATTTCTTCGGGATTGCTTCCATGTTCGTGAGCATGACCTTCGTGAGTTTCTGCTTCATGATTGTGAGCATATGCTTCGGCAGCATGATTATGGCCTTCATGGTTATGGCCATCGTGCGTATGCCCCTCATGGTTATGACCTTCATGTTCATGACTATGCCCTTCGTGACTGTGGGCGTGTTCTTCAGTCGCATGGTTGTGTTCTTCGTGGTCATGGCCTTCATGGCTATGCCCCGAATTGCTTGAACAGGAGCCTAAGAGAAACATTCCCATGACTCCCATAAAGATAAATTTCTTCATGTCAGTATATGATTTTATTGTTATTGTTCGGATGATTTCCCCCTCTCGAGAAGTGGAAGGGAGTGTGTCATGAGTGAAACGAAGCATCCAGCAATGAATAAACACGCGGATGTATCTCACACACCCCTTAATTCCCTCTCAAGAGGGGAAACATTATAGAACAGCGGGAGGCGCACGAAGCCCCATTACATGCGGGAGGCAAGTTGCATGCAGTTTTTCTAAAAAGTAAGAAGAGTGTTTTGCCTTTGAATCGGGCAAAGATAAAGAGACAGCCAAGACATCTGCGGCTTTATAAAGCACCGAACAGAAAGAGAAGTCAGGAGAAACGTCTTCAACACTTCTATCGGGTGCAACTATCTGAAAATGAGTTACACAATCGGATCCACAAGTATGTTTCGAATGAGAGCAATGCCCCTCATGCTGATGATGTTCGTGATGTTTCGGGCAATCGGACGTACATTCGCAAGCCTCTACATCGTGTTGCAAGCAAAGGATTTCCTGGTGATGATGATGGGGCAATACCGATGCAGTCAACATCACCATGCTGACTACCATTAACATCCATGCTATGTATCTCCGTTGCTTCATTGAGTGCAAAAATAGTGTTATTTTAGGAATGACACAAATATCTTCGACTATCTTTTCTTCTGACCGAACAATTCCGAATGTGAGCCAATACGAACCAAACTGATGATATCCCCATCAATCCATATCAAAAGGAAATCACCTCCTACATGACATTCCATGCAACCTTTGTATTGTCCGGTCAACATGTGCGGACGAGTATTTTCAGGCAGAGCTTGTTCGTTTGCCAGACAGCGGAGGATTTCAAGCAAAGCCTCCATCTTTTTAGACTGATTGACATATCTCTTCAAGTCTTTTTTGTATTGAGTAGTAGGTATTAACTGTTTCATAAATCCATTGATTTCAACATATCCTCCACATTAGAAAGATTGACAGGCTTTATATTTAACGTACCGTTCTTGTATGCCAATTGTTGTTCACGAGCCTCTTTTATCGCAGCTTTGGTCGTTTCGTTAGGTACATCATGATACATTACGTTAAGAAGTATGCTCTCGACGAAATTATTCAAGCTCCTATTGCTTGCCTTAGCAGCTATCTTCATTTTTTCAACAAGCTCCGCATTCAACCGGAAGGATGTCGACACTTTTGCTGTTGTTTCCATATTGCTTTCTTAATTTTCAATGCATGCAAATGTAATACATTGCAATGATATGTACAACAGATTTAATAACTATTGGAAAGTTTTAAAACAATATGTGCCACCCTTTGCATAGCTTAGGATGGCACATATCATATTATCTTTTTATCTATTTACCAAATGGAAACTCGCTTTTCAAGAGCCAAGTACATCGGATCGCTTTCTGTAATGCCAAAGGCATCATACCAAGCATTGATATGTGGCAATGCACCGTTCACACGCCAACGACCAAGTGAGTGAGGATCACTCTTTGTATAAACGCGAATCTGTTCATCGCGGATATTGCCCGCCCATACACCTGAGTAAGCCAAGAAGAAACGTTGTTCCGGTGTGAAGCCGTTTTCCTCAGCCAAAGGAGCATTCTTGGTAGCGTTCTTGAAAGCTTGATAAGCTACTTGCAAACCACCATGATCGGCAATGTTTTCGCCGAGAGTCAGCTGACCGTTGGCATTCAAGCCTGGAAGAACTTCGATGTTGTTGAAGAAATCCACCATCACTTGAGCGCGAGCTGTAAAACGTTCGGCATCTTCGGCTGTCCACCAGTCCTTCAAGTTACCTTCCTTGTCGAACTGACGGCCTTGATCGTCGAAGCCATGAGTCATTTCGTGACCGATAACCACACCAATCGCACCGTAGTTGAAAGCATCGTCGGCGTTCATGTCGAAGAACGGATATTGCAGGATACCAGCCGGGAAGCAGATTTCATTGGTAGTGGGGTTGTAGTAAGCATTTACGGTCTGCGGAGTCATGTGCCATTCGTCGATGTCTACCGGTTTGCCTGCCTTAGCAAGCATTTCGGCCAATACGAAATCGTTGGCACGCTTGATGTTTGCCCAATAAGAATCCTTTTCGATGTTAAGGGAAGAATAATCCTTCCATTTGTCCGGATAGCCCACCTTCACATAGAAAGAGTTGAACTTTTCGATGGCCTTTGCTTTCGTACTGTCGCCCA
The DNA here is from genome assembly GCA_017467385.1 of Bacteroidaceae bacterium. Lineage (GTDB taxonomy): Bacteria > Bacteroidota > Bacteroidia > Bacteroidales > Bacteroidaceae > Phocaeicola. The sequence goes on from JAFTSK010000211.1 coordinate 23,520, forward strand.
TCCATTCAAGGTTTTGGATGCGTTCGCCAAGAGCTGTCTGAAGGTTCTTAACCAACTGAACCATACGTTCTTTAGCGGCTGCAGGGAAATATTTTTCCACATACATCTGACCAACGGCTTCTCCCAACACACCGTTCACAGTTCCTACGGCCTTCTTCCAACGTGGCTGGTCTTCTTTCTTGCCCGAAAGCACTTTGCCATAGAAATCGAAGTTTTGAGCTACGAAATCATCACTCAAATAACCGGCCGCACTATCTATAAGTTTCCATTGCAAATAAGCCTTCTGATTATCCAAAGGCAACTCGTTGATGATCGCTACGGCTTCTTTCACCGGCTCGATTTGAGATACGTTCAATGACTTTACATCCTTTACACCTACGGCATTGAGATAAGCTTCCCAATCCAACCCTGGGATTTCTTTCTTCAGCTCGTCAAGGGTAAGCATGTGATAGTTAGCCGCCGGATTGCGTTGTTCTACCGCGCTGAACGACTTCTGAGCCAGACGAGTTTCGATTTCCATCACAGCTTCCATGCTCTGTGTAGCAGTCTTTTCGTCCTGACCGATGAGTTGGAACATCTTTACGATGTGTGCCTTGTAGCCCTCACGAATCTTGGTGGTAGCTTCATCGGTGTCGATATAATATTCCTTTTCGCCCAATCCGATGCCACCTTGATAGAGATGGAAGATGTTCATCTTACTATTCATGATGTCGGCTCCCACATAGAAAGCGAAGTAAGCACTTCCCGAGAGATCGGCCATTGCTTCAATGATGCCTGCCTTGTCATTAATAGAAATAATCTTTTCCAAATCGGCTTGAATAGGAGCCATGCCGTCAGCATTTCGCTTTACACTATCCATCGCCAAGTTATAAAGGTCGCCGATTTTCTGCGCTACGGTTCCCTGTTCGTGTTGAGCAGAAGCGATTTCGCCAATCAAGCCCTTGAGCTGTTCGCGATTGTTTTCCGCCAACTGGTCGAATGTGCCGAAGCGTGAATACTCGTCTGTAAGTGGATTGGCTTTCATCCAACCGCCACAGGCATACTGATAGAAGTCCGCACCCCGCACAGCGGTAGTGTCCATGTTTTCGATTCTAATTCCGGAATTCATTTCCTTTTTACCTTCACAACCGGTAAGTGTGGCTACGGCCAACACAGCCACCGGCAAGATTTGTTTTACGTTCATTATTGAGTTATGATTTATGAGTTTTAAGTTTTGAATTTAAACGGGGCAAAGGTACAATATTTGTTTCAAACAAAGATTAAGTTGTTAAAAAATTTATTGACACAACAGACTACAATCCGTTTTTAATCAACAAATCCAACAATTCCTTGTCAGTCAGACTTTCACGATCAGATTTGTCGTAGATGGTTAAAAGTTTGATTTCGGTATCCGTTTCGGCAAGAATAAGGGTGTATGTGATAACTCTTGCTCCTCCACTTTTACCCTTTCCTTTGGAAGCAATAGACATACGGACTTTCCGGAGATGATGCCCGAGGTCTACTCCCATATTGGGTGTAGAACGAAGTTCATCCAATAATCTTGCATAATCCTCTTTAATTGATTTGTATCTCTTACCCAGACGCTTCAACTGCCTTGCAAAGTCTGGTGTATAGCTAATTCTACAACACATTCAACAATTCCTCCGCGTCTTTGAATTCCAACTTTCCTTCCAAATTCAGTTTCAGTTCCTTGCATGCTTGGTCAAAATTGGCAAGAATTTCGGCCTTCGTTAGATAAGGTACTTCATCTTCTGCTACGACCGTAGCACACTCCTCCGCTTTTTTTTCTTCACGACGGATTACTTTTCTTAATTTTTCGAGAATGTGGATATCGCTAACGTTCAAAATATCTCGAATAAGTTCCGTTTGTACGGCTTCCAATGACATTGTATTGTTCATATTACTTTCTTTTATTAATGCACAAAGATAGCGTTTCTTTTTTATTTCATGACAAGATTGTCCTTAAATCTGTTTAAAAATTTACCCCTTCACCTCTTCCAACTCCATCGACACAGCTTCCCACTCTTCCACTACCCCATCGAGTTCTTTCTTCAATTGCTGGTGGCGTTCGTAGAGCTTCATGTCCGATGCCCCTTCGGGAGTAGCCATCTGAGCCTCTACCTCAGCGATTTGCGATTCCATCTTCTCGATACGCGACTCACAATCCGCCACTTGCTTTTCGAGCTTGCGGATTTTCTTGTTCAACTCCTTCTGAGCCTCGTAGGAGAGCTTGTTTTCGCTTACCGCTTCGGGTTCTTCCTTCTTCACATTGGCTGTGGGCGAAGTAGAAAGCTGGAGCTCGTTCAGGTTTTCTATCTTCTTTTTCTGAAGGAAATCGTAGATACCGCCGATGTGTTCACGCACCACTCCCCCACCGAATTCGTACACTTTTGTTACCAATCCGTCCAGGAATTCGCGATCGTGCGAAACGACAATCACCGTACCGTCAAACTCCTTGATGGCTTCCTTCAGCACATCCTTTGAACGCATGTCGAGGTGGTTCGTAGGTTCGTCGAGGATAAGGAAGTTGACCGGTTCGAGCAGAAGTTTTATCATCGCCAATCGGCTTCGTTCACCGCCCGAAAGCACTTTTACCTTCTTGTCCGAAGCTTCTCCACCAAACATGAAGGCTCCGAGGATGTCGCGGATTTTCAAGCGAATGTCGCCCTTCGCCACATAGTCGATGGTATCAAATACAGTCTTGTTCTCATCGAGTAGTTGTGCCTGATTCTGCGCAAAATAGCCTATCTGCACATTGTGTCCGATGGTAAGCTTTCCCTCAAACGGGATTTCGTCCATGATGCACTTTACGAGGGTGGATTTCCCCTCTCCGTTCTTGCCCACAAAGGCCACTTTCTCTCCTCGTTTGATGGTGAGGTTCACATCGTGGAAGACGGTTTGAGCACCGTATGCCTTCTTCACATCTTCGCAGATGACGGGATAGTCGCCCGAGCGCATGGCGGGTGGAAATTTCAACCGAAGGGCTGAATTGTCTTCCTCGTCCACTTCGATGCGTTCTATCTTCTCCAATTGCTTGATGCGGCTCTGCACCTGTATGGCCTTTGTCGCCTTATAGCGGAAACGTTCGATAAATTCTTCCGTATCCTGGATTTGCTTTTGCTGGTTCTCGTAGGCTCGGAGTTGTTGTTCGCGGTGTTCTTTGCGAAGCACCACAAATTCGTCGTAAGGAACCTTGTAGTCGTAGATGCGTCCGCAAGAGATTTCTATCGTGCGGTTGGTTACATTATTGATAAAGGCTCGGTCGTGCGACACCAATACCACCGCCCCGGCATTGACTTTCAGAAAGTTTTCGAGCCACTGGATGGACTCAATGTCGAGGTGGTTGGTGGGTTCGTCGAGGAGCAATACATCGGGACGGCGGAGCAAGAGCTTCGCCAGTTCGATACGCATGCGCCATCCTCCACTGAACTCGGAAGTAGACCGGTTGAAGTCGTTTCGGCTGAATCCCAACCCCATCAAGGTGCGTTCAATCTCTGCCTGATAGTTCATGCCGCCCATCATCTGAAAGCGTTCGTTCTCGTGTGTGAATCGGTCTATCAGTTCGTGATAGCTCTCCGACTCGTAATCGGTACGGTCGGCCAGTTCTTGATTCAGACGGTTCAGATTCTCCTGCATTTCAAAGATGTGGTCGAAGGCCATCTCGGCTTCTTCCATCACTGTTCGTGTATCGCTAAGTATCATCACTTGAGGTAGATAGCCCACCGTTATCTCTTTAGGCATGGCTACTACCCCCGAGGTGGGTGTCTGTATTCCTGCCAGGATCTTGAGCATGGTCGACTTACCCGCCCCGTTCTTGCCCACGAGTGCGATGCGGTCGCGCTTATTGATAACGTATGATACATCCTCAAACAGAGGGGTTACTCCAAATTCTACCTTCAAATTGTCTACTGAAACCATATTCCTTATTTTAAAGCGAATGCAAAGATACAATTTTTCGCACAAAATACTAAAAACATGTTAAGAAACATACTTTTTTATTTGTTTTATTTGCAGAAACCGAAAAAGTCCGTACCTTTGCACTGTGTTTTTCATAGTATTAGATTTAAGATTAACAAAGGTTGGAGCAAGGCGTTGCTCCTTTTTTTATGCCTGGAGGGTAAGGGTTAAGAACTGCGACATAATAAAAGGCATAACCTGAGACAGTATAGGCCTAAGCAATACTTATTTGTATATAGTCTCGTTAGCATGCGCTTAAAAGAAAAAATTTGGATATTAAAAATAAAACGTCTATTTTTGTTTTGAAATATTAAGTAGTATATGTTTCGCTTGATATTTTAAGGGAGTAATAACTCTCTTATTTTAATTAAAACAATAAAAAGTTGGAAAAGCGTTTCCATTCATACTTATTGGAAAATATTTGAGCTTTTGCTCTTATTCTCTCAATCTGAAAACCGCCAATTTGAAGAAGCAAGTGAGAATAAGCAGATGAAGGTTCACGTCCTGTTTGGGCGTGAACTGTTCGTGTTTATCTACTTGCGCAGGTGCTTGGCGGTTCCTCAGATTGAAGGTAAGTTACGAATGGTTCCGCCTTTTTTATTTTTACTATGGTACACATCGGTAAGCTGATAGAAGAAGAACTTCGCAAACAGGAACGTTCCGTAACCTGGTTTGCCAAACAACTTTGTTGCGAACGCACCAATGTGTATTCCATTTTTAAGCGAGAAAGTATCGACACCCAATTATTATACCGCATATCATTGATACTCAAGAAGAACTTTTTCTATCATACATACGAAGAAATTGAAAAGCAGATTCGTTAATTTAATCATACAGTTATGTGATTTTTATTATACACAATCTAAACTTCCTGTAATATCATTCACCATACCTTTGCAAAGTTTAAATCAATTCCTTTTATTCATGAAACATTTTTTGCATTGGCTGGCCAAACCAGTTAGGGAAAACTTTACCTTTTTTATTCTGATTTTCATTCAAATAGGTATCCTTGAAGTCTATTCCAGCTTCTCTGTGCATTATATGGCTAATGATACTTTCAATCGGGCTGTAATAAATATAATTGCAACAGTTATTATTATCTCATATACTTTCTCATTGATTCGTTTAATATTACCTCATAGATTAAAAACATTTTTCACTTATTTTACCCTATTCCTCACTACATTGCATTTCATCAGCAGTCTATTTTTAGTTCAAGTACATGGACAAACATTAGATGAAAACATTACAGCTATAATCTTAAATACAAACCAAACAGAAATAAAGGAATATCTCTCCATGTATCTCTCTATCTCCAACATATTATATATATTGACTATATTAATTGGAGGGTATATTATTTATCGCTTCATTAAGCCAATGGTAACATCTTATCAATGCAATCCCGTTGTAATTTCCCTTTTACTAATCACATGTATCATCTTAACGATACGCCGTCCTATATATTTTACAAGACTATTCCCCTACAATTATATTACGTATTTTAATCTAAATAAAGTACCTAATTTATCTGACACTTTCAATCAAATTCAAATTAAAACACAGAAAGATTCACATCCACAAAATATTGTTTTCATCATCGGAGAATCTTTCTCCAAATCTCATAGTTCTTTGTACGGATACAACAAAACAACCAATCCTTTGTTAGCACAATATAAAAAGGATTCACTATTGTATGTTTACTCAAACGTTACATCTCCTGAGCAACACACGATAGCTTGCTTTCAAAGAATCATGAGTACATATAATCCTGAAATTCAAGACAGTCTTCCCTGGTATAAATGTACGACCTTAGTCAACATTATAAAAAAAGCCAATTATAAAACTTTTTGGATTTCAAATCAAAGTAAAAAAGGTTTATTTGACAACATTCCTTCCAAATATTCTGAACAATGCGATACAAGCATGTTTGTAGGCGACAAATTTGCGACACTCCACCAAAGAAACAGCTACGACCAAGAAGTTATAACTTTAGTTCAGCCCATATTACAGAATTCTGAAATGTACAATTTTTATGTCTTTCACTTAATGGGTTCACATGCTAATTTTAAGAGGCGATACCCAGAATCTTTCAATCATTTTAAGCCTGAGAATTATTCAGACCGACCTATACACCAGCAAAAAGTATTAGCAGAATACGATAACTCTATTTTATATAATGACTCTGTTGTCTATGAAATTATGAGACTTTTCAAAGATAAAGA
>JAFTSK010000212.1 GCA_017467385.1 Bacteroidaceae bacterium
AACCTGATAGACTATTGCTTGGCCAACAAGATTTCGATAGACTTCTTCAATTCTTCCGGAATACATAGCGGCTCTATTCTTTCCACCAAATACATCGAAAATACCTTATGGAACAAGCAAGCCCTCTGTGGAACAGAAAAACGAATGGCACTTGCAACGCTTATCATCGGAGCCAAACTGAAAAATCAGTTTTATCTGATAAAGTATTTTCATAAATATCACAAACTGTGCTATCAGGAATTAGCCGACAAATATACGGACATAACCCAGTTCAACCAACATCTGAAAGATTTTCTGAGATGCCCCAACTATACTGAAAATGATTTCTTGACTTTGCTGATTGGTCATGAATCGCAAGGAGCCATTAAATACTGGGCTTATATTCGGGAGTTACTTCGAGACGATGAAGTGGGTTTCGTCAAACGAGAACGAAAAGGAGCAACAGACTTGGTAAACTGTATGCTTAATTATGGATACGCCATACTGTATACTCGGGTATGGCAAGCCCTATTGGGGGCAAAACTCAATCCGTTCGATAGTATTATCCATGTACGCCAGTCCGGAAAGCCTACTTTTGTGTATGATGTAGTAGAAATGTTTCGTTCGCAAGTGGTAGACAGGGTAGTTATCAGCCTTATCCAGAAAGGCAAAACCTTGAAAGTAGAAAAGGGCTTGTTAGATAATGATACTCGTCGTCTTTTGGCCAAAAGCATATTGGAACGTCTCAACCGATACGAAAAGTATCGTGGAGAGGAAATCACGATGGAGGAAATCATCCGTCGTCAAGCCAAAGAAATTGCTCTTTGGATAAAAACCGGCAAGAATTACAAACCCTATATAGCGAAATGGTAATGAGAGCAAAGAAGAATTTTATCGTCATTGCATACGACATTTCCGATGATCGTCGCCGCAGTCATGTAGTAAAGTTATTGGAAAAAGTCGGGTTACGCATCAACTTCAGCGTGTTCGAGTGCTTGTTGACCGATACCCAATATGCCAAACTCAAAACAGAAATCTATAAGGAAATAAAACCGAAAGAAGATACGGTAGTTTACTATCCCATTTGTATGGATTGTTATACCAAGATTGTTTATCAGCCGGAACAAAAACGTAAAATCGAAAAGATTACTGTTGTTTGAGAGATTGTTTGGATTTTTCCAATTCCCCTCTTGAGAGGGGATTAAGGGGTGTGTGAGACACATACAGGTGGGGGATACATTCATTGTTGATGTATTTCACACCCCCCCTTCCCCCTCTCAAGAGGGGAGATAACTATTTCAAAACAGCTTTTTAGGCTAATAGAAAAAGTTCGCAAATGTTTCTTTTTACAAATCTAATCCATACATTTGCGAAAAAGTGGGCTAAACGCCTTTTCGGTCTTTGACTTTGTGTATTCCATTAGAATAAGGATTAAGACATATCAGTCCCTTTCTGATTTCGAGTGTGCTTAATTGTCAGAGAGTATTCCATTAGAATAAGGATTAAGACAAGTCAATATCCTGCTTAACTATTGCATCTCTAAAATGTCAGAGAGTGTTCCATTAAAACAAGGATTTTAATAAGGTAATTTGTACGCTGTAGGGGCGGGGTTTGCCCGCCCGAAAACATACACATGAAATAAATACGAATGGATGCATACGGGCAGGCAAACCCTGCCCTACGAATATTTCCCTAAAAACTCGTGCAATCCTGCAATTTAAGTCCTAACTATCAGACAGTCAGAAAAATAAAATTGCAGGAACGTTGAAAGCTCCTGCAATTCCTGTCATTGGGGAATTACCCAATAAGCACTGCCAAATTGGGTGCGGACTCGTTTTACTCCCAAAGCAAGCAATGTCCTTCCCATACTGCTGGCATTGCTTCCTCGAAAAGCAGCCGGAAAAGCTTTCTGCATCCGGCAGAATATCTCTGTGGCCGATAACAAGACCGCTTCTTCGCCGACCTTCGGCATACGGAAGCACTTGAAGAAAATTTCTTGCTCGGGCGATTGCTTGTAGAAAAGACGGTTGTTCTGCTGGATTTCTGCTTCTTCCTCCGAAGAAAACCAATACCTCTCCCCTGCCAACAATTCCGCCTTCAGTTGGGCATACAGTTGAGTATGTTCGGGCATGGTACAATCAATTTTCTTTACAACTTCTACACAAAGGAAACGGCGGCTTCCGGTTGTATCGGTTAATAATTCTTTCTGATTGCTGGTGCCGATAAAGGAAGCGATTCTTGGCAACTGGCTATAATAACTCCGATGTGATTTACGGAAATTCAAGCGTTTAAGTTGCATCAAGTTCTTCAAAGTAGCCATTGCCCGAGTGCTATAACGGTCGAACTCGTCCATGTTTATCAACCCAAAGAGGGAGAGTTTCTGCTCGCACCCACTAAGGGAAGTAATGTCAAACTTGTCGATATAGAATCGTTGCAGTTCTTCCGGCAATAACATCGAACAGAAAGTGGACTTACATCGTCCTTGCTCCTTGCTGACCAACAAAGGAGCCACCGCATTGGCGCATTGCCCCGGCATCCCCATCCATTGCGCCACCATCGCCAACATCCACCGATGAAAGCCATTCACCCACACCGGATTGTCCGAAACTCGGCAAGCCAATTCCGTTATGCGGTCTACTCCATCCCACTCCAAAAGACTTTCGATGTAATGACGAATCGGATGAAAATCTGTAATTTTTTGCGAATGTAGTAACCGACTCACGTCCTTATCCCAACAGTTGATACCTTCCGTTCGTGCTTCCATGCAAAACGTATTCAACATGCGTTGGTCTACCTGTGAGAAAAGCATTTCCCCTTTCTTGCTATACTCCGTCTGTTCGGTCAACACGTTGAAACGAAAATCATACCGACCGAACAAACAATTTTCCAACCGTTGTAGCATTGTTGGCCGTTCCTCCCTCCTACTTTTTTCCTCGGACACACTTGTAATCAATAAATTTTCACTTACCATCGGTTCATTCATTTTTCCGAACCATTTTCTCCAAAAATCTTTCACTTTTTTCATCATAATATTTAGTTGTTTTTGATTTATCACGCCACAAATATAGACACATAACAAACTGATTACAACTATTTTACCCAAATTCTCATCTAATACAAGAAGCCCTATTTTCAGGTCTACCTATCTTTCATTCATCGTCTATTCTTCTGTCTCCGTATGGTTTTCCACTCTAATGGTCAAACTTAACCACCGGAGTGGTCAACCCTGCTCACTTCGGTGGTCAGCGTTGACCACCAGAATGAAAATCCGTAAACATTTGCATACTTGCATTATTATGCTTATCTTCGCAATCGTAATCAACTAAAAGAGTTATGGCTATACAATACGATTTTTATCGAAACCCCGATTCTGCGGGTACAAACAAGAAGCGGTATCATGCCCGCGTTGTGGCAAGTGGTCAAGTCTCTACCGACCAATTGACCAAAGAAATCAATCAAGAATGTTCATTAACCCCGGCCGACATTAAAGCCGTACTTATTACCTTAGGCGATAAGTTGGCCAAGCATTTGAGTGAAGGTCGCAAGGTGCATTTGGAAGGCATCGGTCATTTTCAGGTGAATCTTCGTTGCAAGGAAGAGGTGCGTACCGTCCATGCCGTCCGTTCCGAAAATGTCGAGTTCAAGTCTGTTTCCTATCGCGCCGACAATGAGCTGAAAAAGCATTTGAAGCAGCAAAAGATTCGGCGTTCGCGTACAAAAATCCATTCCTTACCGATGACGGAAGCAGAAATCGACCAAAAGTTGACGGATTATTTTGCGACGCACACTACCCTCACCCGTCGCAGTTTCCAGGCGCTTTGTTCGCAAGTACAAACCACCGCCAACCGTCTCCTTCGGAAGTTAGTAGAAAACGGTAAGCTGAAGAACATTTCCATTCCTCGGAATCCGGTGTATGTGCCGGATAATGGGTATTATGGCGTATGAACCTGGCAGCAATGGCAGGAAAAAACAACACTCGTGCAAGTTCTTCTACTTGAACCACAATGAGTTATGAGTAAACTTGCACGAGTGTATGATGTTTTAGGAAATTGTAGAAAACTTATTCACAAATTGACCGTAACCGACATTGGTTTTGGCACCAACACCTACCGTCTCCAGAATTGTTTTAAACAGTTTCAATTTTTCCTCTTTTCCATATGTCACTCCATTAATATGCGAATCCTTTAAACGGAATCGGAATTCAAGAGTACATCCTGGAGCAATCTTAAGCATCGTGATAGGAATCGGATTCTTCAACGGGTTATCTCCATGCGGAGTTATGGAATCGTCTTCCAATATATGTCCTTTATAATCCTTAATGATAACGGCATCAAAGAAAATATCACGTTGATAAATGGATTTATTATCGTATCCTCTTTTTTCCAATTCTCCCTTATTGTTCTTTTTATCTTTCTCTTTATTACGTACTCTGCCGTTGAAAATATCTTCAAACAAGTCATCCTTGTCTATATTTCCGTTATAAAACTCCTTGAAATAGGATCGAAGCACTCCTTTTACGGAAGAACCATACACAATCGGCATGCCCCAAGTATAATCAAAATGCATACCGAGGTTATATCCCCCTTCCAACTTCTTGGAATCATGTACCAAACCAGTTCCTGTAACTAAACCGGGGTAAGCAATTATTAACGAAAAGCAATCCTTCTCCTTGTCTAAAAAAGGTAAAGCCGGAATCTCTTTTAATTCCACTTCTTTGATTGCTCTATTCCGATTAAGTACCTCCTTTTGGGTATCTTTGTCGGGTATATTTCCACTAATGACATGGCTAAAATTAAACCCATTCCTTTCTTCAAAGTAGTCTTTAAAGAAAAGTTTGCTTATATTTTTTCTACTCATCAGTCTACCAATTTATAAGTTCGTACCACTTGCTTCAAGGCAATGGAGCTTTCCACTACCTTCTTTTGCAATTCTTTCCTTCTTTGAGGTGATCGTAATGCAGTTTCCATCAGTTGTCGAGCTGAATTCTCACCTACCATTTCGGCAATTACCTCAAGTACATTTTTACGGCATACCCCATCATTATCCTGATAATAGATAGCCAATGTCGGTATCAGTCCGGTCATCAGCACCGAAACTCCCAATGCGGCCACATAACCATTATAGCTGCGATATATTTCCTGACGGGCATGATCCTTAAAAAGGTTGCTATGTTGCAACGCTTCATCAGCCTTAATTACCCATGCCTCATACTGCAGTTTATTCATAAGCCACTATCCTTATAATTTTACAAAAGTACAATATCCATAACCAACGGTTGCATTAGCACCAATCTGAACAATCTTGCCATTCAATGCATTGACCAATCCTTCATCACATTCGATGACTGTACCCAACACTGACTTTGAAGGCAACACCTGTTCGTACCAGAGATTTACACTCTCACCATTATCCAACTTGTTGCGTGCAATAATTGGCAAATGTTCATCGTTGCATAACTCCTTGAAATTGTTTACCGGCTTCTTTTGTGCTTCCACAATACCAGTAGCTTCACATATCTTCTTTAAAATATTGGAAGCATCGACTTGCATACCCAAACATTTCAACTTAGCGGCAAATTGCTGAATACCTTTTTCAAAATCGTATGCCAATTTGAAATAATAGTTATTTTCTGTTTCCTGTATCGGAAGAGCCAACAACTCGGCATCGAAGAAAACCGCCTGTCCTCTTTGAGTCTCTTCATCTTTTGCACCCTTTTCTGAGCCAAAGACCTCTTTACATGAAACAGGTTGCGCTTGCCCCTGTTTCTTATTCCAGCACTCCGCAATGTATTCCTTGATGGCACCCTTCAAAGAACTGGAATGAATACAAGGTATTTCAGTCACTGCATTCCGTTGGATAGCCTGGTCAATTACCCCAAAGTTATTAATATTTTCGTTTCCTACATGCAAGTTGGTTTCGGCTACAATAAGCCATGCTGATTTATTTTTTCCCATGATTAGATTCTTTTTATTTACAATGATTATACCCTATTTGTAGAAATTCTTCTTTAGACTTTATGATGTCCTTGAATGCTTTTGCATCTTTGACTAAAAATACTGATCCTGCCGCAAACAAGTTATAACGGTCACTCCGACTTTTATTTTGTAAACCGTACATTATGTGATAATTTTTGTTATCTACTGTAGTCTTAATGAAACGGAATGGTTTGGTCTCGGATATAGCATATTCTACCATATCAGTTTCCGGAAGATAGGTATCAGCCAATAACACTACCTTTTCCCAATCCTTGTTTTTCACTTGATAAGA
>JAFTSK010000213.1 GCA_017467385.1 Bacteroidaceae bacterium
GACAAGCTCTTGTTCAAGATTCAGAACTCAGGCGATTATTTCTCAGGCTTGACCGATGAAGAACTCTTGAGCCGCAATGCCGCCAAGCTCGCTAGCAAGTTCTGCGAAAAGGGTTTGCGTTACGACCTCACCGTGCCGTTCGCCCGTTACGTGGTGATGCATCGCGATGAAATCAGCTTCCCGTTCAAGCGTTATCAAATCCAACCGGTATGGCGTGCAGACCGTCCTCAGAAGGGCCGTTATCGTGAATTCTATCAGTGCGATGCCGATGTGGTAGGTAGTAACTCGCTCCTTAACGAAGTGGAACTCGTACAGATGATTGACCGTGTGTATGGTAAGTTCGGCATCCGTGTATCCATCAAAATCAACAACCGCAAGATTTTGACCGGTATTGCCGAAATCATTGGCGAAGCAGACAAGATTGTAGACATTACCGTAGCCATCGACAAGCTCGACAAGATTGGTTTAGACAATGTGAATGCGGAACTCGCTTCTAAGGGTATTCCACAAGAAGCCATCGAAAAGCTTCAGCCGATTATCATGTTGAGCGGTACCAACGAAGAAAAGCTCGAAACCTTGAAGACCGTTCTTTCGGCTAGCGAAACCGGATTGAAGGGTGTGGAAGAAAGCGAATTCATCCTCAAGACCGTCGCTTCTCTTGGCGTGAAGAGCGAAGTGGAACTCGACTTGACTTTGGCACGTGGATTGAACTACTATACCGGTGCCATCTTCGAAGTGAAGGCACTCGATGTACAGATTGGTAGCATCAGTGGCGGTGGACGCTATGACAACTTGACAGGTGTGTTTGGCATGAGCGGTATGAGCGGTGTGGGTATCTCGTTCGGTGCCGACCGCATCTATGACGTACTCAACCAACTCGACCTCTATCCGAAGGAAGCCGTAAACGCTACCCAACTCTTGTTCGTGAATTTTGGCGAAAAGGAAGCGGCTTATTGCTTGCCGGTATTGTCGGCCGCTCGTGATGCCGGTATCCGTGCCGAAATCTATCCGGATAGCGCTAAGATGAAGAAGCAAATGAGCTATGCCAACGACAAGAACATCCCATTCGTGGCTATCGTAGGCGAAAACGAAATGAACGAAGGCAAACTCACCTTGAAGAACATGACCACCGGCGAACAATCTTTGGTTACTCCAGAAGAATTGTTGGTGGCTATTAAGGGATAAAAAAATACTTTCGGCATTTCAACTGATTGTCGGTTAGTTGAAATGTCGAAAGTGCCACAAAATATCATTGGAATCTTATTTCTTTGTTATTACTTCAATGACAGAATTGCCTTCTTCTTTATTGATGCTAATGGTTGCAATCTTATTAGGTGAGAGCTTGTCTACTTCATCTTTTCTCACTCTCCGGCCATCAATGAAATAGATGGTTTCAGAAGTCTTGTTGTTTTTGGTGGTTATCCACAATACCCCTTTTTTAGCTTTATCACCATACGACTCTGCCACTTTGGAACCGGCTTTGTAATTCTCCATCTTGGCTATTTCGTCAGCCTTCAAATGACTGAGTTCATTGTTTGTTGCCTCTTTCCCATCAATGATAATCAGACCTTCATATTTCATTTGGTTGACCGTCTTTCCGTTTAAAGAGAAGTCTTTGTTTGTGGTAATAATGATGTGATTCTTTTCGACTACATTTCCTGCATTCTTGTATGCAATGATGTATTTGGAAATGGTTTTTCCTTCTAGTTGTCTCCCGTTAAACCGTTCGATGACTTGTTTGTCTATCACATATTTGTCTATTGTATCTTTCTTGATTTCCATGGATTGAACGTTCAATGCCAAGGTACAAAGTAATGATAATAAGATTGCTTTCATAATATTTATGTTTTAATTGATTGCTAATAATGTAGTTGTTTCCTTTTCTTTATCCATGATGAATGTTTGGACAGAGCCATCCTTGAGTGTTGCCTTTATCCAAACGTACTCATCTATAGGAGTAGCGGTAACGGATATTATGTCGTCCAAAGGCAAGTTTATTACTTGCTGGATGCTTTGAGCGATTTCAAGTGTATCCGTTTTTGGGGATGAAGGAATCATCATGAACATCAAGGCTAATGTTGCCGCGATGCCGCTCATCCAAGCCATCCATTGCAAAGGAAGCCGTTTGGTCTCTTGTTTTGTATCGCCTGCAATTCTATCAAATTCTTCTACCCCTTCGTCCGACAATAGAGAGGCATTGAGATTCTCCATCCGTATCATTTGTGCAAAGGCTTGCTCGTCATCATCTATCTGATGGCTTCTCCCATAATAATCCAACAACATCTTTTCTTCAGCCGGAGAAGTTTCTGCATCCAGATATCGGATGATAAGTTGTTGACGTATTTCTTTATTCCTTATATCCATCATAATTGTTTGTTTATCAAGTTCAACATTTGTTTTCTAGCCGCTGAAAGGGTTGACTTTATACTTGTCTTTGGCCTTCCTTTCATTTCAGCAATCTCATCCAGAGTCATTCCTTCGTCATTCCTCAGATGAAGATATTCTCTTTGAGTCTTGGTCAATGATGCATAAATGGATTTCCTTATCGCCCTCAAATCATCCCTGTCGGTCAGAACCGTGGCTTCCGTGCCTCCCACATAATTGTCATGTATCAAAGATTGGGTGTCCAAGTGAACTTTCCGATAATGTGATACGCAAATGTTCTTGGTTATCTTTATGGCAAGTGCTTCTGCATCTCTCATTGGATAATTTTGCTCGACAAGTTCCCATAAAGCAATCAAGACTTCTTGAACCATATCATCGGCTTCTATCTCCGATGAAAGAGCAAAGTTTCGTGCCAGTGAAAGTAGCTTTGGTCTTAGTCTTATTGATAGTATTTCAAAATCTTCTTTTCTCATATTTTTATTGCTTCTACATATATGTCGCAGAACGTTGTCAAAAGTAAAAATAAAAAAGCAAGATTTCTCGATAAAACCAGAAATATGTTGCTTAAAAGGTAAATGATACATTGACCAACACTTCACGAGGTCGAAGAGTATAGCGATAATAATTTCTTTCAATAGAAGATACGGATTCCCGTTCGTATGTGGATTTGCCCAAGATATTGTTTATAGCTAAGCGGAATTCCATTTTCTTGTGACTATAACTGGCAGAAAAGTCCGCAAACCAAGAATTTTCATTCACATCCAACAACTGGCATACGGTATTTTTCATACTTAGCATAAAGCGGTTGGTAATAGGGAAGTTGATATCCAACCGATGTTTCAACTGGTCAACTTTGGAGTCAGCAAAAGCAGACTTCATTCTATTTTCTTGCCATGCAGATTCCCATTCGAATGAGAGAAAGGACAACGGACGGGCAGAAAGAGAAATGCTTGCCATATAGTTGTCCATACAGAATTCTTGAAGTGTCTCGTCGCTAAACTGGGCATCTTCCGATTTAATGTAGCTGGCTTCCAGTGTCAACAAGCTTTTCCACCAGTTGAATGAATGGCTAAACCTAGTATTGAACAAGTACATCTTAGCATCATAATCCGCTTTTTTCTTGCTTCGGAGCAGGACGTTTCCTTTCTTTAACGAAGTGACATAAGCTGAATGCTTGTCGGTATGGCTCCCAGATACAGAAAGCGAAAAGAACATTCCTTTGATGGGTTGGTTATAGTTGTAACGTAAAGAAAGGCGATGTACATCATCTGCTTCCGGCATCGATGCATTGTTTACGATTGTTCGGTAAGAAGTGAATAAGTTACCGTCATATACATGGCGTAAATCTTGTAAATTCTTTACATACTGATAATTCATGCTTACCGATGAAGTTCCCGTCAGAGTGTATGCAAATAAGAGTTTTGTTTCGGGATAAAACAAAAAATCCTTTTCTGGTTCTGTTGCCTTGTCCAATTGCCAATTGAGCCAGTTCAACTTTACATTGGCAGACAGGTTTATACTATTATTCTGATAGTTTAATTCCATGCCTACATAGGGTGTCCATCTGTTAAAACGTTGTTTGTCGATGTCTGTCCGTTGGCCAATGGCCGTTTGTAAGGATTGGTCCATTCCGTGAAGCCCGGCTTGGTAAGTGGTATACATCCGAAAGAAACGGTGTCTGAAAGAAGCGGAAGTATGAGTGTGAAATGAAGAATAGGCCAATCGTTGCCAATCTCCTGAATACAATGTCAATCCTTGTGGATGCTCATTATATGCATTGGTAGAAGAAATGGAAATGTAACGGTCACCCGACATTGGTAATTTAATGTTTAAGACATTGGTCATGAATTTACGGTCTGGAGTAGAAGACAATTGCCGTAAGTTTTCGTTCCACTCTGTCAACCCTTGTGCAGACGCCCAATCGAATGTCCCCTTTAGTTCGTTCTTTACATATAAGTTGGGGCGGTTCACTTCAAAGTTTACATTGGCATCCAAACGGTTTCTTTCCTCACGCAAGGCGTTGTTTTCCTTCATCATCTGCTCAAGTGTGTCAGTAAACAGATATTCAGTTTCTATACTATTGCTTCGTTTTGATTCATCATTGAAGTAACTGATTTGTGTCCGAAGATTACTTTTCTCACCCAAACGGAACAAATGGTTAGTAGCCACTAAATGTGAACGATTGAAGGTATATCGAGAACGGTCTACATCCGGGACATGGGTAGTAACCATTGATACCAAACTTTCTTCCATGCGGTCTTCACGGTTTAAGTCTGCCAATGTCATCGGATTGATTTCACTGAACAAGTCATATCCGGTATTGTCGTTTTTATATATGGATAGTGTTTGATAATTCTTCTTGAAGAGCATGGCCAATAAACGATTGTTGTAAAGCAGTTTATCCCTGTTTGTTCCTAACCCTAAATCAGCAGAGCCTACCAAATTCATTTTGCTATTGTCTTCCAATACCAAGTTAATGGCAGCTTGTTCACTGAAGCTTTTACCACGAAGCATTTCGATAGGTTGATGGTTTTGTAGAACCTCAACGGACTTCACTCTTTTCTTGGATATATTATTGGATGCCAAGGCATAACGGTCATTCATCAAATCCATCCCTTCGATGTAAAACCGATTGATACTTTTTCCGTTGAAACTGATTTGTCCGTTGGCATTTACTTCCATTCCCGGCATTTTGGCGATGACATCAGCTATGCTTCTATCCTGTGGTTGAGAAAATCCAGCCACGGAATAGACCAAGGTGTCTTTCTTCTGTACGATGCGATTGGCTGAGACCTTGATTTCCTCAAGTTGGAAATTCTCACTTTCCATGGTTATTTTACCATCAGTTGGAAACTCCTCCAACGATATGGCTACTTTCTTGTAGCCTAGGAAAGAGAAGTGAATCTTGTCTGCCTGCTTGTTTTGAGGTAAGGTTACTTTGTACAAACCCTTTGCATCAGAATAGTCCCATGCAATCAATAATCCATTCGAGGTAATCAAGCTGACATTTACCCCGGCAATAGGTTTGTTTCCATTCTTTTCTACTACACAGCCTGAATAGGTCTGTGCAGAAAGAATGGACATCATACATAAGGCAAGAATTAGCAGACCGGTCTTTTTCATCTTTCGTAATAATTTGTTTGTTTCTTTGCTCGTTGGTTTGCTTGTTCCATAGTCATTTCTTTGCCGTTTGCATCTCTTATTTTCTGTATTTTAACACCGGTTGTTTTTTGTAACATTCCTAATGGATCTTCCTCGAACTTGGCACGAAGCTTCATCAATTCATCGCGTGTGCATTTGATGAATTTCTTGTCATCTGGTTCTACAGAAAGCGATACGTTATTGCCCAGTTCGATTGTCGTGAAATGGAAGATGTTCTCCGAATCGTAGGCTTCCAAAATCAGGCCCGGGAGACCACATAAAAGCCAAGGTCCATCGGATACAGGTATGTCCATCGTGAACCAAGCCGTCCATTCTCTTCCATAAAGACTTGCTGTTGCTTTTTGGCAATTATATCCCAGAATGTTTTTCATTTCTTCGCAGATATTCCATTTTATTTCAGGCAACTTGTCTTCATATCGATAAAGTTTAGTACTTTTCTTCTCATAGTACAGATATTTACCCTGTTCCGGCTGATGTTTATAAACTTCGATTTCCCTTCCTTGGGGTACATTTTGTAAGGCTCCTACTA
>JAFTSK010000214.1 GCA_017467385.1 Bacteroidaceae bacterium
GGTTATGCCCTCATGAAGCCCTGGTTAGAAAAGTACGTCATTCAGACCGACATACCGGCTTGGCTCTATATGGCTATCTTCATGGTTGTACTTCTCCTGATTACCGCTTGCATAGGTTATCGGGTATGGAAAGCAGCCAATGAGAATCCGGCCGAAGTAATAAAGAGTGAATAAAAAAGAATGATTAAAACATAGAGATAAAAACATGATTACACACTATCTGACAGTTGCCATACGCAACCTATTAAAGTACAAAACACAGAACCTCATCTCCATTGCAGGATTGGCAGTAGGTCTGTTCTGTTTCAGCATTTGCTTCTACATCAGCCGCTACATTGGTAGTGTAGACAAATGCTTCGAGAAGCATGAACGGATAGCAGAAATTTCTCTCTTTCATTCAAATGGTGGAAACGTAGCAGGTGTTTCCGGCCATCTGTTGGCAGCTTTACGGCAACGCACCTGGAACGAGGTGGAATGTTTTACACACTTGTCCTATTCGCAAAGAAGTGAATACAACATCATTGGCAAGAACGGTGAGGTACTTCCCTACGAACTGACAAACATGGAAGCGGACAGTCTATACTACCGCGTCTTCACTCCGACTGTTCTTGCTGGAAGCTGGGAACAGGCAACCCGCAACCGTAATTCCGTTGTACTGACTCGACATACGGCCAAGAAGCTGTTTACGGACATACACAATGCCATCGGTAAGCAACTTCTTTCCCCACACAACCGGTGGTACAAAGGAGGAACTATCTCCTATACCGTTCAAGCAGTCATTGAAGACATACCGGGAAACACCAGCATGAACTTTATGCGAACCATAGACATGCTGACGATAAACGATGACGACGGATACGAAAATATCCCGACCAACGACATCACCGGCTATAACGCCTATGCTCTTCTGAAAGAAAGGTGTCAGCCCGAACAACTGAACCAATCATTCAAAGAAGCCGGCTTTACTTTCCACATCTTCCAGGATAACAGCAACGTATTAGCCGAACCTTTGGGCAAAGACCAGGATTTTATTACCATAAGCCGTATCATGGTTTGGGTAACGTCTATCATCGGCCTGTTGATATTGCTTGCTGCTTCGCTGAACTTCTTCCATTTCCAAACCGGGAACTTTCTGAATCGAGGACGTGAATTCGGTATCCGAAAGATTTTAGGAAACACCACCTCGGGATTGTTCTGGATGCAGTTCGTACAAATCGTTCTTGTCATTTTGCCGGCCACATTGGTAACAGGATGTCTCATCGAACTCAGCACTCCCTTCCTACATCTCTCGCTGTTCCGTTTCTCCCTACAAATGCCAAAAGAAGAACTGTTGGAACACCTGATGCAATACATGGGAACGTTGATTCTCCTTACCGCATTGGTGGCATTCGGTATCGCCCTTTATGTCCGTCGTGCCACCCTACAAGCTTCTTTGCAGAGTTATGGTAAGGTAAACGGAAAGAAGTATCTGCGTAACACTTTGTTAGGCATACAATTCTTTATCTGCTGGCTGTTTGTTGCATTGGCTACCGGCCTTTACTTACAGTCGGAGAAAACTTCTTCTGCCATGTTCAGTACCTTGAGTCGTCAGGAGAAGAAAGAAATCATCTATGTTCCGTTGGACTACAGGTTCCTGAAAGCGGAAGACCGTCAGGTATTTATCAGCAAAATCCGGCAACATGCCGGCATTAAGGACATCATGTATGCTCACGACCACCTTGTTAGCAATTCCATCACAACCTTGTACGAATCCTTCCAACCGCAAAAATACCATGAAACACGTATCATGAGAATAACGTCCAACTATGCCGAGTTCATGAACATCGGCTTGGAAGGAAGAGGGCCTCAGAAACAGGATGAAATCATGATTACCCGAAACATGGCTTCCAAATTAGAAGGAAACGCTATCGGTAAAACCTTGTACGACTATAACCAAAATGGATTTACCATTACCGGTATTTCCGATGATTTTACCAACTATGTCTATAACGACGGCTACGGACAAGCCGACTATAGTACGGTCTATTTCTACATCAATGAAAACGAATCCGGAGAACATGCTTATGTAAAATGCCATCCGGGAAAGGTGGACGAAGTACAGGAACGGATAGAACAGATTCTTCACGAAATTCTTCCTGCCAGCATTGAGCCAAGAATAAGTACGTTCCAGGAAGAAATCGAGAACTATCAGGCTTTGGAAAACAAGCTGAAAGGAATTATCCTGAGCTTCTCCATCATCTGCCTCATCATTACCTTGCTCGGGGTATATTCGGCCATTACCCTCGACACCGAACGCCGTCAGAAGGAAGTGGCCATCCGTAAGGTAAACGGTGCAGGACTGAAGGAAATTATTCTGCTCTTTGCCCGTCTGTACTTGTGGATGTTGGGCGTGAGCTTTATAGTGGCCTTCCCGATAGTAATGCTGGTACTACTCATGTGGAAACGGATGTACACCGTATTCTTCAACGATGGAGTTCTGTATTGGGGTGGAATCCTCATCGGAGTAACACTTATTACGGCATTGACGGTCATCTTCCGTATATTAAAGATAGCGCGTATCAATCCGGCAGAGATTATTAAGAGTGAATAAGAGTACCCACCCCAACCCTCCCTATAAAGGAGGGGGGGGACATTCTTTAAATAATTTTTAATTTAATACATACCATTATGATTAAGACAGAAAAATTACAGAAAATCTTCAAGACAGAAGAAGTGGAAACTTGGGCTTTGAACGATGTAACCCTCGAAATCAAAGAAGGCGAATTTGTAGCCATCATGGGACCTTCCGGTTGCGGAAAGTCTACCTTGCTGAACATTCTCGGCCTACTCGACAATCCGACCAACGGCATTTACGAGCTAAACGGCGTAGAGGTATCAAAATACACCGAAGCACAGCGAACCAATCTTCGCAAGGGAGTAATCGGCTTCGTCTTCCAGAGCTTCAACCTCATCGACGAACTGAACGTATATGAAAACATCGAACTGCCATTGCTCTACATGGGTGTGCCAAAGGAAGAACGCAAGAAGCGTGTGGAAGAAGCAATGGAACGTATGGCTATCTCGCATCGTGTAAAGCATTTCCCGCAACAGCTTTCCGGCGGTCAGCAACAGCGTGTAGCCATTGCTCGTGCGGTAGTAGCCAACCCAAAGCTGATTCTTGCCGACGAACCTACCGGTAATCTTGATTCCAAGAACGGTCGTGAGGTAATGGAACTGCTTACTCAGCTGAACAAGGAAGGAACCACCGTAGTGATGGTTACTCACTCTCAGCACGATGCCGGCTATGCTACTCGTACCATCAATTTGTTTGATGGTCAGGTGGTGAATGAAGTGAGAATGTAATTGGCTCGAGCCGCTGGGCTTTTCATTTCTTTTGCCCGAACAAAAGAAACGAAACAAAGAAAATTCGCCGGCTGCATTTTTTTGCCTACTCCGGTACTTTTCTTCGCTAAACAAAAAGAACTCACTTCGTTCAAACAGCTTTTTGTTTTTAACGCTACGAAAAGCACCTCCGCTTAACGGCAAAAAAATGAGGCCGGAACTTGATGTTATTACGCAACATCGCTTTGCTCGTTTGCCGGTTGCTGTTTAGATTTTCCAAATTCCCCTATTATTGAGAGGGGATTAAGGGGTGTGTGAGATACATACAGGTGGGGAAACGTTACATCAAAATTAGAAAAAATTGTGGAAATTGTGAGAATTTGTTTTGAAATGTATGTTTATTAGTGCATGATTTGTTTTTCTGAATCATATGCGCGCGTATAGGCTATACATATATCATGCTTCACGAACCCTTCACCCTATTCACCTCGTCTGATAAAGTGAATGATTTACCCCCCCATTTCATCGGGGCGGTGAAGGGGGTGAAGGGTTTGGAGAGTATGTTGTATGTAGAGAGGGAATGATGCGAAGCATTTCACCAATGCCAATTGATACATTTATGGTTTTGTCAAGAGCTTTTCAAAAAAGTCCTTCAGTTTTTTGCAAATACTTCAAAGGAAAATAAAAATCTTCTTTGAAGGAAAAGTGTTAACGACAAAGAGAATTTCAGAAGTGGTTTTGGGGTAATCAGGGAGTCTTCACTTCAGAAATTAATGTGCAACTTGGAAGAAGAAAAAACGCTTGCAGTCTCATCGACCGACGAGACTGCAAGCATAATATCAAGAGAGAACGAACCATCCACTCTCAAACAGCGAAGCGCATTTGACTCCCTCATAAAAGAACCCGGCATTTAGTGGAGAAGCGTAAAGAAATTTTTGCTCTTTTCCGTTAAAAAGAAAAAGCTGTTTGAACGAAGTGAGTTCTTTTTCTTTAGGGAAAGAGTGAAAATTTTAGCTTCGGAACGGGAGCCTGCAGTCTTTCTTTTTTGTTATCTTTTTTCTTTCTGCTGTCAGAAAGAAAAAAGTAATACACTACCAGAACAAAAAAAAGATATTACCTTTGCACAAACCAACAAAGAAAACATGTATCAAGAAGCAATCAAAAAATATTTAGCTCAACACAACTATGAGCAAATCAACCTCAAAGCCGTACTCTTCGATATGGACGGCGTGCTGTTCAACTCCATGCCCAACCACGCCAAGTCCTGGCACAAAGTCATGATGCGTATGGGTTTCGGTCTCAGCGAACAAGAAGCCTACATGCACGAAGGACGTACCGGTGCCGACACCATCAACATCATCAGCCGACGCGAACGCGGCCACGATGCCACCGACGAAGAAATAAAAGCCATCTATGCCGCCAAAAGCGAAGAGTTCAACCGATGTCCACCGGCCGAACGAATGCCGGGAGCAGTAGAACTACTCAACAAAATCAAGGAAGAAGGGCTGACTCGCATGGTAGTTACAGGCTCCGGACAAGTCTCTCTTTTGGAACGTCTGAACAAGAATTTTCCCGGTATCTTCCAGAAAGAGCTGATGGTAACCGCTTTCGACATCAAGTTTGGCAAGCCCAACCCCGATCCTTATTTAATGGCATTGGAAAAAGGAGGACTTAAACCCAACGAAGCGATTGTCGTCGAGAATGCTCCTTTGGGGGTACAAGCCGGAGTAGCCGCCGGAATCTTTACTGTAGCCGTCAACACCGGACCGCTTCCCGACCAAGTATTGTGGGATGCCGGAGCCAACCTATTGTTTCATTCCATGCCGGAATTCAACGAACAATGGGAAAAGTTAAGAGATTCCTTTACATTTTAATGTCATTCTGACGATTGTAGGGAGGAAGAATCTCGGCAACATAAAGTGGATGTTGCCGAGATTTTTCGCCTTTGGCTCAACAACCCGTCTTCGTTTCGTTCTGAATGACAATTATCAAATTTATCGGCTTTTTCTTTTCCTTTTCATAAAACATCTTTATCTTTGTGAATAATATATCAAACAAGTTAACTTAATCATTTAAAAACATAGAACTATGAGAGTAATTATCACACCTGACTATCAAGCGATTTCTCAGTGGGCTGCAAACTATGTAGCAAGTAAAATCAACGCCGCTAACCCGACTCCGGAAAAGCCGTTCATCTTGGGTTGTCCGACTGGTTCTTCTCCACTTGGCATGTACAAAGCATTGATTGAATTGTACAAAGCAGGTAAAGTATCCTTTGAAAATGTAGTAACTTTCAACATGGACGAATATGTAGGTCTTCCTGAAGATCATCCTGAGAGCTACCACTCATTCATGTGGAACAGCTTCTTCAGCCACATCAACATCAAGAAAGAAAACGTACACATCCTCAACGGTAATGCAGAAGATTTGGAAGCTGAATGTGCCGCTTACGAAGCAGCTATCGAAGCAGCAGGTGGTGTAGATTTGTTCATGGGTGGTATCGGTCCTGACGGCCACGTTGCTTTCAACGAACCATTCTCAAGCCTTCAAAGCCGTACTCGTATCAAGACTTTGACTACTGATACTATCATTGCTAACTCACGTTTCTTTGACAACGACGTGAACAAAGTTCCTAAGACTGCGTTGACTGTAGGTGTAGGTACAGTAATGGCCGCTAAGGAAGTATTGATTCTTTGCAACGGACACAACAAGGCTCGCGCTTTGCAAGCTGCAGTAGAAGGCCCGGTTTGCCAGGAATGGACTATCTCTGCTTTGCAACAACACCCACACGGAATCATCGTTTGTGATGAAGCTGCAACAGCTGAATTGAAGGTAGGTACTTACAAGTACTTCAAAGACATCGAAAAGAATAACATTTAAAGAATCAAGCAATATGAGAACCAACCTAAGTTCACAGATTTCTCTCAACAGAGTCTCGACGAAATATTACAAGCCGGGAAATGCAGTAGAACGTTCCGTTTTGACACGCTTTGAAAAAGTGCCGACAGACATCTACGAGTCTGTGGACGAAGGGGTGTGTCATATCGCCACAGAAATAGCCGGTAAGATACAGGACCGCCAACGCGAAGGCAAGTTCTTCGTGATTGGCGCCGGTACCGGTGCCTCTCTCCGTCCGTTGTATGCCGAATTGGTACGCAAGCACAAGGACGAAGGACTGAGTTTCCGCAATGTGGTTATTTTCAATCTCTACGAATACTATCCATTGACACCGGAAAGTGTAGGAAGCAGTTTCTCTCAGCTCAAAGAACTGTTCGTCGACCAGATTGACATTGACAAGCAGAATGTATTTACCATTGACGGAAGTATTCCACAAGAGGCTGTAATTGAGTATTGCCGCTTGTACGAACAACGTCTGCAAACTTTCGGCGGAATGGACATCGTATTGATGGGTATCGGTCGTGAAGGCAACATTGCCATGAACGAACCGGGTTCCAACCTCAACTCTCCTACCCGCCTTATCCTGATGAATGCGACTTCTCGTTCGGAAGTTGCACATAACTTAGGCATCGACAATCTTCCTCCTTGTTCCATCACAATGGGTGTTTCTACCATCATGAGTGCCAGAAAGGTTTATTTATTGGCATGGGGAGAAAACAAGGCAGACATCATTCAGAAGGCCGTAGAAGAAAAAGTCAGTGATACACTTCCCGCTTCTTATTTACAAATGCACAGCAATGCCAATGTCTGCATTGACTTGAGTGCGGCCGCACACCTGACACGTATCCAACGCCCCTGGTTAGTAACCAACTGCGAATGGAACGACAAGCTGATTCGTAGTGCCATCGTTTGGTTGTGCCTTCGCTTGAAGAAGCCTATCTTAAAGCTGACAAACAAAGACTACAACGAAAACGGTTTAAGTGAATTGTTGGCATTGTACGGTTCGGCCTACAATGTGAACATAAAGATATTTAATGACTTGCAACACACCATCACCGGTTGGCCGGGTGGAAAGCCGAACGCAGACGACACCTACCGTCCTGAACGTGCCAAGCCTTTCCCCAAACGGGTAGTGGTATTCTCTCCGCACCCCGACGATGATGTAATCTCAATGGGTGGCACTCTCCGCCGTTTGGTGCAGCAAGGTCATGAAGTACATGTAGCTTACCAGACCTCCGGCAATATTGCCGTTGGCGATGAAGAAGTAGTACGCTTCATGCACTTCATCAATGGCTTCAACCAGTTGTTTGATAACAACAGCAATGAAGTCATCCGAAACAAATATACGGAAATCAAAGAATTCCTGAGCCACAAGAAAGAAGGCGATATGGATACACGCGACATCTTGACCATCAAGGGATTGATTCGTCGCGGCGAAGCTCGTACCGCTTGTACGTTCAATCAGATTCCGTTGAACCGTTGCCATTTCCTCGACCTTCCGTTCTACGAAACCGGTAAGATTGAAAAGAATCCAATCAGCGAAGCCGATGTGGATATTGTCTTGAACTTGCTACGGGAAGTGAAGCCACACCAGATTTATGTAGCCGGCGACCTGGCCGATCCGCATGGTACACATCGTGTATGCACCGATGCTGTCTTTGCCGCCGTTGACGTAGAAAAGAACAACAATGCCGAATGGTTGAAAGAATGTCGCATTTGGATGTATCGCGGAGCATGGGCCGAATGGGAAATCGAAAACATTGAAATGGCTGTACCTTTCAGTCCGGAAGAATTGCGTGCCAAGCGTAATTCCATCCTCAAACATCAATCGCAAATGGAAAGTGCGCCATTCCTCGGCAATGACGAACGTTTGTTCTGGCAACGCAGTGAAGACCGTAATCGCGGTACTGCTTTGCTGTATGACCAGCTTGGTCTGGCTTGCTACGAGGCAATGGAAGCATTTGTAGAATATAAACCCCTATAAATAAAACCTAACCTAAATTACTAACCTAAACAAAAAGCCGTCGGGAGATGTGAATCTACCGGCGGCTTGCTTTTTCGTTCTGAATGACAACTTTATTCTACAATGAATAAGTACCATCAACCAACTTACCCATTGCCCATACGCCACGAACGTTCAAATTGTCGTCAAGAATCATTAAGTCGGCATCTTTACCACGCTGGAGTGAACCCTTGCGATCGTACACATTCATGATCTTAGATGGAGTTTCAGAAGCCATACGAATTGCGTCTTCCAATGGAATTTCAGCCTTCTGAACCAATGTACGAATCAAACGGTCCATCGTAGCCACACTACCTGCCAAAGCCGACCGGTCGGACAACTTACATACGCCGTCTTCAATGATGACACGCGGATCGAAAGCTACTTGGCTATCGCTGGCGGCACAAGCCAAAGCATCGGTAATGACACAAGTACGTTCTACACCCTTAATCTTATACACCATACGAAGAATAGTTGGAGGAACGTGGATACCATCGGCTACCACTTCTACTGTCATATCGTCAATCAAGTAGATACTTTCTACTGTACCTTCGTACTTGTACTCACGACGCTTGTGGAAACCCGGCATTGCATTATAGAAGTGAGTGGCATGAGAATAACCCGATTCCCAAGCTACACGAATGTCTTCGTATTCAGCTTGTGTATGACCTACTGAAGCAAGGATACCCTTACCGGTAATATACTTGGCAAACTGCATAGCACCCGGCAGTTCAGGAGCCGCATCCCAACGCTTGATACAATCCCACTTTTCTACCAAAGGGATGTATTCTGTCGGATCCGGATTCTTGATGTTTTCCGGAAGCTGACCACCGGCCATTGCCATATTGAAATAGTGTCCTTCAAGGTGAAGTCCCAATACCGGACTGTTCGGATCTTGCATCATTTTTGTACAAGTTTCGGCAGCTGCTTCAATCATCGGAATAGTAGATGAAGATAGAGTTGGGAAGATAGAAGTAGTACCATACTTCATGTGGGCATTGATTGCTGTACGGAATGCTTCTTCTGTACCTTCCATAAAGTCGCCGCCACCGCCGCCATGTGCATGAATTTCTACACCGCCCGGTACTACATACATTCCCTTAGCGTCAATCATTTCGGCACCGACTACCGCCAAGTCGCAGTTTGTTACTTCAAGAATTTTATTGTCTCTGATAATCACAGAACCATCCTTCAACCAACCTTGTGGAGTCAGGATTCTGGCATTGATAATTTGAGTTAACATAGTATTGATGATTTTAGTTTATACTCTTTTTCATTATGCTAACAAAATTACAAAGTTATTTGGAGAATCACGCAGTTTTTCCCGATTATTTTATCTATCGGTTCATAAATAAACAATGTGGGCAAGTTATTCAATGCTTATCCCATTTTCTACATCAGAAAGCAGGCGTTCATGTTCCGGGCTACTCCTTCTTTCAGTTTATAAGAGAATTACTTCAAATCCATGTAATCTTCATCCTAAAAATCTACAAATGTAACACATTTACAATCTCTAATATATAGAATACATCGAAAGAAAAGGTCATAAACTTGTTATCTCCTACATCCATCAGTTGATTCCAGTCACGGATTGACCAATCCGTGTCAGTAATCAGCCAATCCGTGACAGTGATTGACCGATTACTGACACAGATTAAAGTATACGTCCATTTCTTTATGCTTTATATGCAGGAGAGAACAGCAATGGTTCAGAGAGCAAACACTTGTCCTAAGAATTTTTCGACTTTGTCCTGCTGATATATAAAAACAGACTTCCGGCACTCCAACCGATTGATAGTCAGTGTGGAGTGCCGGAAGTGATAGAGTGAAGATGATTCTTTTATTCTGCCTTAATCACAATCTTACCCGACTTCAAGCCCTTACCACTGGCAGTAAGAACAATGTCGCCCGGTTCGCCGTTTGTCTGAACGATGGCAGTCATCATACCGTTAAAGACTTTCATCTTTGGTTCGTGGAAAAGTTCCAACGAAACCGAATTACCATTAGCACCGGCACGATAGAAACCCTTGCCCTTTACGGTGTACTTAATCAAATGATCGGCATTCGGACAAAGATTACCGTCCTTATCTACTACCTTTACAGTAACAAACGAAAGGTCGCGGCCGTCAGCCTTGATGGTCTGTCTGTCGGCCACCAATTCAATGTGATGTGGACGACCGGCGGTATGGATTTCCTTTTCAGCAACGGCTTCACCCTTGTCGTTGTAAGCCACCACTTCCACAGTACCCGGTTCGTACTTGGTATCCATCCACATCAAACGGTAACGTTGCTGACGTTTGAACGACATCATGGAAGTAGAATCAGCACTGTTTTCCGGAGTAACAGTTAAATCTTTTGTACGCTTACCCTGGCTCTTACCGTTGATGAAGAGTTCAGCACTCGGGTAGTTGGTGTACACAAAGACTGGAGTCACTTCGCCCTCACGACCTTCCCAGTTCCAATGAGGCAAAATGTGGAGTGTTTCCACTTCCTTGTTCCAATGGCTACGATAGAGGTAGTAACGGTCTTTCGGCAAACCGGCCAAGTCGACAATACCAAACAACGATGAATGGCTTGGCCAATCGGTATAATACGGAGTCGGTTCTCCCAAGTAATCGAAGCCTGTCCACACGAACTCTCCTATCGCCCAAGATTTGTCGTCGTGCCAAATCCAATCGTCTTCCGGAAGATTCGACCAAGAACAATATTCCACATCGTAAGAAGAAGACTGATGATCATCGTATTTCTTCATCCACTGACGAGTAACCGGGAACTTATATACACCACGTGCGCTGACTGTAGAAGCGGTTTCGCTACCGAGGATAATCTGTTGCGGAAGCTTCTTGTAGTTTTCCAAGTAACGATGAGGACGATAATTGAATCCGGGTACATCCATCGTAGCAGCCATGTTGTTGTTCACTACGGCATCCGGTGCGTCCATACCTTGAGTAACCGGACGAGTAGGATCTTCGCGATGGCAGATGTCTTGCAACATGCGAGAGAGCTTCGGACCACGATTACCGTTCCATTGGTCGGGTACTTCGTTACCAATACACCACATTACCACACTCGGATTGTTACGATAATGATGAATCAGGTTCACCAAGTCCTTTTCTACCCATTCATCGAAAATCTTGTGATAACCGTTACCTACCTTTGCACTCTTCCATTCATCGAACGATTCGAGCATCAACATCATACCCATTTCATCACAAGCCTCAACCAATTCAGGAGCCGGCATATTGTGTGAAGTACGGATAGCGTTACAGCCCATATCCTTCATGATACGGATTTGACGACGGATAGCCGCATCGTTCACAGCAGCACCGAGAGGGCCTAAATCGTGGTGGTTACATACACCCTGGAACTTAGTCAATTTACCGTTCAAGAAGAAACCTTTTTCCGGAATGATTTCAAGGGTACGGATACCGAAACGGGTACTATACTCGTCTTTCAAAGTATTACCTGCATAAACTTTAGAATCGGCTGTATAAAGGAACGGATTTTCTACACTCCACAACGCCGGAGTAGCTACGGCAAATTCCTGTTCAAACTGACCTTCGTTGTAAATGCTCAGCTTGTTTTCGGCGGTTGCAACAACCTTACCGTTCGGATCCTTGATTTCGGTTACGATACGATAAGCCTCTTTATCTACATTCTTCGGAGTAACCAACTTAGTGTTCAAAACCACCTTTGCATACTTTTCAGTAACCACCGGAGTAGTTACATGAGTACCCCATGTAGGAACGTAAGCATCTTCAGTTACTACCAAGTGTACATTACGGTAAAGGCCAGCACCCGGATACCAACGAGAAGACTCGTTTTCATTTTCCAAGCGGACAGCGAGTTCGTTTACTTCACCAGCCTTCAAATAAGGAGTGGCATCTACATGGAAAGAGTTGTAGCCATACGGCCAATAACCGGCTTCCTGACCATTGATGTACACATGAGCATGACTCATAGCTCCGTCGAAAATCAAGGTAGCCTGTTTGCCCTTTTCAAATGAAGGAGCTTCAAAATCGAGGCGATACCAACCCACTCCTACAAATGGAAGGCCACCGGTACGTCCGGCATGTTCCATCGCTTCCTTCTGACCGTCTTGGGTAATGGCGATGTTCTGCTTGTCGTTGTTGATACTGAACGGTCCATAGATAGCCCAGTCGTGTGGTACGGTTACGTTCTGCCATTTGGCATCGTCATAACCCACTTGCGAAAACTCTGTCTTGTCTTCGCGAGTGAACTTCCAACCCTTTTCAAAGAGTTGTTCGGTACGGACTTGTGCCTGAAGCATGGAGGCCAAGCAAAGACCGCTTACGATTGTAAATAGTTTTTTCATACGTATTATTTTTATTCCCCTCTTGAGAGGGAAGTAAATATTTATCTATCCATAGTAACAAAAGTTATCTCACCGGCCTTAATCAAGTCATCGTGAGAGATAAGGTACTTATTGTACTTCTTACCATTCAATTTGATTTCCTTGATGTAGTCGCCGTTGCCTTCCTTCTTGATGACAAGCTTGTCCTTACCCCAATACTTTGGATCAAGATTGATAACCACTTCATCGAAAGTCGGAGTAGTCAAAGTATATTCAGGTACACCCGGACAGTCCGGATACAAGCCCATCATACTAAAGATAGCCCAAGTAGACATAGTACCGGTATCGTCATTACCCGGAATACCGTCAGGCTTGGTTGTGAAATGCTTGGCAAGCAACTCCTTAACCAACTTCTGTGTACGCCATTCTTCTCCTTTGAAGCGGCTGAACAAGTACGGATAAGCGATATCCGGTTCGTTGGCCGGATCGTAATTGCCCTCATCGAATACACTTTGGAGCTTGTCTACAAACTTCTTGTTGCCACCCATCAATTTGGTCAAGCCTTTGATGTCATGCGGAACGAAGAAAGTATAGTTCCAGGAGTTACCTTCGTGGAAACCCGGACTTGGTTCAAAGTTGGCACCCTGTTTCGGATCAAACGGTTCATAGAACTTACCTTCCTGAGTAATCGGACGAAGCGTACCGAAGTCTTTGCAATAATAGTTCTTATACCCCATTGAACGGTTATAGAACAACTTGGCATCTTCTTTCTTGCCCAAAGCAGCAGCCAACGTAGACAAAGCATGATCGGCTACATAGTATTCCAACGCATGAGAAACCGAGTTGTCGTATTGGCTTTGCATTGGTACATAACCTTTCGCCATGTAGTCGTCATTGTCCGGACGCATCAGGTTATCTTTACCCGGAGTAGTAGCCGACTTATACATTGCCTTGTATGCCAAGTCAATATCGAAGTCTTGCAAACCTTTCATCCAAGTATCTACAATTACCGGAATAGCCGGATCCCCTTCCATTGTCAACGTTTCCTGACCGAAGAGTTCCCACTTCGGGAACCAACCATGTTCCTTGTACATATCCATCATGGTATGAATCATATCCATTTGACGTTCCGGATAAACCAATGTCATCAATTGGTGTACGTTGCGATAAGTATCCCACAAAGAGAATACTGTATAGCGGTTGCGGTTAGTCGTCAGAATCTTTTCGCCTTCCATTTGCGGATACTGTCCACTTACGTCCTGAAGGATGTTCGGGTGAATCAACGTATGATACATCGCCGTATAAAATACCCCTTTTTGTTCTTCTGTACCACCTTTTACAGCAATACGAGACAAATCAGTATTCCATTTCTTACGAGCTTCTGCACGAAGCTTGTCAAAAGTAGTGCCAAACGGTTGTTCCTTGTCCAAGTTCAGACGGGCATTTTCAATGCTCACGAAAGAAACACCCACACTAACTTCTACCACTTCGTTTTCGGTGGTATTGAATGAGAACCAAGCACCTACATCATCTCCACTCATTTCTTTGGTGTACGACTTATAGACTTTGTACTTACCGGCTGTGTTATCCCAAGCAGCTTCTGCAGTCATCGGGCGCATCATCTTCCAAAAACCACGTTCGGCAGGTACTTTATTGATACGCATTACAAAATAGATTGGGAATACAGCATCGGGAACATAACAGAATGTACCCAATAACTTAGAACCTTCGATTTCGCGTTCATTGACGAAACGCACCGTAGCTCCGCTTTCATTGGTCAAACCTTCGCCTAAGTTCATCAAAATATTGCCTTGACCGGCAGGGAAAGTAAAACGAGCCAAGCTGGTACGCGGTGTAGCAGTCAACTCACACTTGATACCATACTTATCAAGTACATTGGTATAATAACCCGGAGTAGCCGCTTCCTTACTATATGTACTGCCATAACTTTGATAATCTACATTCAAGGCTCCCACCGTAGGCATCAAAAGCAATGAGCCTACTTCCGGACAACCTACCCCACTCAAGTTTACATGAGCAAAGCCTGTTAGATACTTATTATTAAACTCGTATGGAGTAGACCACCATTGGGCATCCTTGTTGATTTTATTCTCAGGTACATTCCCCATTACATTGAACGGAGTAACCGACATCAGTCCTTGCGGACAGATAGCACCCGGGTTGGTCGTACCGTAATTGGTCGTACCCACAAAAGGATTTACATAATCCACCGGCTCCTTCTGTGCCGAAGCCGAAAGAAGGGAAAATAATGCAATCCCAGTCAAAAGAGTCAGTTTCTTCATTATTCCTATTTTCATTATTTGATTACAATTTCATCTACAAACAAGAAACCACCGAATTGTTCGTCATGGCTTGCCTGATAGCGTACATAACGGGCATTGGCTTCACCAGACCAACCGAAAGTCTTGAAGGTTACAGCATCGTCTTTTACTACTTGATGGTCTACCTTTGCCAATTCAGTAAATTCCTTTCCATCGTTAGAAATGGAAACAATTACTTGCTTCGGCATGAATACGCCAGGACCACAAATCTGCATGAAGTCGGCATTGACACTCTTGATAGGTGTTTCCTTTTCCAAGTCGATAGTAACATCTACACCATTCAAGAAACCTTGCCATAACTGGTCAGTATAGCTCCATCCACCCAAAATACCATTTACCAATGCATCATCACCACCGGCCGCATAACCTTTATAATATTGGGTACTGTCAACATATACGACCTTCTTTCCGATACCCAAGTGTTCAATCGGTTTGTCGGCACCTGGACGATTACCTACTTCGTTCTTCAAATCGAAGGTATTATAACCCTTTGCGCGCAATTCGTCTACTGCCTTCAAAGCACGAGCATGGAAATCATCATAGTCCTTGTTGGGCACTGCACTCCAAGCCACTTCTGCCAACGCCAAGATACGTGGATAAATCATGTATTCCAAATGTTCCGGAGTCGGGATGTACTCAGCCCACAAGTTAGCTTGTACACCGTACATCAACTTCGCTTGTTCCGGAGTGAATGTTTCCGGTATCGGATCGTAAGAGTAAACCTTCTTCAATGGCAAGTAACCGCCAATGGCTTCCGGCTGAGTGTGAGGAGCATCCTGATAAGAATCGAAATAACAGAATCCACCCGGAGACATAATGGCACGATGACCACCTTCGATAGCTTTCAAACCACCTTCTACACCACGCCATGACATAACGGTTGCATTCGGAGCCAAACCACCTTCAAGAATTTCATCCCAACCCAAAAGGTTACGTCCATGCTCATTCAAGAACTTTTCAACGCGATGAATCAAATAGCTCTGCAGTTCATCTATCTCCTTCATGCCTTCTTTCTTCATGCGAGCCTGACAGAGTGGACAAGTCTCCCAGGATTTTTTGCTGGCTTCATCACCACCTACATGAATGTATTCGGACGGGAAGATTTCCATGACTTCCAATAACACATTTTCCAAGAATTCAAAAGTCTTTTCATTACCTACACAGAAATCAGCCTGCTTGTAAGGAACGTGTGTACAAGACAATTCCGGATAAGCGGTCAACACCTCTTCCGAGTGCGAAGGCATCTCGATTTCGGGAATCACAGTAATATAATGTTTCTTGGCATATTCCACGATTTCACGACATTGGTCTTGGGTAAAATAACCACCTACTGCCCCTTCCGAACCTTCTTCTACATACTTTTTATCACCATTCCACCATTCTTTCCAGTTCTTGCCTGTACGCCAAGCAGCAAAATTGGTCAGACGAGGATATTTTTTGATTTCGATACGCCAACCGGCCGCATCTGTCAAGTGAATGTGCAAACGATTCAGCTTATAGTAGGCCATCGCATCAATCTGCTTTTTCACAAAATCCAAGCCAAAGAAATGACGGGATACATCGAGCATCATACCACGATATTCAAAGCGAGGCTCATCGGTAATGGTACCCAAAGCCACTTTATTGGCTTCTTTCGTCATTTGCAATAAAGTCTGCACTCCATAGAACAAACCGGCTCCCGATGTAGCCTGAATCTCTACCCCGTTCTTTGTAGCAGTCAACACATAACCTTCCTGACTTTTAATATCGCCCACTCCTTCTGTCTGGTTCAAGAGGATGAAATTGTCTGTCGGCCTTTCTGTAGCAACAGACAGTTTCAATGGAGAAGCCGCCAAATACTCTTGCAGAATCTTCTTGTCTGCTTCCGGAGCATCAATCCACAGTTGGGTTTGTTCGTTGACAGCAAATGCCCCTCCCACTATTTCTGTATTCAATGGAACAGGAATAATGGAAAGCGTCTCCTTCGGTTGTTCACAACCCGTAAAGGTCAGGCTTAACAATAAGCCAGCCATTATAAATAGTTTTTTCATGATTACTTAATTGTTATTCGGTTAATATCTTTCGTGCGGATTCCCGGCTTCAACTCTCCATTGATGATGTAGTAAGAGGAACCATCGGAAACCATAGCTGCACCTGCACGAGCCCCTTGTTCAAAGTCACCCAAGCATGTCCACTTATCTGATTTCACATCGTATTTCAACAGTTTGCGATTGAACTGATACCATTCTACCGGACGAGACAAATACTCCTTACCCGTATGAATGCCTTGCAAAGCCTGCAAGAATATGTCCTTGTTTACTCCACCGGCACATAAGATTGCATCTTCTCCCATCGGAAGAGATACTCCACCGCCCAACGAAACAGCAGTACCTGTTTCGTCTGTCGGAGTAGCAACCGACTTCCATTCCTTTGTGGCAGGATTATAAGCATATCCATCTACCGATAAAGTAGCTTCACGACCTTCTCCGGCAGTAGAGAAACCGCCCCATACATAGAGCTTTCCTACTTGAACCGCACACACCGGCTGTACTCTTGGATGACCGGGAATGGGAGATTCTTCCTTCCAACCTTCCGATAGTTCAGCAAGGTTCAGGGAATACACGTTAGATGAAGGAACTCCATTTACATTACCTCCCACAATATAAATCGTGTGATCCAACAAAGCACCGGCCATGTTGTCAATCGTTACCGGTAAAGAGGGTAAAGAATCCACTTGCAATATCTCTTCTTTCAACAATAAGCGATACACGTCCGACAAACTGCGTTCCGCCGTATTACCACCTACCACAATCAAAGCGTCAGCTACAGGAATCGTAACACCGTAGGCAGATGCTTCGGGCAACAAGCCAATTTGTTGCCAATCAAGAGAATCCGATTCAGACAAAGTGGCCGCATAAATACCGTCGTAGAAGACCTTCTTACCGCCATCTGCTACCGGCACATGTGGGAAATTACATCCTCCGGCCATCACTAAACGGCCATCCAGCATACCGGCATACATAGCCGAAACGCCCTTTACCAAACAAGTGTCAGAAGAAGGAAATCCTTTCATCTTTTCCACACAAACACCCGGAGCATTTGAAACAGTAGGGTGGCATGCCCCCCAAAGGAGCATACCACCTACCAATATCGCACTAAAACCTAATAGTTTCTTCTTCACGAACCAATGATTAGTTTACAGTAATTTCATCAATGAATACAAATGATGGAAGTCCCTTACCACCATGCCAATTCGGCAACTTGTGTTCCGGCTGTACAAAAACCTTAATATATTGTGTCTTTACCGGATCGAAAGCCAATGTATGATCATAAATCTTATTGGCGTTATCCAAAGTCATTTCCGGATATTCTTCCTTAGCAATTTCCTTGAAATTCTTTCCATCTTCAGAGATAGATACAGAGAACTTACGTGGACCAAATACCCAATCGCCCTTTTCTACCAAAGCAGAAATAGAAACACTACTGATTTCAGTCGGTTGCTTCATGTCGATAACAGCTTCCATGTCATTCTTGTAGAATGCAATCCAACGACCAGTCTTGTAGTTGAAGTTACCCTTCAAACCGTCCAACAATACACCTGCACCTTCGAATGAATATTGAGGATTGATCGGTTGCAACATAGTAATAGGCTTGAAGCTTGCCTTGTGAATCTTTACTTCTTCTTGGAATACACGAGTTTCACCTGTTGGACGGATACCTTTCGCCTTGATTACACAACTCTTATATAATTTAAATGTACCTTCATACTTAAGAGCTTCAGCTGTCGGTTCTGTACCGTCCAATGTATAGTAAATCGGGCAGTTGTCGATAGTCTTGAAAGTTACTTCCAATGCTTCTTCGTCGGTATTAGGAACCAAACGACCGGTAATGTCGAATGCATGAGTAGCATAGTTATAACCCTTTGCATTATACACATTAACCAACTGCGGCAAACGGCTCAAGAAGCAGTTGTAGTTCTTCTTATCAGCGGCACTCCATTGGGTTTCAGACAAAGCAGCCATACGAGGCAACTCCATATATTCCACCTGGCTGAATGTAGGAATGTATTCAGTCCACAAGTTAGCCTGTACACCGATGATGTACTTCTGTTCTTCCGGAGTCAATGACTTCGGCATTGGTTCATAGTTATATACATTTTCCAATGGCAAGTAACCACCGATAGCCAACGGTTCATTATCAATGTCCTTAGTCTGATAATAGTCGAAATACAAATAAGTATTTGGAGTCATGATGACATCGTGCTTTTGCCTAGCAGCTTCGATACCACCACCTTCGCCACGCCATGACATTACGGTTGCGTTAGGAGCCAAACCACCTTCCAAAGTTTCATCCCAACCAATGATCTGACGTCCCTTGCTGTTCAAGAACTTTTCAGCGTGGTTGATGATAAAGCTCTGCAAATATTCTTCAGCAGTATGCTTCTTGTCGCCCTTGATACCCAAAGCCTTGATACGAGCCTGACATTTCGGACATTCTTTCCAACGAGTCTTCGGACATTCGTCACCACCTACATGAATGTATTCAGACGGGAAAATTTCAATGATTTCAGTAAATACGTCTTCGATAAACTTCAAGACATCATCATTACCGGCACAAAGCACTTCGTCTGATACGCCCCACTGACGCCAAACTTCATACGGGCCACCGGTACATCCCAAGTTAGGATAAGCATTCAAAGCACCCATCATGTGTCCTGGAAGGTCAATTTCCGGAATAACAATGATATGTTGGTCTGCTGCGTATGCTACGATTTCACGAGCTTCTTCCTGAGTATAGAAACCACCGTATGGCTTACCGTCGTATTCACCGGAGTTACGGCCAATCACAGTTTCTGTACGGTTAGCACCCTTTTCAGTCAACAAAGGAAGCTTCTTGATTTCAATTCTCCAACCCTGATCGTCTGTCAAGTGCCAGTGAAGACGGTTGATGTTGTGCAAAGACAACATGTCAATGAAACGCTTCACTTCGTCTACTGTAAAGAAATGGCGAGAAACATCAAAGTGAGCACCACGATAAGCAAAACGAGGAGCATCGTTGATTTCCACAGCCGGCAAAGATACGCTAATGCCTTGTCCTACCGGAATAGACTTACGCAAGGTCTGGATACCATAGAATACACCAGCTTCCGAACCACCATTGATAACGATGTTTTCAGGAGTAACCTTCAACTGATAACCTTCCGGTTGAGCTTCATTCGGAGTAACCTGAAGAATGATACCCTTACCTTCTGTACCAGCTTCCACAGCCAACGTATTGCCTGTCAATTCTTTCACATAGTCGGCTAAGAACTGAGCATTTTTCTGCATCTTTTCATTGCCTTCCGGATACAAAACCTTTGTACCATTAGCCAAAGTGAACGCACCGTCCTGTCCCATGACAATTTCCTGTGGGATAGGAATAATCTGATAATTTGCTTCTTTTACTTCCGAGGCACAGGAAAAAAGCATTAAACCTGCCGCAAACAAACTTGCGATGCCCATTACATGTTTTTTCATAAATCTGTAGATTATTATTTAATTATACTTTTTAAGTGTCTTATTTTAAGATTTACCGGTTCGGTTTTCTTTATTTCATCTGAAGTAATGACAATCTTTTTGGTTTGGCCGGGCAGCAAATCAAAAAAGTTATCGCTGAAACGAGCCCCCTGATAAGGAATCTCAATAAATATATCACGTGCCAACTGTTTGGTAGACAGCGTTACTTCACACTTTCCATTCCATTGCTTGATTTTATAACGGACTTGGGCTTCCGGCAACTCTTGATCCTTCGGATAATTGAAATAATAGATTTCTTCCGAAAGGACTTTACCTTTCTGGTCTTTCAAGGTCATTAATAGTAAGGTATTGGCCGGTTGGGATGCCCACTTCTCATAGAGTTCTTTATGAAACATGATAGAAGCATTGGCGGGAACTTCGCCATAAATGGTTTTCTTATTCAATATCTTTCCATTGAAATCCATGAGTTTCAGTTGCAAAGTCGCATTCGGATAAGCTTCCAACTCATCGGAAAGCGTATAAATACAAAGCAAATCATCCTCTTTGATTGCATTTAGCAATACCGGTGCAAAAGCACGCTTGCCTTGATAATGCATAGCTTTCCAGTTCCCGTAATAGTCGATGCTTGACCAGGATACCACCGGCCAACTATCGTTCAACTGCCAATACAAACTGCCCATGCAATAAGGACGGTTACGACGATGAGCTTCAATCCCATGACGAATACCAAATCCTTGTAACACCAATCCTTTGTAAACCAACTCTTCAAAATTTTCCGGCACATCGTAATACAAAGCCATTGTCTGCTTGATTAAAACATTTCCGATGGTTGCCTTTTGGTGCGCATTCATCACTTCCGACTCCAAGTCGTAATCTTTCGGTTCTGCAAAAGTAGCGATTGTCTTCATTTCCGGAAGCGATTGAAATCCAAACTCACTCATAAAACGAGGTAGTTCGGTGTCCAAACTTTCAAAAGGCTTTCTACCATACCAAGTACCCCAGTTGTGGCTATCCGCTATTTTCCAAGTACGAGGACGCCCCCAATTGGATTCATACGGAGAACCATGCATATAGAAACGGCCGGTATCGTATTTCTCCACCATCTCCGGAAGTAACCGATGGAATAACTTGTTATATCCTTCCTGCATTTCTTCCCAAATGACAGGAGAATACTTTTTCTTCCATCCCCAATACCGCATGCCTTCATATATCTCATTGTTTCCGCACCACATCGCCAAACAAGCATGGCTTCGGAGACGTTTGATATTGTATTCCGCTTCTTCCGCTACCCGACGCAGGAAGTTTGCGTCCGATGGATAAAGCGTACAAGCAAAAATGAAATCCTGCCAAACCAAGATACCCATTTCATCGGCCGCATCATAAAAACGATCGTCTTCATAAATGCCTCCTCCCCATACACGAATCAAATTATGATGAGCTTCTTTCACGTCTTTCAACAACTGACAGTAGCGTTCTGTGGTTATATTGGGAAGTAACGCATCATTAGGAATAAGGTTGGAGCCTTTGGCAAACATGGGTATGTCATTTACCACAAAATAAAATGCCTTACCGTCTTTATCGTCTTCCATGATTACTTTTACATCACGAAGACCGATTCGTTTCTTTTCAGAGGCTACCACCTGATTGTTTACTTTCACAGCCACCTCAAAATCATAAAGAGCCGCTTCTCCCCAACCGTTCGGCATCCACAAATGCGGATGAACGATTTCGGACGGCATGCTTACCTTATTATATCCCGGATGTAAAAGGATGGACTTTTGCTCAGTAACTTTTGCATTATCCTTGTAGGAATAAGTAAATACGACTTCTGCTTGTACAGGTTCTTTGGCAACACTATTTATCTCCAGGACATTGTTTACTTTCGCCAACTCCTTCGTTACTGAAACCTGATTTACCCAATAATCTTCCAGGCGTGCCACGTCATAGAAGCTCAATGTTACCGGTCGCCATATTCCGCTGGTAGCCAAACGGATTCCCCAATCCCAACCATAACTGTAAGGTGCCTTTCGGCTATACACACTAACACGTGTCTCGCTATGGTCATTATCCGCCGGATAACTGAAGCCGTCGGTATCCAAGTGTGGTAAAGTCCGTTCAATCGGCGAATGAAAATAAATCTGCAGACGGTTTTCTCCTTTGCGAAGCACTTCCTTTACCGGCAAAGTATAACCCACAAACATATTGTCTGTACGTTTCAACAAAGAACCGTTCAGATAAATATCGGCGTATGTATCCAATCCCTCTAAACTCAAAACGGCCGCATCACGACTGAGTTGTTCATCGGTTACATTGAATGAAGTCTTGTATATCCAATCCTCTCTCTCCACCCATTGCACCTTTTCTTCATTCATGCCATAGAATGGATTGACGAGTTTTTTATTGTCTATCAAATCCTGATGTACGGTTCCAGGAACAGTAGCCGGCATCCATTCTCCCTTACCTACTTGAGAGAATTCCCAGCCTTTGTCCAGAACAAGCTTTTCCGGTTCCCGGTGTTCAGTAGCACAGAGCAACGTCGAGAGACAGCCAAGTAACATCATAATTAGTAATTTCTTCATATAGTACATTCATTTTATGCAAGTCTTACCGCTTTCACTCTGTACGGAAAGTTGAAGCCGGTAACCCTTCTGCATTCACCAAATTCGCACGAGTAAACGGTTGCCAACCATAACGCACCACCTTAGGAGCTTTTACGGCTTTCGTCCAAACCTTCACTCGATTTCCTTCAACTACTGCCTGAGCCGGATAAAAGCGTCCATCCTCTCCTGCCAACTCAAAGGTGCGGAGTTCTTCTCCCTCGACAGCAGTTTTCATACCTTCCGAATAGTCAAATTCAACGTATGCCTTTCCCTTCACAAAAGACACCGATTTATACAAAGGTCCGGAAGGTATGACATGTTTTTTATCATACGTCTTATGTAATGCCCAACGGGCTAAACGTTCGCCAATGGCTTGTTTATGAAGCGGATGAACATCCAAAGAATCTCCCTTATCCGAACTAACCGCCATTCCGGTATACTCTATTTCTTCCATCAAACGTCGCTGGGTATCCCGGAACCAGGGCCATGACGGACGGTT
Source organism: Bacteroidaceae bacterium (assembly GCA_017467385.1). Classification (GTDB taxonomy): domain Bacteria; phylum Bacteroidota; class Bacteroidia; order Bacteroidales; family Bacteroidaceae; genus Phocaeicola. Next base: position 23,473 of record JAFTSK010000214.1, read on the forward strand.
AAGACTGGAAAGCTGCACATAATAGAAAGGTAATTGAGGATTGTTCCAATTTGTCCGCCAACTATCTACCAACAATTTAAACAGTTTTTCATGAGCATCTTTATTATGGGCATTCGATTCTCCTTGATACCATATCACACCCTTTATCGGATATTGTTGCAACGGCAAGATACCCGATTCATAGAGGTAGCAAGGTTCATACGGATGGCGTTGGAAATTATCAGAAGATTTCTTGATGTTCAATGCCGCACGACCACGTACCCAATCCTGGATAAAATCATTCTTCGTCCAATCCCGTAAAATAGCCGGAAATTCGTATTCCAATGTACGGCGGTCAATCCAAGCCTCCGCAGGAGAACCACCTATCGCATTGCATATCAAACCTACCGGCACATTCAAGCTGTCTTTCAACATCTTGCCGAAATAGTAAGCTACTGCCGAAAAATCACTGACCGACTTCGGAGAACATTCTTCCCATGAAGCGGAAGTAAAATATTGCAGATGGTTTAAGGAATCAAGCACAGAAGCCTCCCATTCTACGGCATCGGTACGCCAACGGGCTTTCATATCGAACAACCGAATTTCTTCATCCAAACTCTGAGGTATATCACGCTTTCCCGTATCTGCCCATCCTAAATGGAATTCCATGTTTGACTGACCGGAGCAAAGCCAAACTTCGCCGGCTAATACCTTATTATATATAAGCATCCTATTCGGAGTTGAGATAGTCAATGTATAAGGTCCTCCCGCCTTCAGAGGATTCAACGACACCTGCCACTTCCCGTTGGAAGAAGCAACCGTTTTCTTTTTCTGTCCGGCAATGCTTACCGTAACTTTCTCGCCGGCATCTGCTTTTCCTTGAATGGTTAGTGTCTGTCCATGCTGAAGCACCATATTGTCGGAATACAGGGGAGACATCTGCAAGCCCCCCAACTTACCGGTAATTCCTTCGTAAACCGTCTTTGCCAACATTTCGGCTCCTTCGGCATCCGGATGAACCGCATCTCTCAAAATATATGGATAAGGATAAAGCGGTTCATGAAAATCAATCAACTGAACCTTTTCCGCTTTGGCCACACATTCGATGGCTTGTTGGATTTCTGCATGCCAATCCCGAGTTCCCGATTCAAAACGACGATGTCTGTGCGACAACGGAGTCATGCGGGCTATTAAAAAGCGAACGTCAGGGTTGACCTTACGGAAATCATTCATCAACGAACGATAGTCGTCAATAAACTCATCCCGATAGTTCGGCCAATTACGAGGATCCGTATCGTTAATCCCCAAATGAATCACGACAATATCTCCGGCAAACGCCAACGCATCTTTATACTCTTGCTGTTGTACATAAGGGCGATGGCCTTTATTCAACAAGGTAGCTCCTGGTTTTCCGAAATTCCCCACTACATACCCTTCGCCAAGCATTTTCTGAAGCTTTACCGGATAAGCATTCACTTCCCGATTTTCCACTCCGGTTCCATAAGTAATACTATTACCCACGCAAGCTACCTTTATCTTTTCTTGTGCCAAAGCCACACAAGAAAAAAACAAGAATAATGACGATAGTATGGAAAATCTTCTAAACATACTTATTTCTTTTTATCTGGTGAATAAACCAAGCCTTCTACGGCCTTTTCTCCGTCTAAGGTTACAAATACGGTCGTAAACATCCACTTAACCAAACGCACCTCATCGGTTCTGAACTTTCCGACAGGCAATTTCCAAAAGACTTTGTTCCAGCCTTTTTTCAACTGTACTTTTAACGGCGGACGAGCCACACAGTTTTCATTACCTAAGGATATTTCATTGCTCTTAACGGTATGAGTAGCCGTCCAGGTAGGAGGCATGATTTCTTCGTCGTTGATCCAGAGACGACTTCCCCTGTAATCCCAAGTTCCTTGTTTGGGCGGTAAGTCCATTTCCGAACGACTGTAATTCTGGGTTTCTGCCCACAAACCTACTTCCTGAATCTTTGGAGAATATACCCACGTATAGGCGTATGCCGTATGATTTTCCTGAGGATTCTGGTAGAAAGTGGGGATACTACTGCTTAAAGCTCCCCAAACATGACGCAAATAAATACCGGCTCCAATGGTCTGACCTACGCCATATTCTTTGCCTTCGTATTCATAGCTACCCTTCAATTCCTGTTCCGGTGGGAAAACCTTTGTCATGTCTCCCCCATTGGGAAACGCATCCGTAATGTTCCACTTTACGTTGGTTTGCTTGACGTAAGCCATCGGATAATCCTTTAATGTGTGTGCCTTATGCCACAACATACGCTTTTCAAAATCAGCAAAAGCTTTGTAGGTCTCCGTATTCTCACTCTTCATCAATGTACCGTCGCCATCGAAATACTGAGAACCTCCTCCCATCCAAGTACGTTCGGCCAACGCCAGCATATTCGGATAGAAGCCATTTTCCAACAGGATGTTCTTTTCACTCGGCAACAAACGGTCGTGCCACATACCAATAATAGCACCAACTACATCATCGTCTCCTTCCGAACGGTCGTACACCCGACTGTTATACAAAGAGACAATATCGGCAAATGTATCGAAATGATTGATGTAATGAAACTTGCTATCTATGGCAGGAATGCCCGGTTGAGCCTTTCCTCGGAAACTCCAAAGTTGTGTCATATCTATTTCACCCGGTTTGTAATTCCAACCCGGATTCCAAGAAATCACTTTCTTGCCCTTTGCACGAACGTAAGCCACCATCTCCGGCACGAAGGTCGGATTGGAGAAGCCCACTTCATCGGTTCCGATATGCAGATAAGGCACATCAAACGTTTCGCAGACTTCATCAATCAAGAGCTTCAGAATCTTCATGCCTTCCGGACTTTGCATGTCATGACGGAAAGTACGGACAAAGGCCGCACTATGTCCCGGCATATCAATTTCCGGAATCAAAAGCACTTGATGTTTCTTACAGAACTCCACCAACTCTTTGGCTTCTTCCAGCGTATAATACTTACCCGGCATACGAGTCATGTTTTCCGCATCGTTCAGCATTGGGAACACCTTACTCTGCAATCGCCAAGCCTGGTTTTCTGTCAGATGCCAATGAAATACATTGATTTTAAAACGGGAAAGCATGGCTATTTCACGCTTCAGTTCGTCCATCGAAATGTAGCTACGGCCTACATCCTGCAAGAAACCACGAACCTTGAATGCCGGCCAGTCAACAATCTGACAATTCTTGACGATGCTTCCATTGCTTTTCTTGGTAGACAACTGACGCAAGGTTTGCATCGCCCAATAAGCTCCTTGTGCGGTGGTTGCTTCCACCTTTATGGCCTTATTTGAAACCGTCAGCCGATAGGCTTCTTCCTGATTGAGCTTTGCACCTTCCACCGAAGGCACCAATTTCACTTCAATCAAACGAGAAGAATTGTCCACGACTTCCCCGCCGGCTTCCGTTATAAATGCTTCCCAATCCGATTGCAACACATCGGCCACCAACTTCACCTTTCCCATAAAGAAAGAACCACCCTTCATTTCAACTTGTTGGGGCTTCGGCAACAACATGCAATCTTTTTGTGCCATCAAAGACACGCATACCAAAAATAAGGTTGCAAGCAAAAAAACTCTCTTTTTCATCATATTTGGTTTCTCACAATATTAGAAGTAAATCATGTCGGTAAAAATAGAAAAAAATACTGAGACCAACAAACAAAAACAGAATCTTTACAAAAAGATAAAGAAAGAATGAGTTTTTTTGTCATGGAACAAAGAAAAGAAGCTGAAGAGTATACTCCATTCATAATACAGTGAACGGTCATTCAAAGTCATCGTTTCACCATCCAAAGCATTGTGAATGGTGATTCAAAATATTGTGAATGGGATAGTCGAATTCAGAAATAATAATAAAAAAAATAGCTAAATATCTAAAGGCTCAGACATTTAGCTATAATCATAGTACACCCGATGAGAATCGAACTCATATCGTCGGAACCGGAATCCGGTATTCTATCCATTGAACTACGGGTGCAACGCTGTTTTGCTGTGCAAAAGTACAAATAATCTCGTTGTCTTCCTAACAATTCATCAAAAAACTTTCTCAATTTATTTGTATAGCAAATTTAAGCATATCTAAACATTTTGCATACATTTATTTATTTTTATATTGCAAATTCACAATAAACATCTATATTTGCAAACCAATTAAATCAAATAGACATTAAAAGACATGAGCTATCTAATAAAACCTGCCAAATACGTGCCTTTGCTCGACATGAAACAGACTGAGTTAGGCATCAAACAAATCAAAGAGTTCTTCCAACAGAACTTGTCATCCGAATTGCGACTCCGCCGCGTAACTGCTCCTCTTTTCGTATTGAAGGGAATGGGGATTAACGATGATTTAAGTGGAGTGGAACGGGCTGTTTCCTTCCCGATTAAGGATTTGGGAGATGCCAAAGCCGAAGTGGTTCACTCATTGGCCAAATGGAAAAGACTGACATTGGCCGAGTATAACATCGGCCCGGGATACGGCATTTATACAGACATGAACGCGATTCGGGCTGATGAAGAATTAGGCAACTTGCACTCTTTGTATGTAGACCAATGGGACTGGGAGCGCACCATTACCCCTGAACAACGAACCGTTGCGTTCTTGAAACAAATTGTAACCCGTATTTACTCGGCCATGCGCCGCACTGAATATATGGTATGCGAGATGTATCCACAAATCACTTCGTTCTTACCGCATGACATTCAGTTTATTCACGCGGAAGAGTTGCTCCAGATGTATCCTGACCTTTCAGCCAAAGAACGTGAACATGCCATCACAAAGAAATATGGAGCCGTCTTTATCATCGGAATCGGCGGAAAGCTGAGCAACGGAGAACCACACGACATGCGCGCCCCGGACTACGACGATTATAGTACGATTGACTCGGAAACCGGATTGGCAGGCCTCAACGGAGACTTGTTGGTTTGGGACAAGGTGCTTGACCGTTCTATCGAATTGTCGTCAATGGGTATTCGTGTAGACAAAGATGCTTTGCTTCGCCAACTCCAGTTAAGCGGTCAGGAACAACGCAAGGAGCTATATTTCCACAAACGTCTATTAGACGGAACCTTGCCTTTAAGCATCGGTGGAGGTATTGGCCAGTCTCGTCTCTGTATGCTTTATTTACAGAAAGCACACATCGGAGAAATCCAAGCCAGCATCTGGCCTGAAGACATGCGAAAAGAATGTGAAAAGTGGGGAATGACACTCATCTAACGCCATTTGCCATGAATGTACAAATAGAAGAAAGTTGGAAACAACAATTAATGCCGGAGTTTGAAAAGGATTATTTCATCAAACTCACAGA
>JAFTSK010000215.1 GCA_017467385.1 Bacteroidaceae bacterium
ATCTTCGCGGAACTTTTCCATCAAGCGGTTAGGCCAGTTGCTGGTTGGTTCCAAACCACCCATGAAGAAGCGGAGCACCTTGGGTTCGTAAACAAACTTCAAACCACCAATGAGGTGACGATTGTCGTACAACCAGTGCATACGGTCGATTACATAGTTGATTTGTGACAATGTGAATACACGACGAGGTACAGCCAAGCGGAGCAATTCAACATCGGCAGGAATTTCATTTCCATTTTCATCGCGAGTACTTGAAACAGTACCACGTTCCATACCACGAACACCCGAGATAAGGTAGAAGGCAGCTGCCAAGGCACCGGCCGGGTATTGGTCTTGTGGAATGTGGCTACAGAATTCCATCGCGTTGACGTGAGCACCCAACACACCCGGAGGAGTTACCATAGGTACACCGCGTTTTTCGAGTTCAGTAACCAAGTACTTGATGAATTCAGGACTCTGGCTGATAGCTGTTTCGTCCAATGTTTCGTACATACCTACGGTCATCGCTTCGATTTCGCGAACAGAGATACCACCGTAAGTCAAGAAACCTTCGAACAAAGGAATCAATGCTTCCATCTGTCCGTAGAGTTCGCGCTGGTTAGTACAGATACCACCACCACGTGAAGAAGTCAACTTACGAGCCGAGAAGTAGACGATATCGGCCAAGCCGGTCATCATCTTCAGGATTTCGCCCAAGCTGTTTTCTTTCCACTTGTCTTCGCGTTGCTTGATGAGGTAAGCGTTTTCCCCCAAGAGAGATGCGTCGAGTACGAGCATGATGCCGTACTTGTCGGCAATACGACGAACGTCCATCAAGTTGGCCATAGAGAATGGCTGACCACCGATGAGGTTGGTAGAAGCTTCCATACGGATGTAAGGGATGTTTTCCTTGCCTTCAGCCAAGATGAGTTCTTCCAACTTTTCGATGTTCATGTTGCCCTTGAACGGATAGTCGCTCTTCAATTCCATGGCACGGTCATAATAAAGCTCAGCTACACGGGCACCCATTTCTTGAATGTGCGCCAAAGTTGTAGTAAAGTGATAGTTCATCGGCACTACTTGCCCCTTCTTGATGAATGCCTTGGCCAAGATGTTTTCGCAAGCACGACCCTGGTGAGCCGGCAACAAATATTTCTTGCCCAATACATCTTCTACCGCCTTCTGCAAACGGATGAAAGATTGTGAACCTGCATAAGCGTCGTCGGCACGGAGCATAGCCGAAACCTGGTTGTCGCTCATGGCGTTTACACCACTATCTGTCAACATATCGAGGTAAACGTCGAGAGTGCTCAAACGGACAGTGTTGAATCCACCTTCCTTCAAGGCTTCCATACGACGTTCAATAGGTACGAGGTGAAGTTTTTGCACAACACGTACTTTGTGCAATTCGAGTGGCATATCCCCACCTTTGTAGAATTTTACATTACTCATAAGTGCAATCTTTTAATTATTTCTATAAAATTGCGCCAAAAGTAACACTTATATTTCAAATAAAAGCAAAAAGTGCTCATTATTTTGCGAAAAGGTGTGTTTTTGTGTCAAATCTGTTTTTTCTTTTGGATGCAAATGAATTCAATAGTACATACCATTTGAATTGCGCTAGAAAAAAGTGTACCTTTGCATCCGTTAATAATTAGCGGTAAATAGATATGTGGTTAGCCCTTGCTTTTCTTTCGGCGGCTTTGCTTGGATTTTATGATGTGTTCAAGAAACAATCCTTGAAGAATAATGCCGTCATTCCGGTGCTTTTTCTCAACACCTTGTTCTGTAGTATGATATTTTTGCCCTTCATTCTGCTTTCGGCTTGCGGAAACTCATGGGTAGAAAGTTCTATCTTCCATGTCCCCATGGTGGGGTGGGAGTCGCATCAATACATTGTGTTGAAGTCGTGTATTGTTCTTACTTCTTGGTTGTTGGGCTATTTCGGTATCAAGCATTTACCCATCACCTTGGTAGGCCCCATCAATGCTACCCGTCCGGTGATGGTACTGATAGGTGCGATGCTTGTTTTTGGCGAACAATTGAACCTTTATCAATGGATTGGGGTGTTATTGGCTATCTTCTCGTTCTTTTTGTTGAGTAGAAGCGGTAAAAAAGAAGGTATCGACTTTAAGCATAACCGATGGGTGTTCGCCGTGGTAGGAGCTGCGGTCATGGGAGCCGTGAGTGGATTGTATGACAAATTTCTGATGGCTCCGGTTGCAGAAGGAGGCATCGGCCTTGACAGAATGGCGGTGCAGTCTTGGTACAACATCTATCAATGTTTCATGATGGGAACGATGTTGCTCTTATTGTGGTATCCCAAACGTAATACAACGACACCGTTCCATTGGCATTGGGCGATTATCTTCATTTCTCTTTTTCTCTCAGCCGCCGACTTTGTTTACTTCTACGCTTTGAGTTTGGACGATGCGATGATTTCGATTGTTTCGATGATCAGAAGAGGAAGTGTAATTGTTTCTTTCCTGTTTGGGGCCATGGCTTTTAAGGAAAAGAATCTAAAGAGTAAAGCGTTGGATTTGCTCCTTATATTGATAGGTATGGTCTTCCTGTATTTGGGAAGTTCATAAGTTCCGGCATTTAGTGGAGAAGCGTGAAGAAAAATGGAGATTTTTCCGTGGAGAACGAAAAGCTGTTTGAGTGATAGCGAGTTCTTTTCGTTTAGGAAAAACCTCCATTTTTTAGCTCTGGAACGGGAGCCGGCGAATTTTCTTTTTGTTTCGTTTTTCTTTTGTTCGGGCAAAAGAAAAATGAAAGCATCATTCAATTATAATATCATAAGAAACATCAAATGCTTCACGCGAACCAAGTTTCTGAATCCATTCACGGTCCTGAAGATCACCTTCATAACCTACTTTGTCACAGCGACCATACCAAGGCTCGATACAAACAAACGGACAATCCGGTTTTGGTTTAGTTGGAGCCCATAAAGCTACCAATGGAGCATCGAACTTCAAAGTCACATAAGGCTTCTTGTCTTTAGTCAATAAAGAAACCTTTTTCAATTGCTTGTCTTGGAAAATGTAAGTGTCGCAATCAAAAGTATGTACATCGACAGGCATCAAACCATCGGCATCCAATTCAAGCGAATGAAGTTCCGGAGAAACACAACCCTTTTCCACTGGGGAAATGTACTTCAAATCCTTGGTGTTGTCAAAAGCGAAGTAACAACGTTC
>JAFTSK010000216.1 GCA_017467385.1 Bacteroidaceae bacterium
AAGGACAATCAGGTGGTGGAAGTGGGATTCAAGATTCCCATCCTGGATTGGGGCAAGCGTCGCGGACAGGTAAAGGTGGCGCAAAGCAATCGGGAAGTGACCGAGAGCCGCCTCCGCCAGGAAACGATGAACTTCAACCAGAACCTCTTCATCCTGGTGGAGCAATTCAATAACCAACGGGCGCAGCTCGATATAGCCAACGAGGCCGATGCCATTGCCCAAAAGCGTTATCACACCAATGTAGAGACCTTCATGATAGGAAAAATCAGCACCCTCGACTTGAACGATGCACAAGTGAGCAAGGACGAGGCCCGCCAGAAGCACATCAGCGAGTTGTTCTATTACTGGTATTATTATTACCAGCTCCGTAGCCTCACCCTTTGGGACTTTGAGAAGAACACCAACATTGATGCGGATTTTGAAGCGATTGTGAAACGGTGATAAATGGAATGTCATCCTGAGTGAAGCGAAGGATCTGTGTACATTTGTTGAAGTTTTCAGATTCTTCACTTCGTTCAGAATGACATAAAAGTTGTGGCTTCTTAATAAACTACATATGTTTGCAATATTATGATTGCTCTTTACGCTTTAAGATGATTTTTGCATTATATTGTTGGGCTACCTTCTTCCGAAATTCCAAGTAATTTGCATATTCTTCTTTGTTGTATCGACCGGATTTTACATAAAGCCGATGAACGATTACTAAAGTTTTATCCTTTTGTGTGACAGAAGCGTGAAAACTTCCGAAAAGCGAAGTCTGTTGTGTAGGCAATGGTATTGACTCTATTTCATATTCGTCGGGAAGTTGAATTTCGATGGAATCGGTATCCAAATAACCGTAGTTTATTGCTACGTCTTGTGTTCGCAAGTTAGTTGATGCGGGTGTGGTAAATCCTTTTCGGAAGATATTTAGTGGTATGAACATTCGTTTTCCTGTATGGGTGCCATATTTATCAGTCTGTACATCATAGGTGATGTCTATATAGGGATGGGCTGTTTTCTGTTCTTGATATTGTATGTTACTGATTTCTGATTGTACTAGGCTGAGTGTAGAACGTAAGTAATCCTTTTGCTTGTCTGTGGGGAGTTTGCATAATTGGCTTATGGATTCGTATTGAAAATAATGATTGCGCTGGAATGCTTTTATTTGTGCACCTCCTTGGGGAGTTAATGTAATTTGGGCACGGTTGATTTGTGTATTCAAAGAATCGGCATAAGTCGGTAACCGGCAAAGTATTCCCCCCTCGGGTGTTACCAATAATGCATTGTGGCCAGCTATATCGCTATGTATAAATCCCATAGGAAGAGTAGGGTTTGTACATTCCAACCAAAGTGTGTCATTGGGAAGAGGAACTTGCAGAATGACATGATTGGCTTGATTGTTACTGGCAAAATCGGGCAAAAAGTCTTTTCTTTCGGTACTGATAATTGTATAGTTGGAAGGAATACCTAAACTGGCAAGCATGGCCCGTGTGTAGTTGGAAAGTCCCTTACAGTCTCCAAATCCGGTGCTATGTACTTGGGTAGCAGGTGCCGGTTGAAGTCCGCCTATACCTAATTGGATACTGACATAGCGGGTAGTAGCAGCCAAATAGTCATAGACCACTTTCACCTTTTCATAATCATTGGTACAATGTGCCGTACGTGTCTTTAATTCTTGTATGAGGGTGGCTGGAAGTATATCTCTACCTTCCAATAGTCCATAAAGCCATTGGCCATAGGTTGTCCAGTCTTTCATTTCTCCAGTTGTCTTCTCAAAATTGAATTTTACCGGTGTGAAATGAATGTGTGGGAAAAGTTCAATGCTTTGAAGCCCATAAGGCTCATGAATGATGGGCGGAAGTGCATTCATTCGAGCTTCCAGACATAATTTCCCGTCTTCTGTGGTCTTTTCGGTGATTTCGGCGTTACAGTTCTGTTGCTTGTAACGGTAAGCCATATCCTTGGAAGCTATGAGGCGGTATGTCGCTTGTTTGACTTCTTGGTTGTACTCTTGTTGGGGGAAGAATGTAGGTAAACTTATTACCCCATCCGTATATTTTTCTTCCCATTCATAAGTAATGGTAAAGGGATATTGGGTAGGGATATATTCGTAATAAGTCCGATATACATCACTGGCAAGTTCGTTGGAGTATTCGGTAGAACTCAAGTCGCTCTTCTTGATTTTATGGATAACATTCCCGTGGTTGTCGGTCACGGTTCCTGTAAATTTTCGTAAAGAAGAAAACTTTTCATTATATGCACTATAGAAGTTGGCCGCATTTTTACCTTTTTCATTGACTACGGTAATGATGCGTTTTTCTTTACAGACTACATCGTTCAATGAGTTGAACTCCACTTCGGTTTCTGAATTTTCGATGATGGAGTATACTTGAGCTTGAAGCAATATTCCTGCCGACAACGATAAGAATGTTAGTATTTCTCTTTTCATATCATTTGCAATTAAAGTTTTTTCAATACCATCATGGCATTATTCTTCTCTACCAACAATTCCCAGAATTTCTTTAATTCTTCGTATTTGTCTGGTGCATAAAGTAGTTCACTGATGGAGAACGTATATTTTATGCTTACTTTATTTCCTTGCTGAGTGATGATGTATAGCATGGAAATACTTCCGTCGGAGGTGGAAATTTTTGTGCTTTCTGGAATTTCGTCTATGGTGTATCCATCGGGAAGTGTAAGCATTACGTTGATGTTGATGGTTTCCGCATGAGCAAATTCCACGGGGAGTATTCGTTCGGATTGCTTGAACGGATTATCCGTGTATTGCGCAAATATCATAGGATTGATGTAAATATGGTCACCGGTTGTGGTTGTTTGTTTCTCAAAAGTAATGCTTTCTCGGACAGTATCAGAAAAGTCGCTCAATCCCTTGCTGGTATACGATTGTACACTCATGTCATTTTTAGCTGTTATTTGGTTGATGAAATCTGTACTGTCTTTGGCGGTACGGAAAGTCTTCCGTATATCGGCTGCATGCTGGCCGTAATAAGATGTTATACGGTTTCCTTTAATCGTTCCATCTGCTTGTAGGTTAGCTTGTATGGTGCGGCGGATAGAATGTTTCCCTATGTTCTGCAAATTTACCCATAGACTGTTTCCGGGTATAAGCAAACGGCCCCTATCGGTCAAAAGTGCAGGAGGAAGTATGTTTAAATATCCGTCTTGTACGGATGCGTCGAGAAAGACAAAGGTGCTGTCAGTATTGGCGATTCCTACAACAAAAGTCGTCAGTTTTTCCAAACTGGGGTGCGCATGAGGAAGCATTCGTTGGTCACGTCTACTCATGACTACTGGATACGATTGGATTCCGGCGTCGTTTAGCATACTGATGAGTATAAAATTGATGTCAGCATTATTGCCGGTACCATCTTTTAATATTTGACGGGCACTCTTTCCGTAAAATGCATATTTTTCATTCCATTTAATCTTGTTCTTGAGCAATGTGAAAATGGCACTGATTTTATCGTCTGTATTGGACATTTGTGATAAATTCAATGCTTCCATTTCTTCCTTTAACGGATTGCTCATACGTGTACGTCCTCCAAAATCGCCGTCATTTAATAATGCTTCGTCAATTTGTTCCCATGTCTGAGTGAAATTCTTGTAAACAACTCCAGGTATTTCGTAGCCTAAAAGCTCCAAATTTACTTGGGCTGCATAGTTATCGACACACCAAACGTGATTGTCATTCTTTAAAGCCGGAAGATTGCGTCCTATAAAATGCTTTTGCTCGGCCGAACATGATAGTATTTGTCCACCAATATTGAATGTTTTGTTTGTTTCTTCAATATTTCCTTCCAAATTAGCAATACCTTGGGCAGATGTGTTGAATTTGAAGTATTCGGGGATGACTACATTGAATTCAGTGTGGAATACAGGAATATTTTCCTGCGCAAACCAATCGCGGATTTGATAATAATAATCCGATGCTATTTGATATTCGTATTCAATGATTGTACCTACCTTGACTTGAGGTACAGAAAACTTTAATTGTACATATGTGTCGTTAAGCCTTTCTTCAAAAATATGCTCTTTTTTCATTTTAGTACGTACCATTTTCCCATTTTCCATATTGTAGGCATAGGCTTCCAACCCTTGTACAGATTCTTTAATGGTTCGGTTGTCTTTTCTTTCTATATAAACTATATTGACATTAGCTTGCGATATACCTTCTTCTTTTAAAATCTTAATACGTTTCTTGTAATTGTAATTGAGTCTGAAATCATTTAAGGCCCAATTGTAATCTACTGTCGTTTCATTATAAAGCACCACAGCTTCGGCGGACGAATCAGGAGCATATACGGTCATGGATAATTCTTCAGGAGTTGGTTTCCCAAATTTCTTATTAAGTGTCAATGTACCCGTTGCTTGAGCTGAGAGAAATAAACTGTAGCAGAAAAGGACGATTGTAGTAATTAAAGCTTTCATATGAATATATTTTAAGTTCGGTTTAATTTTATAATCGTTACAAATATACAAACAAAAATGGAAAATGCAACTTTTTTGTTAAAGGAAACGTTGAAAGATGTTGTATAACATGAATGGTAATTATTCAAGCTTAATGGCATAAACGGGCAACTTTTTAGATATAAAGAGTTTTTGTTGTAGGATTCTTCTGAAAATGTTATCTTTGCAACATTATGATTCTGATTATAGACGACGATAGCGCTATCCGTACTTCCCTTAGCTTTATGCTGAAACGGGCCAAGTATGAAGTTCAGGCGGTTGCCACCCCCAAGGAAGCAATGGCCGTAGTGCGTTCCGTGTGTCCTGAACTTATCCTGATGGACATGAACTTCTCCCTCACCACGAGTGGAGACGAAGGCATCACCCTTTTGAAACAGGTCAAGATCTTCCAACCCGATGCGCCCGTTATCCTGATGACCGCTTGGGGAAGCATCGATTTGGCCGTAAAGGGGATGCAGGCCGGTGCTTTCGACTTTGTAACCAAACCCTGGAACAATGCTGCCTTGATGCAACGCATAGAAACGGCCCTCGAGCTGAATGCCAAGAAGGAAGCACCGAAAGAGTTAGACGAAGAGGGATTCGACCGTAGTCACATCATCGGGAAAAGCAAGGCCTTGATGGATGTGCTGGAAACCATCAAGCGTATATCGAAAACCAATGCTTCGGTACTTGTGACGGGCGAAAGCGGTACGGGCAAGGAGCTGATAGCCGAAGCCCTTCATAAGAACAGCCCCAGAGCCAAGAAACCTTTCGTGAAGGTGAACTTGGGCGGTATTTCGCAAACTTTGTTCGAAAGTGAGATGTTCGGCCATAAGAAGGGGGCCTTTACCGATGCGTCGGCCGATAGAGTAGGACGTTTTGAAATGGCGGATAAAGGAACCATCTTTCTTGACGAAATAGGCGACTTGGATTTGAGTTGTCAGGTAAAGCTCCTCCGGGTATTGCAAGAACAGACTTTCGAAGTATTGGGAGATAGTCGTCCCCGTAAGGTGGATATCCGTGTGGTGAGTGCCACGAATGTAGACCTTGCCCAACGGGTGCAGGAACGTACCTTCCGCGAGGATTTGTTCTATCGTATCAACTTGATTACCGTACATTTGCCTGCCTTGCGCGAACGTAAAGAAGACATCCCGTTGCTGGTGCGCCACTTTGCCGACAAGCTTTGTCAAGCGAATGGTCTTCAGGCAGTGGACTTTACACAAGCGGCCATGGATTACTTGCAACGCTTGCCTTTCCCGGGCAATATCCGCGAGTTGAAGAATCTGGTGGAAAGGACCTTGCTGGTCAGCGGAAAGGAACTGCTCGATGTGGACGAC
>JAFTSK010000217.1 GCA_017467385.1 Bacteroidaceae bacterium
CAATTCATCAGCGATGAGTTGGGCATTTCTTTGGTCGAACTCCTGCTGTACAAAGATGGTGCGTGCTTTTTCCTTTCGACAAGTTTCAATTAAGGCTTTCAGTTGGGCTGGAGAAGGTTCCTTTCCTCCTTCCTCAATGCTAATCTGTTTCAGTCCGTAGTCTCGGGCAAAATAACTGAGAGCCGGATGATAGATTAGAAACGTACTGTCGGCATTTTGCAAATGCTGACGAATATGGCTTTCAGTTTGTGCGATCACTTCTTTCAAACTGTCTGTCCGATGTTTATAGCCGTCTTGATGAATACTGTCTAATTCACAGAGTGCTGCACAAATGTTGTCAGCAATGATAATCGCGTTGTTGGCCGAATTCCAGATGTGTGGTTCTACTCCTCCTTCATGAAAATGGTCATTGTGCCAATGGCCTCCAGAACGAATTAGGTCAACTCCCTTTGAAGTGTCGAATACCTTCATGTTGGGGCAGTTGGCTTCAAGTTTCTTCATCCATGCCTGCTCAAAGCCAATGTATCCAATCCGTAAATAGGCCTGACTCTGACTGAGGTTTACCAACTGCTGAGGAGTGGGATCATAGCTTTCGGGACTACTCCCTTTGGGTACCATACTGACTACCTCATAGTTGTCGCCGGCAATGACTTCCGTAAAATAGCGTAACGGTTCAAGAGTTACGGTTAATATAGGTTTGCTATTGGGCTGAGAAGGATTTCCGCAAGCACCTAATACAAATAAGGTAAGGATATAGATCAGTTTTTTCATTTTCATCATTGTTATTTCTCTTCTTCGTGGTCGTGGCATTTTAAAACGCGGTGTGGGAAAGCCCCATGTCCTAACATCTCAATCGGACAACCGAAATGTTCTTCCAACCATTCGGTAGGCACTTCTGTATGCGGATGATAATGTACCGTCTCATTCACGCAGGCAATGGTTTTCACATTCTTCAGGACGGTTCCGATGTCGTGGCTAACCAAGATAATGGCTCTTTCCTTGTTGATTTCTTCCAACAGCGAGTAGAGTTTTGCTTCGAAACGCTTGTCGATGTAGGTATTTGGTTCGTCAAGGATAACTACTTCGGGGTTGGATACTAAAGCCCTACCCAACAAAGCTCTTTGGAGTTGCCCACCGCTTAGTTCGCCTATCGCCCGTTCTTCCAAACCCTCTAACCCCATACGAGTAATGATTTTCCGTACTTGTTCATGCTGTTCTCGGGTGTATCTCCGGAAAAGAGATTTTTGTTTGCTGAGTCCGGAAAGTACCACTTCGTACACAGAAATGGGAAACTTTTTGTCAATGCTATTATATTGAGGCAAGTAACCCATATTGATTTCAGGTACTTCCTTTCCGTCCTTGTAGAAACGTATCTGTCCCTGACATGGATGATGAAGTCCTAAGATACTTTTGATGAGGGTAGTCTTTCCTCCTCCGTTCGGACCGATAATTCCCAAGAAATCCCGTTCGTACACAGTCAAGTTTACTTGGTTGAGTACAGTCTTCTGGTCGTATGCGGCACTAAGGTCTGTTATTTCAATGATAGGATGTTGCATGTTCAAGTAGTTTTAGTTGCACGTAATATTTCTCTTTTACCTCCCGGCGGTCCAGGCAGGCGTTCTACTTTAAATCCGGCAGTCTGAAGCATTCGCCTGACGACTCCTTTAGCGCAGTAGGTGGTCAGGATACCTCCTTCATTCAATACCTGATATAGCTTATCGAACAAACCTTGCTCCCACATTTCCGGTTGTTTTTCAGGAGCAAAAGCATCAAAGTAAATTATATCATATCCTTTTTCAAAGGTATATGTCGTGAAATCGCCTTCCAATTTATGGAGAGTAAACCATGCCGATAAAGAAGTATCTTTTTCCCAGGGAACTTCATGAATGGTAAAATAGTCGGCTTCATGACCTTTCCCTATGATGGAAGGATAGTCTAACTTGCGCACAATCTCAATGTCTAAAGGATAGCGTTCAATACCTGTATAGTGAATCCTACGTTGGGTTTCTTCGGCAGCAAGTAAAGTCAAAAAGCAATTCAGTCCGGTACCTAATCCTATCTCCAAGATACGTGGAGAGACTACGGAAGAGTGCTTCAATCCCATATCAATGAAGATGTGTTGTGATTCGGTCAACGCACCTTTGACTGAATGATAATGTTCATCCAATTCTGGTACATAGAGTGTAAAGCTTCCGTCGGCTGTTTGTTCAAGATTCATACATTAACTGAATATAGAGGTAATACCTAAAGTTGTTGCTACAATAGCAATATAGCGAAGTGCTTTCCCAAAAAACATCGCAATGGCTGTAATCCAAACATTGGCATGCATTAATCCCAAGACAACACCAATGGCTTCTCCCAAGAAGGGAATGAACATAAAGAAAGCCATCCAAGCCCCTCGGTCTTTTACAAACCGTTTTGCTTTTTCCAGTTTTTGGGCGTTTACTCCGAAATATTTTTCAATCCATGTCATGTTGCCTAAGGTTCCTAACCAATAGCAGGTCATTCCGCCTACCATGTTTCCGGCTGTTGCGGCTAATACACATCCTATTGGTTCCAGTCCCATACTGACACAAGCTACCAAAACTGCTTCCGAGCTAAAAGGAACTACTGTTCCGGCGATAAGAGCCGAAAGAAACATTCCCCAATAGCCCCAGTCTATCATAAACTGAATAATTGCATCCATAAGTGGTAAAGAGTTAGAAACATCACTATTACAAAAGTAACAACGAAGAGATAACTTGAGAATCGGTTTCGCGTTAAAGTAAACAAATGACCACTTAAAAAAGCGGTACAGATACACTGAATGGGAAGAAGTCGATGCAAATGTTGTGGTTGGAACACCACAAACAAAGTAGTCCACCACCCGGCGAATACCAAGAACGAAAGATAAATGCGGGTTTTGGTCTTATCCATGTATGCCACCTGGAAGTAATGTAGGGAACTGATAATCAGAAGAAATAAAATGAATATTTCTGATAAGACTTCCTGAGGAAGTAATGAAGTATAGTCTATGGAATAAAAGTGCAACATTTCATTGACCGGGGCATAGAACAAATGCATCTCATCGAAATAGAAAGCATAACCAAACAAGAACCAATAGGGTATGCTCAATCCGAGAAGAGAAGCAAAGAAACTTTTGGCACTCAATGCCCGAAAAGTAATCATGCTGAAAGCAAACAATGGAGAGAAGTAAATCAGTTGGGGAAACAAGAGACTTCCTAATCCAATAAACAGAAAAGCATGAAAGATATGTGTTTGAGCATGGGAACATTCATAACTGAAGAACAGCTGAAAGACCGACAGCAGAAAAGCAAGTTGTACGAAGTTACTCCAAGCAAAAGGATGGAGAAAAAAGAAAATACTTATCACATACCAATATATGCAAACAGGGAAAGTAGTTCGGGTACGAATCAGCGTAAAGGCTGTATTCATTTCAATCATTAGATAACCGCTGAAAGCAACGATACCTAATGTACCTAAATCACTCCATGAAGAACTTCCGGTTCCCCATATAATCAAGCAAAAAAGGATAACAACGGGAAGGGTAAGCCTTCCCGTTGTTATATCTACTTGAAATCTGTTTTCTCTCATCCCCAACTAATTATAAATCAAAGCCAATGTCTGAACGGAAATACTTCTTTTCAAAGTTGATTTTCTGTGCATTGGCAAATGATTGGGCCAAAGCTTCTTCCTTATTGGCTCCATACGAACTAATTGCAATGACACGGCCACCACTGGTTACTACCTGACCGTCCTTCAAGGCTGTTCCTGCATGAAAGACAATACTATCCTTCACTTCGTCAAGACCGCTGATAGCATAACCCTTGTCGTAATGTTCCGGATAGCCACCCGATACGAGCATTACACAAACAGCTGCACGTTCGTCTATTTCTAAAGTCTTTTCACTCAAATTTCCGTTGGCCACCCCTTCAAAGAGCTCTACCAAATCACTCTTGATACGGAGCATGACACTTTCCGTTTCCGGATCGCCCATACGTACATTGTATTCAATGATCATTGGTTCGCCTTTCACGTTAATAAGCCCAAAGAAAATAAATCCTTTATAGTCGATTCCTTCGCTTGCCAAACCTTCAACGGTTGGACGAATGATACGGTCTTCCACTTTCTGCATCCATGCTTTGTCAGCAAATGGAACCGGAGAAATACTTCCCATACCACCGGTGTTTAAGCCTTTGTCGCCTTCACCGATACGTTTATAGTCCTTCGCTTCTGGCAGAATCTTGTAACTCTTACCGTCAGTCAGAACAAATACCGAACATTCAATACCACTCAAGAATTCTTCGATGACAACGGTTGCCGATGCGTTTCCAAACATACCGCCAAGCATTTCTTTCAGTTCTTTCTTGGCCTCTTCCAATGTCGGGAGAATAAGTACACCCTTACCGGCACAAAGGCCATCGGCCTTCAACACGTATGGTGCTTCGAGAGTTTCGAGGAATGCCAAACCTTCTTCCAAGTTATCAGCCGAAACGCTTTTATAGCCGGCAGTTGGAATGTGATGACGCATCATGAATTCTTTGGCAAATTCCTTGCTTCCTTCCAATACGGCTCCGGCTTTTGACGGACCGATAACCGGAATGTTCTTCAACGCTTCGTCTTCCTTAAAGAAGTTGTACACACCCTTTACCAACGGATCTTCCGGCCCTACTACCACCATGTTGATGCCGTTCTTCACGACAAATTCTTTGACGGCTTCGAAATCATCGGCTTTGATGGCCACGTTTTCGCCTACGTTACGAGTTCCGGCATTACCCGGTGCAATGTATAGTTTCTCGATTTTCGGACTTTGGGCAATCTTCCATGCCAAAGCATGTTCACGCCCACCCGAACCTAATAGTAATAGTTTCATTTATGATTTATGATTTATGATTCTTGTTCTCTGTAATAAATCAGAAATCAGGAATCATAAATCTATTATTATTTTAAATAGTCTTCAAAATAACGGGTGATGCGAGTGTACAAGTGTACGCGGTCGCGTCCGAACATATTGTGTCCGTCGCCCGGATAGATGAAATAGTCTGGTTGTGTGCCTGCATTGATACATGCCCGCAAGAAAGAAATACTATGCTGAGGTACACAAACCGGATCGTTCGCACCAATAATCACTTGCAAGCGGCCTTTCAAATCACCGGCTCTTTGGGTAAGATCGGCTTTCTTGTAGCCTTCCGGATTGGCTTGGGGGGTATCCATGTAGCGTTCACCATACATCACTTCATACAGTTTCCAGTCAATAACCGGACCACCGGCTACACCCACCTTGAACGTGTCGTTATAAGTAAGCATAAGGTTGGTCGTCATGAATCCACCGAAACTCCAACCATGTACACCGATACGATTTTCATCTACAAAACCAAGTGATTTCAAAAGTTCTACACCCTGCATTTGGTCTTTCATTTCTTCTGTTCCTAATTGGCGATGGGTGCAGTTTTCAAACTCCAAGCCTCGGTTAGCACTACCTCGATTGTCTACGGTCAGCATAACATAACCCAACTGTGCCATGTAAATGTCCCAACCCCCTGCACCATAGTTGCGTACATCAGTAATAAGTTGGGCATGAGGACCACCATATACATAGATAACGGCCGGATATTTCTTGTTGGCATCAAAGTTTACCGGCTTGACCAAACGATAATACAAGTCAGTCTTTCCATCGGCAGCTTTGAGAGTTCCCAATGTGATTTCAGGCATGTTGTATGCTTCCATCGGATTGGTTGCACTCAAGAGGTTGACACCTTTTCCCTTGCCTGAGGTCGGAAGTATATTCACTTCGCGAGCTACGCTATGAGAAGTATAGTTATCAATAACATATTTACCACTTTCTGAGAGCTGTACATGGTGTACACCTTCTCCTGCGCCAATCAAACGGGTTTTGCCGGTCTTGATATTTACGGCAAACGCATTGCTCTGAAGCGGAGAAAGCTCCGTACTCATGATATAGATTTCCTTTGTTTTGTTATTAAAACCAAGAATATCCTTCACAATCCATTCGCCTTTGGTAATTTGTGTCTGAGGAATGAACAGCTTATCCGGTCCTTCGGTTTCAATCGGGTGCATCATGCCTTGAGCCAAATCAAACAAATACAAATGGTTGTATCCATCCTGCTGACTCTGATAAATGAACTTGTGTTCATCCCAGGGTAAGAAGGTCAACGGGTGTTGAGGTTCCACATACTTGTCATGCTTTTCTTCGTACACCAATGCTTCTTGTGCGCCAGTGACAGCGTTATAACGCATCAACTGAGAATGATTCTGGTCGCGATTCAATTCAATGACATAAATGTTCTTTTCGTCCGGACTCCAACTTACATTGGTAAAATAACGGTCGGTCGGATCGCCTGCTTTCAAATAAATGGTTTCATTTGTGGACGGATTATACACACCGATGGTTACTTTGTGGCTGGTCATGCCGGCCATCGGATATTTGTCCGGTTCGAGAGTAGCAATACGGGTAGAAGTATTCACTTGTGGATAATCTGTAACCATGCTTTGATCCATGCGATAGAAAGCGACCAAGTTTCCTTTAGGACTCCAGAAGATACCTCCGTTGATGCCAAACTCATTGCGATGCACGCTTTGTCCGCAAAGCACCCCTTCCGGTTCGTTGGTTACTCTACGACCGTTCACATAGAGATTGTTTCCTACGGTGTAAGCAATATGACCACTCACACTATTCAGACTTACATTATCGTATGGTTCCTTAGGCAAATCATCGCGTGTCTTTACAGCTCCGGTCTTCCAATTATAAACGGCAAATCGTTGACTTTTGGGTAATTGAACTTCGGTCTTATCACTCCAGGGATAGCTGAGAGTGTAAAGCGCACGTACTTTGTTGATGCCGGCGGCTTCCAAAGCCTTGTTCATATCTTCCAATGTGAAAAGGACAGTTTCTTTGCCTGTTTTGGGGTTCAAGGTCATGACTTTATCCATTTCCGGTTTGATGCAAACATCTCCCCACCAAGTCAAGCCATATAGGTTCTCAACTTGTAAGTTGAAGTAAGTGTTTCCACCCGGCATTAAGTCTTCCAGTGTAAAACTTTTCTTCTCTTGTGCCATGATTGTAGATACTGTCATAAAGAGGATTACCAGTAGATTAAGTATTCTTTTCATGTTTTCTGATTTATGTTTTAAGTAGAGATGATTCTCTTTTATTTTCTAAAGTTTGGCTTTTCGTCGGAACGGCGATTCTCACGCTTTCCATCAAACTTACGGCTTTTCTCGAAACGTCTGCCTTCTTCGGATTTTCCGTCAAAGCGCCGACGTCTATCGTCCGGTTTGCTTCCCGCACGTCTTGGACGCATTTCTTCCCGACGAGGCTTGAACTCTTTTCCGTCATTTTCCTGTCGGAAAGCTTTGTATTTTCCGTCAAACAACTGATATTTACGGAACTGACATTCCAAAGCGCCGTTGTAGAGTTCTACTTTAATAGAAGGTTTCAACCCGATTTGGTCAAAACATTCGTTGCGATAGCTCAATATCCAGGCATCATTGCCGGCAAAAGCATGTTTCAAGCGTTCGCCAATCATCTGATACAATCCCAAAAGGTCATCGGTGGAAATACGTTCACCGTATGGAGGATTTGTAATGATGATGCTCTTTTCTTTCGGCTGTTCAAACTGTTGGAAAGGCTGAATCTTCAAGACAATGTCTTTGCTAAGTCCGGCGGCTTTCACATTATGGATAGCGATTTCGTTGGCTTTCGGATTGTTGTCGTAACCATAAATTTTGTGAGCAAACTCCCGTTCTTTCGAGTCGTCATTGTAAATAGAGTCAAACAAATCCTGATCGAAATCCACCCATTTCTCAAAAGCAAATTCCTTGCGGAAAACACCCGGGGCAATGTTACGGGCAATCAAAGCCGCTTCGATAGGAATCGTTCCCGAGCCACACATCGGATCAATCAAATCACATTCGCCTTTCCAGCCGGTCATCAGAATCATACCGGCAGCCAACACTTCATTGAGTGGAGCTTCTACGGCTTCTTGACGATAACCGCGACGGTGCAAAGATTCGCCTGAACTATCAAGAGAAAGCGTGCAACGGTCTTCGGCAATGTGAATATTCAACAATACATCCGGATTGCTGAGACGTACAGAAGGACGTTCGCCGGTCTTGTCGCGGAAATAATCCACAATGGCATCCTTTACTTTATAGGCCACAAACTTGGAATGGCGGAACTCGTTAGAGAACACCACTGCATCTACCGAGAAACTTTTGCTGTTGTCCAAGTAGTTTTCCCATTCAATGGCTTTAATGTTGTCGTAGACTTCATCCGCCGTATTAGCCTTGAAATGCTTAATCGGTTTTAATATGCGGATGGCGGTGCGCAGGCAGAAGTTTGCCTTATACATCATGGCTTTATCGCCGGTAAAGGCCACCATACGGTTGCCGATTTCAATGTCGCTGGCGCCTAATTCAGTAAGTTCCTTTGCCAAGACTTCTTCCAAACCATGAAAGGTTTTGGCAATCAACTCAAATTCTTCCTTCATTGTAGGTGATATTACGTAATTTCAATAGATGCTACAAAGATAGCTAAATTCTTGAACTTGTTAAATTCTTGAATGTGTATTTAGCGTTTTTGCTGTACAATTCTTGCTCCGGCAGGCACATCTTCTGTAACCCAGATGTTTCCGCCGACCGTAGCTCCCTTGCCGATGACCACCCTTCCGAGTATGGTCGCATTGGAATAAACAATCACATCGTCTTCCAAAATGGGATGTCGAGGAATACCTTTGATGGGGTTTCCGTCTTCGTCCAAAGGGAAACTTTTCGCACCTAAGGTTACACCTTGATAAAGTTTTACATTGTTTCCTATAATACAAGTGGCTCCAATGACTACACCTGTGCCATGATCAATCGTGAAATGATGGCCGATTTGAGCTCCCGGATGAATGTCGATGCCGGTCTCCGAGTGTGCCATCTCTGTGATGATACGAGGGATAAGCGGCACTCCCAACATCAATAGTTCATGGGCGATGCGATAATTGCTAATGGCTCGGATGGCTGGATAACAGCTGATTATCTCCCCGAAACAGGTCGCGGCCGGATCGCCATAATAGGCGGCCTCTACATCGGTGGCCAAGATTCGGCGTAACTCGGGCAACTTCCCGATGAATCTGGCGGCTAACAAGGTGGCTGTTTCTCGGCTGCTTTCATGGGGTGTCATTTTCAGCCCGTTGTTTTCTTGTCCGAAACATAGGCCGGCTTGGATTTGCTCGATGAGACTATTGAACAGCCATTCAACATGAACTCCTATATGATAAGGAATGGTGTGCCTGTTGACGGTAAAGTTGCCGAAGTAACCGGGGAAAAGAATGGCACGTGCCAGCTCGACAATCTTCTGTAAAGATTGGGCTGACGGGAGAGGCTCGCCTTCCTTGTGTTGCTGGAAAAGCCCTTCATACGACCGGCTTTCGGATAGTTCTTCTACCGCTTGTGTGAGAATGTATGTATAGTCTTTAGTTGCCATAAGCCCATTGTTTTAATTGCAAATGTAAAGAAAAAACATTCTTCCGACCAACAAAAAGCCGATTGTTTGGAAAATTTGTCTTATCTTGCGAAAAATTTCGTATGATGGCAAGTAAAAACCCTTTTGCCCACAAGGCAAAGCAACAACATAAAAAGAAATCTTCCGGCAAACGGGTAGGTAAGTCGAAACCCGAGAAGGCAAACAACCAGTTGAACAGGCGGGTGTAATCCTCGTCTATCCCCCTTCAAAGACAAGGAATAAATTCTCTTTGGAGAACGAACAAACTCTCCAAAGAGAATTGGTCGACGCGTCAAAGAGTTTTTTTAAAAAGCTGAAGAGCTATTAGAAAAAGCTCTTAGAGGGGTGTTTGGTCGTTGACTTGAAAGGGATGATTTATGATAAAAAAACAAAAGGATGTGCTTGCGACACATCCCTTCGTTCGTTGGACTACCAGGATTCGAACCTGGACAAACAGAACCAAAACCTGTTGTGCTACCATTACACCATAGTCCAATCATTAAGTGCTTTTCTCGAAAAGCGATGCAAAGATAGACTTTTTCTTTTATATCTTCCAAATGTTTGGCCAACTTTTTTCATTTTTATGCATCATTTTCTCTTTTTTGCTTCGCTTTTGCCTCAACTTAGGGAGAATGAATAACATTCAAGGCGCTTTTTAAGGGTTGAAGTAATCTATTTTATCTTTTCGTCAAGAAAAGCAACGTTTTTACGTCTTTCTTCTTGCAAAATTTCTCAGAACCTTTTACTTTTGCTCCCAGATTTCGATTGAGGGGTGCCCTAACATGACGGGCTGAGATCATACCCATTGACCTGATCCGGATAGTGCCGGCGTAGGGAAAAAGAAGGAAAATTCCCCCTTTTCTGTATTATCAAACTAAAATAGGAAAGGCAATGAAAAGATTTGCAATGACAACCTTTCTCCTGACAGGAATGGTTGGAAGTGTCTGTATGCAGGCACAAAAAGAAGAACCCGATAGCTTGTGGATGCTAAACCTGCAAGAAGTCGAGGTTGTGTCTACCAAGGCTACACGCACCACACCGGTGGCTTTTACCAACATCAACAAAGAACAACTCCAGAAGCGGAACGTGGGACAAGACCTCCCCTATTTGCTTCACACCACGCCGAGTGCCATCAGCACCAGCGATGCGGGAGCCGGAATCGGCTATACGTCTATCCGAGTGAGAGGAACAGACGGCACACGTATCAATGTTACGGCCAACGGAATTCCGGTCAATGACGCGGAGAGTCATACGGTGTTTTGGGTAAACTTGCCCGACTTTGCCTCATCGGTCAAGGATATGCAGATACAACGAGGAGCCGGAACGTCCACCAACGGAGCCGGAGCTTTTGGAGCCAGCATCAACCTTCAGACGGGCGAACTTTCGATGGAGCCTTACATCATGTTCAACGGTTCTTACGGTTCTTTCAACACCCACAAGGAAACCTTGAAGATGGGAACAGGGCTGATTGACGAACATTGGGCGTTCGATGTACGTTTGTCGAACATCGCCACCGACGGATACATTGACCGGGCTTCGGTAGGCCTTAACTCCTACTATCTGCAAGGGGCTTACTATGCCGACCAGACTTCTGTCAAATTGATAGCCTTTGCCGGAAAGGAACGTACCTATCATGCTTGGAATTATGCTTCAAAAGAGGAGATGGACACCTATGGTCGCCGATACAATTCATGTGGCTATATGTACACCGATGAGCAAGGGAAAATGCACTTCTATGACGACTAGACGGACAATTATGTACAGAAAAACTATCAGCTTTTGTTCAATCATCAGTTCTCTTCGCAATGGAGTCTGAACGCCGGTTTGCATTACACCAAAGGAGACGGTTATTATCAGGAATATAAAATCGGACGTACATTGGTTGAATATGGGTTGAAGCCTTTTATACAGAACGGCGAAGAAATATCCTGGAGTGACTTGGTGCGTAAGAAAGCGATGGAAAATGGCTTTGGGGGAGGTATTTTCTCGGTCAATTATCGGAATAATCGCCTGAATACAACTTTAGGCGGCGGACTGAATCATTACAGCGGACATCATTTCGGCCAGGTGCTTTGGGTAAAGAACTATACGGAAATGCTGGAACCCGGACAAGAATATTATCGGAGCAAAGGCACCAAGACAGACGGAAACCTCTATCTGAAGGCCGACTATAAGCTCACGAACACTCTGAACGCGTATGTCGACTTGCAATATCGCCACATCGACTATCGTATCAAGGGAACCAACGACAAGTGGAACACCGTAACCAACGATGGCTTGCAAGTGTTGGCCATCGACGAGAAATTCGACTTTTTCAACCCCAAAGCAGGGCTTTCTTGGCAGATAGACCAGAATCACCGCCTGTTCGGTTCATTCAGCGTAGCCCATAAGGAACCTACCCGCAACAACTACACCGACGGAAAGTTGTGGGAACATCCGCAAGCCGAACGCTTGTTCGATTACGAATTAGGCTATACTTATGCCAACTCTTGGCTGAACGTGGGAGCCAACCTTTACTACATGGATTACAAAGACCAACTGGTCTTGACGGGAGAGCTAAACGAAATCGGCGAACCGATAGCGGCCAATATGCCCGACAGCTATCGCATGGGGATAGAGCTGATGGCAGGTATTCGTACAGACTTCGGCTTTTCTTGGGATGTCAACGCCACGTTGAGCCGGAACCGGATTCAGAACTTTACGGAAACGCTTTATGAGAACGAAGACATCAATGGTGAACAATGGAAAATCAATCATGGAGATACGCCCATAGCCTTTTCACCAGACTTTATATTAAACAACCTGTTCAGTTATCAATACAAGCAGTTTGATGTATCTTTGCAATCGCAATATGTAAGCAAACAATACATGAGCAACGCCCATCAGGAAGCCCATGTATTAGACGCTTATTTTGTAAGTAATCTGCACCTCTCCTACTCCTTCAAGTTGCCAATGATAAAATCGGCCACCATCGGCCTAACCGTCTACAACTTGTTCAACGAGAAGTACGAGAACAACGGTTATGCCGGAAGCGGATTCTATTACGACAACGGAGAGAAAGTACGTTATAATTATGCGGGCTATGCCGCCCAAGCCGGAACCAACGTATTGGGACATTTGTCCTTGAACTTTTAGGAACTATGGAATTAGAAATCATCGGAACCATCGTAGGGATAGTCTATCTTTGGTTGGAATATAGAGCCAGCATTTATTTATGGATAGCCAGTATCATCATGCCGGCTATCTATATCTTCGTGTATTATGAGGCAGGCCTTTACGCCGATTTTGCCATCAACATCTACTATTTGGGAGCTGCCATTTATGGGTGGCTCGTGTGGAAATACGGTCGTAAGGCAAAGGAAGAAAAAGAACTACCCATCACGCACGTTCCTGTAAGAAGTTGGTTAAAGGCAGGAATCATCTTCTTGGTGGCTCAATTTGGCATTGCTTGGTTGCTCATCAACTATACGGACAGCAATGTTCCCTGGTGTGATGCTTTCACAACCGCCCTAAGCATTATAGGTATGTGGATGCTTGCCCGCAAATATTTGGAGCAATGGTGGGTGTGGATTGTGGTCGATGTGGTTTGCGTGGGACTTTACATCTACAAGGACTTGTATTTTACCGCCGGCCTTTATGCACTTTATGCCATTGTAGCTGTATTTGGCTGGCTGAATTGGAAGAAACTCATGCAACTCTAAAAATTTTCACTATTCGAACCGTTTATAACACATTCTATAATTGTCTACATAAAGAATAACCTACAAATCGAACAATATATTTAGCAAATTGACCTTTCAGAAGCTGAACATACTGAATACTTTTGTGTTGATAAATAATAATGAATTTTAGCAGAAAATAATCGTATGGACATCAGCAAATGGGCGTTCAAGAACCGGAATCTGGTCTATTTCTTCATAGCCGTACTCGTAGCGGGCGGAATCATCTCATGCTATCAGATGAGTAAGTTGGAAGATCCCGAGATAAAGGTCAAATTGGCCATGATTGTAACCACTTACCCCGGTGCATCAGCGCATCAGGTGGAACTGGAAGTTACGGATGTATTGGAGAAAAACATCCGCACGATGGGGAACATCGACAACATCGAAAGCTATTCATACAACGACCTCTCACTGATTCAGGTGGAGTTGCTCAGCACCGTCAAAGACGAGGAGGTGGAGCAATGCTGGGACATGCTCCGGAGAAAAGTAAGCGATGCCCAAGCTTCTTTGCCCTCGGGTGTCAGTCCGCCGATGGTCAAAGACGATTTCGGCCATGTGTTCGGCATATTCTATGCCCTGACCGGTGAAGGGATGAACGACCGAGAGCTGTCCGATTATGCCGAGCTTATCAAACGGGAAGTAAACGAACTGGAAGGGGTAGACCGAGTTGACCTCTACGGAAAGCGTTCCGAATGTATCAACATTTCCTTGTTGCAAGACCGTATGTCAAACCTCGGAGTTAAGCCGATGGAAGTGCTTGCCACCCTCAACGGACAGAATCAGACAAGTTATACGGGTTATTATGAAAGTGGAGACAATCGTATCCGCGTAACCGTCAGCGACAAGTTCAAGACGGTAGAAGACATCGGCAACATGCTGATTCAAGGACATGACGATGACCAGCTCCGTTTGCGAGACATCGCCCGTATCGAAAAGGGCTACGAAGAACCTACCCGCAATGAATTGTTTTTCGATGGCGACCGAGCTATCGGTATCTTGATTGCGGCTTCGGGAGATGCCGACATCATCAAAGTTGGAGCAAAGATCAAGGAAACCATACAGCAACTTCAAGCTACCCGGTTCCCGACAGGCGTAGAGATTCACAAAGTCTTCAACCAGCCCGAACGAGTAGGCGACTCCCTCGGCACTTTTGCCATTAACTTAGTGGAATCGGTCATCATCGTGATAGTTGTCCTCATGCTGACAATGGGTTTCAAAAGCGGTCTCATCATCGGCTATAGTCTGGTCATCACCGTCTGCGGTTCTTTCCTCTTTCTGCAATACATGGACGGCACATTGCAACGGGTATCCTTAGCGGCTTTCATCTTGGCGATGGGGATGCTGGTTGACAATGCCATTGTAATTATTGACGGCATATTGGTAGACCTGAAGGCTGGCAAGCCTCGCATGGAAGCGATGACTGCCATCGGACGACAAACCGCCATGCCCTTGTTAGGAGCTACCTTGATTGCGATAATCGCCTTCCTGCCTATCTTCATGTCGCCCGACACAGCGGGTGTCTACACACGCGACTTGTTTATCGTATTAGCCGTATCCTTGTTGCTCAGTTGGGTGTTGGCTTTGGTACATGTGCCGCTGATGGCCAACCGACGGTTGTTTACAAAGGGTTCTTCCCCCTCTCAAGAGGGGAATGAAAGTCCTCGCCGCGAATATCCTGGACGCATCTATGCGACCTTGCGTGCGGTGTTATGGTTCGGCTTGAAGCACCGCTGGGGAAGTGTATGCGGCATGATAGTCTTATTGGCACTTTCGGCCTTCGGATATACATTCATGAAACAGGGATTCTTTCCGGACATGGTGTACGACCAGCTCTATTTGGAATACAAGCTCCCGGAAGGGAGCAACTCCACCCGAGTGGTAAAAGACTTGCAAGAAATCGAATCCTATCTAAAGACGCGGAAAGAAATTACTCACGTTACAGCCTCGGTGGGCGGAACTCCCGGCCGTTACAACTTGGTACGAAGTATCGCCAATCCATCGTTGGCGTATGGCGAACTGATTATCGACTTCACTTCGCCGGATGCTTTGATAAACAACATGGATGAAATCCAGACCTATCTGACACAACAATACCCCGATGCCTACGTCAAGCTGAAACGATACAACCTGATGTACAAGAAATATCCGATTGAAGCCCAATTCCTCGGTCCCGATCCGGCTGTGCTTCATCAGCTGGCCGACAGCGCCCGAGCCATCATGGAACGTACTCCTGAAGTGTGTCTCATTACCACCGACTGGAATCCGGATGTACCCGTCCTTACGGTTGAATACGACCAGCCGGCGGCGCGTGCGTTGGGATTGAGCCGAAACGATGTAAGCATTTCCCTGCTGACCGCCACCGGTGGTATTCCTATCGGCACGTTCTATCAAGGTATCCACAAGGACAACATCTACCTAAAGAGTGTCAATGAAAAAGGCGAACAGATAGAAGACTTGAACAATGCCCAAATCTTCCCGCAACTCCCGTCCATCAACGGTCTCATGGACAAGGAGTTTCTGGTCAAACTAAAGTCCGGAAACTTAGATAAGGACGAGGTGGTAGAAACCCTCATGGGAAGCACCCCTCTCCAACAAATCAGCAAGAAGATTGACGTGCGTTGGGAACCTTCCGTTATCCCTCGATACAACGGCCAGCGTAGCCAACGGGTACAATGTTCGCCCCTTCCGGGCATTGAAACCGAACAGGCGCGTCAGTCCATTGCCACGCAGATAGAAAACATCCCGTTACCGGAAGGATACAGTCTGCAATGGCAAGGCGAACGGAAAGCCAGTACCCAATCCATGAAATACCTTTTTCAAAACTTCCCGTTGGCCATTATCCTGATGATAGCCATTCTCATTATGCTGTTCAAGGACTACAAGAAACCGCTTATCATCTTTTGTTGTATGCCTCTCATCATTGTGGGTGTGGTCATCGTTATGCTACTCACCGGAAAGGTATTCAACTTTGTGGCGATAGTTGGAACGCTTGGTTTGATAGGGATGCTCATCAAGAACGGTATCGTACTCATGGATGAAATCACGTTACAAATCAGTCAGGGAACAGAACCGGTTACAGCTTTGATAGACAGTTCGCAAAGCCGTCTCCGTCCGGTCATGATGGCTTCGCTAACCACAATTTTAGGTATGATACCTTTGTTGCCTGATGCCATGTTCGGTTCATTGGCGGCCTCTATCATGGGTGGATTGTTGTTCGGCACCGTCATTACGTTGTTCTTTATACCGGTGCTTTATGCGTTGTTCTTTAAAATCAAAGTATAGCAATGAAGAAGATTTATATATTTATAGCCTTATGTCTTTGTGTGCTGACCATCGACGCACAGGAAGTGTTAACTCTCGACCAATGCCGCCAATTGGCGTTGGAGAACAATAAGCGAATGGCCTCAGCGGCTCAACAAACCCGGGCGGCTCATTATACGATGCAGAGTTACAAAGGGAATTTCTTCCCTAACTTTACGGCTACGGGAACCGGACTGTACAGTACCGCCAAAGGTAGCTTCAACATTCCCGGAGGCAACCTGCCTACTTTCCTGCCCGACGCTAATGGAGAGTTTCTTCCCAATGGCGGTTTCGCCTATTTCCCAGGGGTTGACCTGAACTACAAGGTGCGTACCGTTTACATGGGAGGTATTCAGGTGGAACAACCTATTTTTATGGGCGGAAAGATTTTTGCGGCCTACAAAATGGCTACTTTAGGTAAACAGATGGCACAACTCAACGAACAGCTGACGGCAACGGAAGTGATTCTTGAAACCGACCAGGCATACGCATTGATGGTCAAAGCACAAGAAATGAACAAAGTAGCCCAAAGCTACAACGCTGTCTTGCAGGAATTGATGAAGAACGTGCAAAGTGCCTACAAACATGGACTAAAATCAAAGAACGATGTGTTGAAGGTGCAAGTGAAACTGAACGAAAGCGAATTGGCCATCCGTAAGGCCGAAAATGCACTCCGATTAGCCAACATGAATCTTTGCCACCTGATAGGGAAACCCTTGACTGAAACCTTGCAGATTTCGGATGACTTCCCCATTATCGAACAACATTTGGAAACACAAATCAACGATATAACTGCCCGACCGGAATACAATCTCCTCGACAAACAAGTGGCACTCGCCAAACAACAAGTCAAACTTACCCGTAGCGAACTGCTTCCGCAAGTGGGGATTCGGGGTTCCTATGATTATATGCATGGGCTGAAAGTCAACGAACAGACTTTATTCAACAAAGGCAACTTCTCTGTAATGCTGAATGTTACGGTTCCCCTCTTCCATTTCGGCGAACGATACAACAAGGTGCGTGCCGCCAAAGCGCAATTAGAGCAAACCCGTTTGGAACAATCCGACCTGAACGAAAAGATGTTGCTGGAACTTACCCAAGCCGCCAACAACTTGGATGAAGCCAAGTTACAAGCTCAGTTGGCCGACCAATCATTGACTCAAGCAGACGAGAACCGCAACGTAAGCAAGAGTGAATATGAAGCCGGACTGGAACCCCTCTCCGACCATTTGGAAGCCCAGGCTCTTTGGCAACAAGCCTACGAAACAAAGGTTGATGCCCACTTCCAACTCTATTTGAGCTATGTAAAGTACCTGAAAGCGGCAGGACGGTTGAAGTAACAAGCTTTACATATTTCGCCTTATACCCATCAAAAAAAACTCTTTGGAGGACGAAGTCGTCCTCCAAAGAGAATTAAGTCGTCCTCCAAAGAGTTTTTTATCGTTATTCAAAGGGCTTATTTCCCCTTCACTATCTTCTTGATTTCATTCAGTTTGTTGAGTGCTTCAAGAGGTGTCAGATTATCCACATCAATGTGCAATATTTCATCGCGTATCTGTGAAAGCACCGGATCGTCGAGCTGGAAGAAGCTGAGTTGGAACCCTTCCCGATTGGAAGCAATTTCGGCCGTAGGCTTCGCAATTCCTTGCTGACGATTATCCGTTTCCAACTGATTCAGGATGATATTCGCACGCTTCACAATGCTTTTCGGCATACCCGCCAGCTTCGCCACATGAATCCCAAAGGAGTGTTCGCTACCACCTTTTTCCAATTTACGCAAAAAGATGACCTTTCCATCCATTTCTTTCACTGAAACGTTGTAGTTCTTGATGCGGCGGAAAGACTTCTCCATTTCGTTCAATTCGTGGTAATGAGTGGCAAAAAGTGTACGCGCCTTTGCTTTCGGATGTTCATGAATATGCTCCACAATAGCCCAGGCTATGGAAATACCGTCGTAGGTGGATGTACCTCTACCCAACTCATCGAACAGCACCAAGCTACGAGGAGAAAGGTTGTTCAGAATATCGGCTGCCTCGTTCATTTCCACCATGAAAGTAGATTCGCCTACCGAAATATTATCACTCGCCCCCACACGTGTAAATATCTTGTCTACCATACCGATACGTGCGCTTTCAGCCGGTACGAAACAACCTATCTGAGCCATCAACGTAATCAAAGCCGTCTGTCGGAGCAAAGCCGACTTACCTGCCATGTTTGGCCCGGTAATGATGATGATTTGTTGGTTATCGGAATCCAAATAGACATCATTGGCAATGTACTTTTCCCCTATCGGCAGTTGCTTTTCAATTACCGGATGACGACCTTGATGAATGTCGATGACATCGCTTTCATCAATGACCGGACGGATATACTTGTTCTCCCGAGCCACATTGGCAAAAGCCAACAAACAGTCGAGTCGGGCAATTTGGGTGGCATTGATTTGAATGGCCGGAATGTATTCGGCCAAAGCAATGACCAAATCATTGTATAATTTGGTTTCAAGCCCTAAGATTCTGTCCTCAGCCCCTAAAATCTTTTCTTCGTATTCCTTCAATTCCTGGGTAATGTAACGTTCGGCATTGACCAACGTCTGCTTGCGTATCCATTCGGCCGGCACTTTATCCTTGTGCGTATTGCGCACTTCGATGTAATAGCCAAATACATTATTATAAGCAATCTTCAAACTTGGAATCTCGGTTCGTTCACTCTCCCGTTGTTGCATCTGAAGCAGATAATCCTTACCTGAATAGGCAATCTGGCGCAATTCGTCAAGCTCGGCATGAATACCATCGGCTATCACTCCGCCCTTGTTGACCAACAAAGGTGGATCGTTCTTGATTTCACGTGCAATGCGGTCTCGAATACTTTCACACAGATTCAGGTGTTCCCCGATACGGCGCAAACTTTCGTTTTCGGCATTCAAACACGCATTTTTAATGGGTTCAATGGCTTGCAAAGCTACTTTGAGCTGTACCACCTCGCGGGGGGAGATACGTCCTACTGCGGCTTTTGAAACGATACGTTCAAGGTCGCCTATCAAATGCAATTTCTCTTCGATAAAATCCTTGAACTCCGGTTCACGAAAGAAATATTCTACCACATCCAAACGTTCGTTTACCGGCTTTTCATCCTTCAATGGAAAGACAATCCAGCGTTTCAGAAGGCGAGCCCCCATCGGACTGATGGTCTTGTCTATTACATCGAGCAAACTGGTTCCTCCATCGTTCATGCTTCCCAACAACTCCAAACTACGCACCGTAAACTTGTCAAGACGCACATAACGGTCTTCCTCGATACGCGAAAGCGAAGTGATATGACCAATCTGATAATGTTGCGTCATATCCAAATACTGGAGAATAGCCCCCGAAGCAATGATACCGTTTTTGAGATGTTCTACTCCAAAGCCTTTCAAGTTCTTCGTTTCAAAATGCTTCAACAACTTCTCACGAGAAGAGCTTTCATTGAACACCCAGTCTTCCAGTTCAAAGGTAAAGAACTTGCTTCCGAAGTTTCCTTCAAACATCCCCCGTTTGCCCCGTTCAAAAAGCACTTCCTTCGGAGCAAAATTATTCAGGAGTTTATCAATATAGTCAAATGGTCCTTCGGCAGTCAGGAACTCACCCGTAGAAATATCGAGAAAAGCAACCCCACACATATTCTTACCGAAGTGTACGGCCGCCAAGAAATTGTTTTCCTTGTAAGAAAGAACATTATCGCTAATGGCTACCCCCGGTGTAACCAATTCTGTAATACCTCTTTTTACCAGCTTCTTGGTAAGCTTAGGATCTTCCAACTGGTCGCAAATGGCCACCCGCTTACCTGCACGCACCAATTTCGGCAGATAAGTATCCAGCGCATGGAAGGGAAAACCAGCCATCTCTACGTGTTTGGCCTGTCCGTTGGCTCTTTTGGTCAATGTAATACCCAGTATCTCCGAAGCTACAATCGCATCTTCCGAGTAAGTTTCGTAAAAGTCGCCACAACGAAACAGCATGATTGCATCGGGATGTTTCGCCTTCAACTCAAAAAACTGCTTCATCATCGGGGTAAGAACCACATCATTTGCCACAAGAATTTCCTTTCTTTCGTTTATAATCCATAAAAATCATATTATTTCTCTACAATCGAAGTCAGGGGATGACGATTTCCCTCGATTGTTTCCAAGAATGCTTTGGCCGAACCGAAGTTCAGATATAAATCCAAGCGAACGGGAAGATGGTTTTTGTCATCGGTTACATAAAACGTTATCACTTCCTTTTCCTTCCCCTTTTTGTCGTATTCCACCAACGAAAAGACCAAACACCGATACTTCACATCATTTTCGGCCTCGAAGTTCTTCTTACCTCGATAAATCAATGTTTGTTCTTCCACTTTCTTTCCGGTAGCCATCGGGAATAGAATCTTATCCCCCTTCTTATAAGAAGTAGGATCAAACGAACGGGCTTGAAGCAGAATACTGAGCATATCGAATACACATTCGTCTAACGTGTCCTTTGCGGCTACCGTTTTACGACCGAGGCGTACTCGTTTTTGGTCAACGATACATTTTCCCCCTTTATAGTCGAAAAAGACTTCGTCCACCGTATATTTACTTCCTTCCTCTGCCCCCTTCCGGAAATACATCGGTTCCAAGCGGTCGGTTGTTATACAAGTAAGCGTATCACGCATCTTAAAGAAAAGGTCTACCTTTTTATTGCTGACTGCCAAAAGCTCCGTCTTATAACAGTTTTTACCTTTATAAGACGTTTTCTGCAAGTCCAACTGTGCTTTTCCTGCATTTACCCAAATGAATTTCCAATTGAATTTCAGTTCGTATGTCAAACGTTCGCCTGGGAGTATGGCTTCATTTTTGGCCGCACATTGTGCATAAGCCACCAATCCTAAGCACCATCCCAGACATATAAATATCAACTTTTTCATCGTCCTAATTTCTTGGCACGTTCCTTGTTTCTCTCCTTTATCTTCCGTTGTTCTTCCGGCTTTTGTTTCTTGATTTCATCCAACTTCTGTCTGTCCAAAGGAACGGCGTGTATGTCCCAAGTTTCTTCAAACTCAAAGTTGGCTCTCATTTCCCAAACTTTCGGGAAGTAATAGACTTCTTCCGGTTGGATTCCACCTTCAAAGTTACCGGTATCCCATACGCCATTTCCATTCTTGTCAATAAACAAGCGAATGTAATACTTCGTGTTCGGATTCAAGAAATAGAAATCGGCCATTCCATTCGCATTTACTGCTTGTTGGCGAATCACCTTTCCACTATTATCCAACAGTTCCACGATGGCATTCTTACCGGCTCCCATCACATTCAACAAAAGCGTTCCGTAATCTTCTATCTTCTTAACCTTCAGCGTCTGTTCTACTTTATTGGTGTGCAAACCATATAAGCCTGTGATAGCCGTAGAGTCCATTCGTAAGCGATATTCCTTGTCCGGTTCCCATTCAGCCAATATCTCATATTGACGAGGAGCAATGGAGTCTTCTCGCAACAAGAAAGGCGTTTCTGTCCAAAGCGTGTCCACTTTCACTTCCATGTGAATGGCCGAAGTGTCAATGTGTGCTACCGGCTCGTTAAACGACAATCGAATGTTTTTGTATATGTCGAATGAAGAAGGGGCATCCACTTTCATTTCCAGGAAAGGAGTAGGTTCTTTCTCTATCTTCTTTCCTTTTTTCTCTTGCTTCTTACGTTCTTTTTCCTTTTCCTCAGCCGCTTTCTGAGCCAACTTATCCCGTTGCTCACGTGTCAGCTTGTTGGCCAAGTACAATGTATCCGTCTTTGGAACAAGCTTATCCAACGTATCTGTGTACAAATAATCCATTTGAATAGCCAATGTATCTAATTGATACACCAACGAATCCTTTATCCAATAACAAATGGAATCATTGCGTGAAGTGGTTTCTACGATAAAAGCGTCTTTTTCATCAAAATTCAACCCCTTCAATGTAGGCAATGTGTCAGCTTTTGCACTGAAAGTCAGAATGAAATGATTTTCTTTATCGCGCTGTCCTCTAATAAAATACTGACGGTCATTTTCTTCCTTAAAAGCCCTCAGAATAACATCATCCGGCAAGAAACGAGTGTATTGTACGGTCTTTATCGTATCAATGGTCAGCGTATCTTTCCAGACTGTATCCTGTCGAGTCGTTTGAATGGAAGAAGGAATCACAATAGAATCACTAAACGCAATCATCTCTGTCTTTGAATCAAACATGTAATTCTGATTGCCGTCTTGCAAAGCATAAATGCGATATTTTCCCGGAGCCACCCCTCGAATGGAGAAATGTCCGCGACTATCTGTGCGAGACACTCTGTCAAACGGTTTGGAGTAAAAAGCACTATCTGCCACATCCTGATGAAGCCCAACCTGAATCCCTTTTATCGGTTCCAAGTTGGATGCCTCTAAGACCGTTCCAGAAACTTCCAATGTATCAATGATTTCACCCGTAGA
This sequence comes from Bacteroidaceae bacterium, assembly GCA_017467385.1. Lineage (GTDB taxonomy): Bacteria > Bacteroidota > Bacteroidia > Bacteroidales > Bacteroidaceae > Phocaeicola. The sequence goes on from JAFTSK010000217.1 coordinate 22,980, forward strand.
GAACGAATAAGCAAAGTTTCCCATTGGATTTCCTTCATTATTGTCCACAATGGCATCCGAGAAGTCAATGGTATAAGTAGTGGAAGGCTTTAAGGTATCCAGCAATTCCACCACCACCTTCTTTCCTACTACCTTGATTTCCGGTTGCTCCAATTGAGGGGGAGAAACAATTACTTTTTCCGAAGCTTTCTCCAATTTAATGAATTCATCGAACTCCAATTCAATCTTTTCGTTCTTGCTGTTTACCGCATAAAGTTTCGGAGTACTTCCTATAAATTTAGGAGGCTCTTCGTCATACGGTCCCCCATCGGGAGTTCCCATGCTGGCACACGAACAAACAATGACAACCAACAACAAAACAAACGGTAATTGGTATTTTTTCCAACTCATCCCATTAATGATTTAGGCATAACATTTCTTCTATATATTCACGATTGTTGCTCAAACGAGGTACTTTATGCTGACCGCCCAACTTTCCCTTATCTTTCAGCCAATCATGGAACAACTTCGGACGAGCCACCACGATCTCAAGAGGTTGCAACGTTATGTTCTTATAACGCTTGGCTTCGTAGTCCGAATTGATTTCCTGCAAAGAAGTATCCAGCACTTCGGCAAACTTTTCCAATGAGTCCGGCATTACCGCAAATTCAATCAACCATTGATGACGGCATTTGGCCTCAGCGTCCATAAAGACCGGAGCTGCCGTATATTCTGCTACTTGAGCTCCCGTAGCCTTACATGCCCGAGCCAATCCTTGTTCCGCATTGTCTACCATCAATTCCTCTCCAAAAGCATTGATAAAATGTTTGGTTCGTCCAGTAATGATAAACTTATAAGGATTCTTCGATGTAAATTTCACCGTATCGCCAATCATGTAACGCCACAAACCACAAGTAGTGCTAATCAACATGGCATAATTCTTGTTCAGTTCCACATCGGTAAGGGGAATAATATGCGGATTCGGCGAATCAAATTCATCCATCGGTAAGAATTCATAGAACACACCGTAGTCAATCATCAACATCATGGCCGGATCCGTCGGATCGTTCTGCAAACCAAAGAACCCTTCGCTGGCATTATAAGTTTCCATATAATGCATTTTGTTACTACGGATAATCTGCTTGTATTGTTCACGATAAGGAGTAAAAGCTACGCCACCATGAAAGAAAACTTCCAAGTTAGGCCATACTTCTGCCAAATTATCTGTTCCTTTTAGCTCCATTACCCGTTTTATAACAGCTAACATCCAGGAAGGAACTCCCGAAATATTGGTAATGTCCTTATCCATTGCTACTCGGGCTATTTTCTCCATCTTTTCCTCAAAGTCACTCAATAAAGCAATCTTCTTTTCCGGAACTCGAATCAAATTGACCAATGGATTGATGTTTTCAATCAAGATAGCCGACAAATCGCCCACCAAGCTATGCTTCAGGTTGTAATTAGGGGCATGACTACCTCCCAAAATCAAGGTACGTCCTGAAAAAATCCGGCTATTGGGATTTTGTTGTAAGTAAAGAGCCACCGCATCACGTCCACCTGCATAATGCAAATTCTGCAACCCTTCTTTACTAACCGGAATAAACTTGCTTTTATCGTTCGTTGTTCCGGACGATTTGGCATACCAAACCACCTGTCCCGGCCATAAGACATTCTTTTCTCCATGCCGCATACGGTCAACGTATCCCTTTATCTCCTCGTATGTTTGGACAGGCACTTCCCGTTGGAAATCCTGATAATTCTTTATGGCAGAATAATGATGTTCTTTTCCCCACTCTGTATGAGCAGCTTTACTTACCAACCGATGAAGCACCTTTTCCTGAAGAGATTCGGCTTCTGTTGCATATCGAGCAATCGCCTTTTGGCGAGGCTTAAAAAATGTTCCTATTAATTTTGTTTCGTTCATCTTATCACACTCATCTATTATATCTTGCAAAAATAACCTTTTATCCTTTAATAAAATGTATCTGATTATTTTTTTTATACTTTTATCCATTACTTTTATTTTTTCTTATCTTTACGGCGGAATTTATGTGGTAAACCAAACAGTAGAAACCATGAGAATAGGAATCTTGACATCAGGCGGCGATTGTCCGGGAATAAACGCCACAATCAGAGGCGTTTGTAAAACAGCAATCAATCATTATGGCATGGAAGTATATGGAATCCATAGCGGATTTCGTGGATTATTGGACAATGACATTGTTCCTCTTACCGACAAAGACCTAACCGGTTTGTTGAATATGGGGGGAACGGTGTTGGGTACGTCACGTGAAAAGCCATTCAAGAAACGAACGTCCTCGACTTCGGAGAACAAGCCGGCTCTAATGCTCAAGAACATTAAGAATTTGCAATTGGACTGTATCGTATGTATCGGTGGGAACGGCACTCAAAAGACAGCCGCCAAATTAGCACAAGCCGGTGTAAACGTTGTTTCCATTCCCAAAACCATTGACAATGATGTTTGGGGAACCGATTTTTCATTTGGTTTTGACTCAGCGGTTAGCATTGCCACAGATGCCATTGACCGCTTACACTCAACGGCCAGCTCTCACCAACGGGTTATGGTGATTGAAGTGATGGGGCATAAAGCCGGTTGGATTGCCTTACATTCAGGTATGGCCGGTGGAGGGGATATTATTCTTATCCCTGAATTGGAATACAACATCCACAACATCGGGAATACAATCATTGAACGCTTGAAAAAAGGAAAAGCCTATTCCATCGTAGTGGTTGCCGAAGGCATCAAGACAGTAGACGGGAAAAAAGCAGCAGAGTATATCGCCCAGGAAATTGAATACGAAACAGGCTTTGAAACAAGAGAAACCGTTCTTGGATATATCCAACGTGGTGGTTCTCCTACGGCTTTCGATAGAAACCTGGCCACTCGAATGGGGGGACATGCAACCGAAATGATTGCCAACGGACAATTCGGAAGAATGGTTGCCCTACAAGGAGATGCCATCGGATCCATTCCTTTGGACCAGGCTGCAGGCAAATTGAAGTTGGTTAATGAAGACCACGATTTGATTGTACAAGGAAAACGAATGGGAATATGCTTCGGATAAAACAATAAAAAAGGAGATGTGTTTTTCTAATTATGACACATCTCCTTTTCTTTATTCTTCACCGTTAAAAGCCGCCTCTTCGGCTGCACAGATAATCGCCTCTCTATCGAGTTCATCCGTTTTAATGTCCATAGCTTCTTTCATCTGGACAGACTCCAACGTCGGCGTATTATCCTCCGGATTCTCGGTTAATGCCCTTGTCGCAAGCACACTTTCAACGAAAGCTGCATCTCTCTTGATCAGATTCAAAGCTTCATGTGCTGCAAGCTGTTGGGATTCTTTTTTAGAATATCCTTTTCCCTTCCCTGCCGGAATTCCTCCAACCAAGACTTCCGTTTCAAAAACAGGACTATTAAACTGGTCTACGGATTGTTCCAATAGTTCGAACGAAAGGGTTACTTTGTTTTTCTGCGACCATTCAATCAACTTCGATTTAAAGTTAACTTCCTTACGGGAAACCTTATTCAAGTTTATGTATGGCCCCAGGATACGATGCTCTATAAAATTTTTGCAATATTCGTATCCCCTGTCCAAATAAATGGCACCTACCAATGCTTCAAAAGCATTGCCACTCATATAACTGTTGTGCGATGATTGGCGAGTGCTATATTTTATCAGTTTGGACAAACCTATTTGCTCGGCAACATGGTTCAATGATTCGCGCGATACAATCTTGGATCGAGTATTTGTCAGGAAGCCTTCACGCTTTCCCTCAAATTTTTTGTAAACAATATCCGCTACAACAGCATCCAGGATGGCATCCCCCAAAAATTCCAGTCGTTCGTTGTTAAGCAAACGTCCTTTGTCCGACTTGACAGAAGAAGATTTATGCAACAAAGCCTGTTCGTAAATCCGAATGTCGTGAGGATAAAAGCCCAACATCCTATAAAAGCAAAGATAAGACTCCTTATCTTTACGGGAAAGGAGTCTTATCCTATCAATAATATTGCAAAACACGATTACTCAGCGTATTTTTTCAAGATTACACATGCATTGTGTCCGCCAAAACCAAATGTATTGCTCAAAGCAGCACGAACTTCACGCTTCTGAGCCTTGTTGAATGTGAAGTTAAGGTTATAGTCGATGTTTTCATCGTTATCACCTTCTTCGTGATTGATTGTAGGAGGAACAATGTCGTTCTTCACAGCCAAAGTAGCTACAAGCGCTTCTACCGCACCGGCTGCACCGAGCAAGTGGCCTGTCATTGACTTAGTAGAACTGATGTTCAACTTATAAGCATGTTCACCGAAAACTTCCTTAATGGCTTTGGCTTCTGAGATGTCGCCCACCGGAGTAGAAGTTCCATGAACATTGATATAGTCGATGTCTTCCGGCTTCAAGTTTGCATCTTCCAATGCATTCTCCATCACCAATTTAGCACCTAAGCCTTCCGGATGAGAAGCTGTAAGGTGATGAGCATCAGCCGACAAACCTGTACCTACCAATTCGGCATAAATCTTGGCTCCACGTGCTTTGGCATGTTCCAATTCTTCCAGAATCAAACAACCAGCACCTTCTGCCATGATGAAACCATCGCGACTTGCACTAAACGGACGAGATGCGCGGGTAGGATCATCATTACGAGTAGACAAAGCGTGCATAGCGTTGAAACCACCTACACCACCAGCACAGATAGCAGCTTCGGCACCACCGGCAACGATTACATTCGCCTTACCCAAACGGATGTAGTTGAACGCATCGGCAATGGCATTGGACGAAGAAGCACAAGCTGAAGTAGTTGTGAAGTTAGGTCCATGAAAACCGTACATGATTGAGATATGGCCTGAAGCAATATCGGCAATCATCTTCGGGATGAAGAACGGATTGAACTTCGGACCGACAGCATCTTTGGTCAATGCATAGTTGAACAACTCTTCTTCCAATGTATTGAGACCGCCGATACCTACGCCATAGATAACACCAATCTTTGTCTTGTCTACTTTTTCAAGATCCAAAGCTGAATCCTCAATCGCTTCCTTAGCTGCAACGATGGCATACTGAGTGTATAAGTCCATCTTGCGGGCTTCCTTGCGGTCGAGATGTTCATTTACCTTGAAGTTCTTCACTTCACAAGCAAACTGAGTCTTGAATTTTGACGCATCAAAATGAGTAATAGGTCCTGCTCCGCTTACTCCGTTTACCAAGTTTTCCCAAGTTTCGGCAACATTGTTACCTACGGGAGTAAGAGCACCAAGACCTGTTACTACTACTCTCTTTAATTCCATTCTTTAAAATAAAAGTGGAGTCAAATTATTTTGCGTTAGCTTCAATGTAAGAAACGGCATCACCTACTGTGCCAATCTTTTCAGCTTGATCATCTTGAATAGAGATACCGAATTCATTTTCAAATTCCATGATCAATTCTACAGTATCCAATGAGTCAGCACCAAGGTCGTTAGTGAAGCTAGCTTCCATTGTAACTTCTGATTCTTCTACACCCAACTTATCTACGATA
>JAFTSK010000218.1 GCA_017467385.1 Bacteroidaceae bacterium
AGCATCGACTACCACACCGGTAACCTTTGTGACTTGAGCCACAGCTAGTCCTATGCCTATACACAGGAAAGCCAAAAGCATTTGTAACTTTTTCATCATAAAAGATATTTATATTAATATTTAGGTTTATAAGTTCTCTTTAGACTGATGTAAAAGCTGAATAAGCATTCAAAATAGCGGACAATTAAGGGAAAATATGCATACATTAAGAATTTTTTTATGTTTTACAGCAGAAATGAGCTTTTTGATGATGTAACTTGACATTTTTTTACTTTCTTTGCAGAATGAATCGTTGAAAGTATAAAGAGTACTCTGTGGATATTTATTGACGGTCAAATTCCTTTCTCGCTGATACTCAATTCCTGATTTCTCCCTTTTCTTCGCCAGTTTGTTGACGGACGCTTATCCTGGTTGTTGGATTTGTTTCCCAAACGACTGGAATAGATATTTAACACCCTTTTCCGCTGCTCTTTTCCCTATATATAATAAGGTATAAAGAAAGAATGGGTTATAAAACACGACAAATAGAATCTGATTATTCAAGTTTCGCAACAACGCATTTTTTGACATGAGGAAACGAGACTTTTTGCATATTGTTTAAAGGGAGTATACAGAAGGACACGACGGAATTGTTCCGAAATCGGAAGACCGGAACAGGGGAAGAAGAAAATCGGGTGAATTTTGAGTAGAACTTAGAAATCTACTCAAAATCTACTCATTCGTACATTGGCCGTTTACTTTGTAGAGGTCACGCACGATGGTTTCCGCCATCACTTCGGAGTAGATTTGGGTAGTAGTCAGTTCGGTATGCCCCAATATTTTCTGAACCGTAGTAATCGGTACCCCTTGATGACAGAGCAAGGTAGCACAGGTATGTCGGGCAGTGTGAAAGGTGGTATGAGTACGTATACCCGCCATCCCCTGCAAGACACTCAGGTAATAATTGGCATCGGCATTACTTCCTATCCGGGTAAAGTCGCCGATGGACGGATAGCACTTCAGTATCTCCAATGCCTTTCCTCCGAAAACAAGCGCCAGCGGTATCTTCAAGTCATATCCTGTCTTCCGGGTTTTCGCCATGAGCCAAGGCTGTCCTTTGATTTCCACAAAGCTTTCTTCACGTAAGTGGCTGAAGTCCGAATAGCGGAGTCCCGTATAGCAACAGAACAAGAAAGCATCGCGTACATGTGCAAGCTTTCCCGAAGCCGGCACCTGTTCCATCTTCTGCAGTTCGTCCGGGTTGAGGAAACGGTGAGGTGTACGTTCGTGCTTGATGACAAAGTTACGGAAAGGGTCCGCATCGATTTGCATGTATCCGGCAGAGATGGCTTCGTTGGTCAAGGTACGGAGATTCCGCAAGTGCTTAGCCACGGTGTTTACCGCAGAGCCTTTATCGAGCAACCACCGTTCGAACTGCTTCAAGAAAGTAAAGGTCAGGTCTTCCCAAGTATAGCCGGGACGGAACTCAGCCAACTGGGCGATGGTGCTATACAGATTTCGCTTGGTTCCTTTCTTTCGGGCACTCTGTTCGATGGAGTTGCGGCTGAATCCCTCGAACGACAAGTCAGCCGAAGGGTCGTTGCTGAATGCTTCCTTCAGTTGGAGCAGTGTAGGGACGACTCCTCTTTTCCACATGCTAAGTTCCAATGATTCCAATTGCATGAGGAATTCGTAGAGCCAGGCGTTCAGTTCCATGGCGTGAGGATGATTGACAACGGTAGCTGTCTGCTTGTCCCATTGCTCCGGGGTGAGATAGACACGGGTAGTAAGGTAGACTTTCCGCTTGTTGAGCAATGCTTCCACTTGTACGAGCGCTTTCCCTTGTGTATTGAGTCGATTCCGTCGGTTAAAGACGAGTCTGTATCTGATTTTTTCCATGATATCTTCATTAAAAGAGTATGACATAAGGTTCAATCCCCCAAAATACAAAAAAAAGCGGAGATTCATCTATTTTTTAATATAAACTTCGTGATGGTGTGTCATAATGTATTTTAGGCACGGATTACACGGATATATTTGATGGATACACACATTAAAACAACCGTGTTAATCCATGAAGTTTTCTTGTGTAAAGCGAAAAATCCGTGCCTAAAAAATAAGAGGGCGTTCATTTCGACACACCCTCGTTGATGCAATAAAAGGATAATAATTCTTTTGGAAATGCAAAAAATCACCTTGTTTTGTGGCAGAAGTAGGAAGGAATCCATTAAAAATATGGAAACTTATGCGGTAAGTAGGGGCTTTTTTGTACCTTTGCCGATAAAGATATGAATAATCGAACTTTATAAATGAAATAACACTATGAGCAAGAAAGCCCTTTTAATGATTCTTGATGGCTGGGGAATCGGCACTCAAGGTAAGGAAGACGTGATTTTCAA
>JAFTSK010000219.1 GCA_017467385.1 Bacteroidaceae bacterium
TCGCAAAGATAGATAAAAAAATGATAGGGTGTGCCAATTAGGGTTGTGTTTTGTGCTCATTCATGTATTTTATTATATCTTCTGGATTTGTATCTTTCAACAATACTTTTATGCCAGCATCATATTCATACATTTATGTTATAATAAATAAGTCTATAAACAAAAAGAGTGTGCCATAATAGGACACACTCTTTTTTAAATGAATAATTTATATTAATTAAGGTTGGTATACACCATCGTATGGGTTTTGGTCACCTGCCGGCCAAATATCATCTACCAAATTCTTGTTGTTCAACAATTCGCCTCTCGGAATCTGGAAAATGAATCTCCATGAGTTGGCCGGGAATGGAGTGTCACCGCCACCAATCCAATGGTTACTACCTCTGAGCAGAGGCTTTTGATTTCTCAGCATATCGAACAAACCATAACCTTCACCGTACAATTCCTTACGTCTTTCCAACCAAATTTCTTCCAGAAGTTCCTGACCGGTTGAAACCGAACGGGTAGCACCGCGCATGTCTTGCAATTGCCATAACAGAGCCTTTGCATCGTCGCTCTTACCTTGGCGGCACAAAGCTTCAGCAGCATTAAGTAACATACTTTCTGTACGCATAATTACAATCGAACCGCGACCATCTTCATTGTCTCTGAACTTTAGGGTATAGTAAATATTATTCCAGCCTGGTGCTGTCTCCATATTGAATTGAGAAGCGCGGATATCATCAGTATCAAATTTTTCTATGAATGAATTAGCAGGGAAGAAGCAATTGAATGACCAATATCCATAACCTCTATCTCCAGTTCCAATATACCACATGGCATAAGGAGAGTAGTCACCCATGTTTTGTTCTTCAGTTTGTTCCATACCCCAAATCCATGATGCTGTATTAATATTGTTGAAACCTGCCAAATAATCATTGTTGGATGTCAAAGGATATTGATTCATCACCTTCTTGGCGTATGTTTCAGCATTGCTCCAATCGTTCATAGTCAAGTAAACATCCGAAAGAACACCTTGAACTACAGCTTGGTTGAAATTGTTTTTCAAGCTGCCACGGTTATATCCTTCCAACAATGTTTCAGCTTCTGTCAAGTCGGCCAATACTTGTCTGTATGTATCTGCTACAGTACCGCGACCCTTACCTTCTGTTTGGTCAGTAGTAGGATCGGTATAAATGGGAACACCCGGCATATCTTTAGCAATGGCATAGGTATGTTGGAAGTATCGAGCCAAATTGAAATATGCCCATCCACGCATAGCCAATGCTTGACCTTTAATATGATTCTTCTCTGTTTGGTCACCCTGACAATCATCAATATATGCCAAAATTGAATTAACGTTGTTGATCAAACGATAGTGGTAGGTCCATAATTGCGATGCACGGAAAATATCACCACGTGTTTCTCCCCAATAGTTGTAGGTATATACATACCACCCTCCCCAAACAATGATGTCATCAGCCATCACGTCATTTATCATCTGCAGAGATGGAATTCCCCAGTCATCTTGACGGTTAGCACCACCACCACTATATGTGCGCATTTGGAAATAACAACCATTCAAGGCAGCTTGTGCACCGGATACAGAAACGAATACATCTTGGTCGGATACCGATGTTGATGGATTGGTTTCCAAAAAGTCGCTACAGCTGGTACTCATAGTCAACAAACCTCCTGTAGCCAAGGTCATCAATATATATTTTAATGATTTCATAACTTTTCAAAAATTTAATGTAACACTTCAATTAAAAGTTCAACTGCAAACCGAAGGATACTGATTTGGTTACAGGGAAACGGTTACCAGCGATACCATCAATACTTTGTTCAGGGTCAGTACCACGCTTTTGAGCGCTACCTGTAGTAAGGATGTTGTCTGCTTGAGCAAATACACGCAAAGAGTTGACCAAAAATTTCGATGTCAATGACTTTGGCAAAGTATAACCCAAAGTGATATTTCTCAAACGGAAGAAAGTATTATCATATAGGAACTTTGTACTATATGAACCCATGTAGTTACCATAAGTAGTAGAGAATCTTGGGAACTTGGCATTCTTGTTTTCAGGAGTCCATGCATCCAACATATCCGGGTGCAAGCTGAAACCTTGACGGTATGCCATAGCTTGTGCGTAGTCACCATCATACAATTTACCACCCAAGCTATAGTAAATCATGAATGAGAAGTCGATACCTTTGAATTGGAATGAATTGGTCAAACCACCAAACAATTTAGGAAGAGCATCACCCAAATACTTCTTGTGCTTGTCACTTGATACAGCATTGTAATCTTCAGTCTTTACACGTTCTGTAGTACCGTCTTCCTTGTCAACTACCATCCAATATTGGTCGTTACCTGTTTCAGGATTAACACCTGCATATTCTACACCCCAGAAATTGAAGCGTGATTCGCCTTCGCGCCACTTGAAGTAACCGGCGTTCATTTCTTCTTGCGGAAGCTTAGTAATCTTGTTCTTATAAGATGTACCGTTCAAATCAATGGTCCAAGTAAAGTCCTTAGAAGAGA
>JAFTSK010000220.1 GCA_017467385.1 Bacteroidaceae bacterium
AGATTCTTCGGGAAGACATTGCCGATGGAGAAGGAGATTTTGACCAAGTGGTTAAGCAGGCGGATGCTTCCTTTTCTTTGGAAAGAGAAGGAGCCTTGAAGCGGAATCCGAAAGGCTTTCCAGCCGATGCTCCTTATTCGGAATACCTTCGCTTGAAATATTATTGTCTGACCAGTATGCCGGAGGATGACTTCTGGGAAAGTGAGGACTTAGCCAAACGCATTGCGGCCAAGTTTGCCACGACCAAACCTTTCCTTGATTACATCAACCGCGCCATTGATTTTTCAAGAGAAGAATAAGGAGATTTTGAGTAAAACCCGTATCTTTGCAACTCAATTGAAAATAAGTACTTATAAATATGAATATTGAACAAAGACTGACCGCAACCGTTATTGCGGCATTGAATACACTTTATGGTCAGGAAGTACCCGAGAAGATGGTACAGCTCCAAAAGACCAAGAAAGAATTTGAAGGTCATCTGACTCTCGTGGTGTTTCCATTCTTGAAGATGAGCAAGAAAGGTCCCGAACAAACAGCTCAGGAAATCGGCGAATACTTGAAACAACAGGCTCCGGAGCTTGTTTCTGCTTACAATGCAGTAAAAGGTTTCTTGAACTTGACCATCTCTTCTGATTGCTGGATTGAACTTTTGAACAGTATCCATGCCGATGCGGAATACGGTATCACTAAGGCCGATGAAAACTCTCCGTTGGTCATGATTGAATACTCTTCTCCGAACACCAACAAGCCGCTTCATTTGGGACATGTGCGTAACAACTTGCTCGGTTGGGCATTGGCCAATGTGATGGCAGCCAACGGCAACAAGGTGGTAAAGACCAACATCGTGAATGATAGAGGTATCCATATCTGCAAGTCGATGTTGGCTTGGTTGAAGTATGGCAATGGCGAAACCCCGGAATCAAGCGGTAAGAAGGGCGACCACCTTATTGGAGACTACTATGTAGCTTTCGACAAGCACTACAAAGCCGAAGTAAAGGAACTCATGGCTCAATATCAAGCAGAAGGTTTGAACGAAGAAGAAGCGAAAGCTAAGGCCGAAGCCAACTCTCCGTTGATGCTTGAAGCTCGTGAAATGCTTCGCAAGTGGGAAGCCAATGATCCGGAAGTGCGTGCGCTTTGGGAAAAGATGAACAACTGGGTGTATGCCGGCTTTGACGAAACTTACCAGATGATGGGAGTGGGATTCGACAAGATTTATTACGAATCTCAAACTTACTTGGAAGGCAAGGAAAAAGTAATGGAAGGGTTGGAAAAGGGATTCTTCTTCCGCAAGGAAGACAACTCTGTTTGGGCCGATCTTACCGCCGAAGGGCTTGACCACAAGCTTTTGCTTCGTGGCGATGGCACATCGGTCTATATGACTCAGGACATTGGTACGGCAAAGCTCCGTTTCCAGGATTTCCCCATCGACAAGATGATTTATGTGGTAGGTAACGAACAGAACTATCATTTCCAAGTATTGTCTATCCTGTTGGATAAGCTTGGCTTTGAATGGGGCAAGGGATTGGTACACTTCTCTTACGGTATGGTGGAACTTCCGGAAGGTAAGATGAAGAGCCGCGAAGGAACCGTAGTAGATGCCGACGACTTGATGGCTGCCATGATTGAAACCGCTAAGGAAACCTCTGCCGAACTTGGTAAACTCGACGGTTTGACTCAGGAAGAAGCGGACAACATCGCCCGTATCGTAGGTCTGGGTGCTTTGAAGTATTTCATCTTAAAGGTGGATGCCCGTAAGAATATGACTTTTAACCCGAAGGAATCTATCGACTTCAACGGAAATACAGGACCGTTCATTCAATATACTTACGCCCGTATCTGCTCTGTGCTTCGCAAGGCTGCCGAACAAGGCATCGAAATTCCGGCCGTTATTCCAACCGGTTTGGAATTGAGTGCAAAGGAAGAAGGGTTGATTCAGATGTTGGCCGATTTCAAGAACACCGTAAAGCAGGCCGGCACAGATTACAATCCGTCAGTCATTGCCAACTATGCTTACGATTTGGTGAAGGAATACAACCAGTTCTATCACGACTTCAGCATTTTGCGCGAAGAAAACGAAGCCATCAAAGTTTTCCGTTTGGCTTTGAGTGCAAATGTAGCCAAGATTGTGAAGCTCGCTATGGGCTTGTTGGGCATTGAAGTTCCTGAAAGAATGTAACCAGCCCACGCGCTGGACGTAATTTCTTGCAGATGGGTAAGAAACAAAAATATTATGTAGTTTGGAAAGGTGTCTGTCCGGGAGTTTATACCTCCTGGACGGATTGCCAGCTACAAATAAAAGGCTATGAAGGCGCACAATACAAATCTTTCGACACCCTTGAAGAAGCCGAGCAAGCATTGGCATCATCTCCTTTTGATTATTTCAGAACTCATAACTCAAAACTCATAACTCCTAAGTCTCTTCCCGAAGGATTTGACAAGAATTGTGTGGCGGTAGATGCTGCTTGTAGCGGGAATCCTGGTCCGATGGAATATCGGGGCGTTTATCTACTGACAGAACAACAAATTTTTCATTTTGGCCCGGTATATGGAACGAACAACATCGGCGAATTCTTGGCGATTGTGCATGCGTTGGCTTTGATGAAGCAGAAAGGCGTGTGTATGCCTATTTATTCGGATAGCCGGAATGCTCTTAGCTGGGTGAAACAGAAGAAATGCAAGACCAAATTGGAACGCACCTCTAAAACAGAAGAATTGTTCCGCATGATAGAACGCGCCGAAAACTGGTTGAAAAACAATTCCTACAACATTCCCGTTCTGAAGTGGGAAACCGACCAATGGGGAGAGGTCCCTGCCGATTTTGGAAGAAAATAAAAGGGTATGCAGATTGGATGATGCATACCCTTATTCCTTATTATATATAAAGCCAATTATTTCTTGTTGTAAAGAACCGGATTCAAATTCGGATCATTGTACATCTTCATTTGCTTGTACACCTTCATGTATTTACGGCCGGCTTCAATGTCTTCGATTAGTTGGTCGATGGCCGAAGAAAGGTCTTTTTGTTGTTCAAGCAAGATGTTGAGCTTCTTTTCGCATTGTTCGTGATGCGCTGGAGTGGTGTCTGTACGTTCCACTTCCTGACGCATGTGGTAAATCTTCAATGCCAAGATAGAAAGACGGTCGATTGCCCAAGCCGGACTTTCTGTGTTTATGGTTGCATCAGGAGAAACAACAACGTCTTTGTATTTATCCAAGAAATAGCTGTCAATCAACTCCACCAAATCTGTACGGTCTTGGTTGGACTTGTCAATGCGACGCTTCAAAACCAACGCTTCTGCCGGATCAATGTTCGGATCGCGGATGATGTCTTCAAAGTGCCATTGAACGGTGTCAATCCAATTCTTCAGATACAAATAATATTCAATACTCTTGAATTCGTATGGGTTATTGATAGGGGTATCTACATTGTCAGTCAGATGATAGTCGTTGATAGACTGAACGAATATAGGCTTGCAGAGTTCTGTGAATGTCATAATCTTTTCTTTTGGGGTTAATGAATTTACAAATCTAAAGAAAGTTTTTTATTATGCCAATTATTATTCCCTAAAAAGTGTCTACCTTTGTGCTTGTTGGATGAAAAAACGAAAAAATGAAAGTAATAGTTGACAATAAGATACCTTATATAAAAGGGATTGTCGAAAAAATAGCCGATGAGGTTGTCTATTTGCCGGGCAATGCTTTTACGGTGCAAGAAATGAAGGATGCAGATGCACTGATTATCCGGACACGTACTTTGTGTAATCGAGCCTTGCTGGAAGGAAGTAAGGTAAAGTTTATAGCTACGGCCACCATTGGCTACGACCACATCGACACGAATTATTGTCGGGAGGCCAGCATTGTGTGGACGAATTGTCCGGGTTGCAATGCCTCTTCGGTGGAGCAATATGTGCATAGTGTATTACTCCTTCTGAAGCGAGAAAAAGGACTTCAACTGAAAGAGGCCACTCTTGGCGTGGTAGGGGTAGGACATGTGGGAAGCAAGGTCGCGGCTATGGCCGAAGCTCTGGGCATGAAGGTGTTGCGGAATGATCCACCTCGGGAAGACGAAGGCGAGGCAGGCTTTGTTCGTTTGCAAACGATAGCTCGTGAATGTGATGTCATTACTTTCCATACGCCTCTGAATCGGGAAGGAAAATACAAAACCTACCATCTGGCCAATGAGGAATTCTTTCAATCGCTGGAACGTATACCTTATTTAATAAACTCCAGTCGGGGAGAGGTTGTCGATACACCGGCCTTGTTGAGTGCGTTGGAGCAGGGAAAAGTGCGGGATGCCATCATCGACACCTGGGAGAAAGAGCCGGACATTGATTTGGATTTGCTTCGGAAGGCGTTTATTGCGACTCCACACATCGCGGGTTATTCGGCCGACGGGAAAGCCAATGCCACCCGTATGGCGTTGGAAGCCCTTTGCCGTTTCTTTGGAAAACAGGTGGAATTTGAGGTAAATCCTCCTGCTTTGCCGGAAAAGAACTATTCCGAAGACGAGGAAATCGCTTTCTTGGAAGTGTACAATCCGAAGCGAGACAGTGAATGGCTGAAAGCCGAGCCGGAGAAATTTGAATGGTTTCGCGGAAATTATCCTTTGCGCAGAGAGCTTTTCTAAAAAGTCCTTCATCTTTTTCGTGAAAGCTCTTCAGCTTTGGAAAAAAGCCCGAAGGGGAAGTCGAATTCCCTTCTTTTCGGGTAAAAATGTCTGATTTTAGAAGATTGGTTGCGCATAAATTAAAAAAATGTGCAAAAAAGCGCATTTATTTGCTTGAATATTTGCGCAAATTAGAAAATGTTCGCAACTTTGCATCGCAAAGAGAAAATAATTCTATTAATTAACTAAAATTTTAAAGTTATGTCTGAAATTCAAGAAAGAGTAAAAGCTATTATCGTAGATAAGTTGGGTGTAGAAGAATCAGAAGTTACAATGGAAGCAAGCTTCACTAACGATTTGGGTGCTGACTCATTGGATACTGTAGAATTGATCATGGAATTTGAAAAGGAATTCGGTATCTCTATTCCAGATGATCAAGCTGAAAAGATTGGCACAGTAGGTGATGC
>JAFTSK010000221.1 GCA_017467385.1 Bacteroidaceae bacterium
CGGGAAACACCTTTTTATTATAGTGAATGGACTGATTACATCAAGAATCCAAGCAAGATACCGGCAGCTACGGCCGAACCGATTACACCTGCTACGTTCGGACCCATTGCGTGCATCAGCAAATAGTTAGTTGGATCGTATTCCAAACCGATAACTTGAGAGATACGGGCTGAGTCGGGAACGGCAGACACACCGGCATTACCGATAAGTGGATTGATTTTCTTGCTCTTCGGAAGAATCAAGTTGAATATCTTCACAAAGATAACGCCTGAAGCGGTTGCAATGATGAATGACAATGCACCGAGACCGAAAATCAAAACAGAGTCGAAGGTCAAGAACTCAGAAGCCTGAGTAGAAGCACCTACGGTCAAACCGAGAAGGATAGTAATGGTATCAATCAGCGGACCGCGAGCTGTTTCGGCCAAACGACGGGTTACGCCACTTTCCTTCAACAAGTTACCGAAGAACAACATACCGAGCAATGGCAAACCGGACGGTACAAGGAAGCAAGTGAGCAACAAACCGATAATCGGGAACATTACCTTTTCGGTATGTGAAACCACGCGAGGAGGTTGCATACGGATAAGGCGTTCTTTCTTGGTAGTCAGCAAACGCATGATAGGCGGTTGGATAACCGGAACCAATGCCATGTAGGAATAGGCAGATACAGCAATCGCACCCATCAAGTTAGGAGCCAACTTAGAAGAAAGGAAGATAGCAGTCGGACCGTCTGCACCACCGATGATACCGATAGCACCGGCCTGCATCGGGTCGAAGCCCAAAGCAAGTGCAATCATGTACGCACCGAAGATACCGAATTGGGCAGCTGCACCAATCAACATCAGTTTAGGATTTGAAATCAAGGCAGAGAAGTCGGTCATGGCACCAATGCCCAAGAAAATGAGTGGCGGATACCAACCGGAAGTTACTCCCTGATACAAAATGTTCAATACAGAACCTTCTTCATAGATACCGACTTGAAGTCCGGCTTCCATGTTGAAAGGAATGTTACCGATTAGCATACCGAAACCGATAGGAATCAGCAACATCGGTTCAAACTCTCTGGCTACGGCCAGATAGATGAAGAATAAACCTACCAAAATCATGACAAGGTGTCCTACCGTTGCATTGGCAAAACCCGTATATGTCCAGAAATCGGCTAAGTTATTTCCAATGAAATCTATAAATTCGCCCATATTATTCAATGATTACGAGGTCAGTACCTTCAAGAACAGATTCGCCCTTGCTTACATTGATGGCAGTTACTTTACCGTCCTTGTCTGCATTGATGCTGTTTTCCATCTTCATGGCTTCAAGGATGATGATAGTCTGTCCCTTCTTTACAGTGTCGCCTTCCTTTACCTTGATGTCGAGGATAACGCCTGGAAGCGGTGATTTAACACCACTCTTAGCTGCGGCTGGCTTGGCTGCTACCGGAGCTGCTGCCGGTTTAGCTACCGGACGAGGGATAGGCTTAGGAGTAGGAGCCGCCTTTGGCTTCTTTTCCATTTCTACGTTGTAGTGAGTACCATTAACCTCTACGTGGGCAATGTTGTCTTCAATGTCTCCAATGACTACATTATAAAGGTTGCCATTGATTTTATATTTATATTCTTTCATTATTTTATCTGTTTAAAAGGTGATTATTTTTTTGGCGTTTCACGCAATGTGTAAATCTTTGAACTCCATGGAGAGTAGCTACGTTTTACACGAGTAATGGTAAGTACGGTGTCTTCCACATCGTGTACATCGCTTTGTATCTCGTGCATGGCCATTGCAATGGCGGCAAACACTTCGCCCGGAGCTTCGCCAAGTTTCTTTTCCTTAGCTTCTTCCTTGCAAGTGATGTCCTTGCTCTTCATGGCTCTGTTGCGGAGAATGCTTACAGCGGCCTTACCGATGAAACGGAAGCAGATATAGAGCAATATCAAACCGAAGAACACTACGCCCATAGCAGTTACAGACATACCGATACCTAACTTGTCAGACTGTTGGAACTTTTCCATTTTGGGATTACCGTCCTGTGTCTGATTGTTGGTACTTGGAGTTACATATTTGTCTTCGCTGGCACCTTTCACTTCCCATTCTGCTGAGGCATCGTTTACGCGAGCATACGATTGGTCAGCTTGTAAGGTGTTGGCAGGAATAACAACCTGATCGACAAGTTTCTTGCCGGAATCGAACAAGCCTACCCATGTATCAGTTGTTCCGTCCAATATGAAATTAGTATGGAACGTACCACGATTAGGTTGGCCATCGGCCCAGAAAAGGGCGTGCTGACGAGGTTTGACAAGAGTCAGTACATCACCTTTCGGGATAAAATAAGAGGCAGTATCGCCGGGGTGGTTACTTACCTTGAGGTAGTAACCCGCCAAATTGGCACTGCTATACGATTGGTTGAATACTTCAATCCAGGCACTTTGAACGCCGTAGTCATCTTGGAAGTTAGATTGGTTTTCAATCAGCACTTCGTTCAGAATCAGCTTGCTTTTTCCTTTCTGTTCTCCACAAGAGGTCAAGCCCAGCATCAATGCCAAAGACAGAAGCCATCCGATTTTTACTTTATTCATAATCGTTCTTGTTTTTAGGGATGATTACAAAGGAATGTTACCGTGCTTCTTGGCCGGGTTAGTGAGCTTCTTGGTTTGCAACTGCTGCAATGCACGAATCACGCGGAAACGAGTGTTACGCGGTTCGATAACATCGTCGATGTAACCATACTTGGCTGCATTGTAAGGATTAGCGAACAACTTAGTGTATTCGGCTTCTTTTTCTGCCAAGAATGCGGCAGGATCAGCTTGTTCCTTTGCTTCACGTGCATACAGAACTTCTACGGCACCTGCACCACCCATTACGGCGATTTCGGCAGTCGGCCATGCGTAGTTCATGTCGCCTCGGAGTTGCTTACAGCTCATAACGATGTGAGAACCACCGTAAGACTTACGCAAGGTTACAGTTACCTTAGGTACAGTAGCTTCACCGTATGCGTAAAGCAACTTCGCACCATGAAGGATTACACCATTGTATTCCTGGCCTGTACCTGGCAAGAATCCCGGTACGTCTACGAGTGATACGATAGGAATGTTGAAGGCATCGCAGAAACGAACGAAACGGGCACCTTTACGAGAAGCGTTGCTGTCCAATACACCTGCCAAGAACTTCGGTTGGTTGGCAACGATACCTACTGACTGGCCGTTGAAGCGTGCGAAACCGATGATGATGTTCTTTGCATAATCCTTTTGAATTTCAAGGAATTCGCCGTTGTCTACGATAGCACCGATTACTTCGTACATATCGTATGGCTTGTTCGGGCTGTCAGGAATGATTTCATTCAATGAGTCTTCCAGACGGTCGATTGGATCTGTACAATCCAAGTACGGAGCTTCTTCGAGGTTGTTCTGAGGAATATAGCTGAGGAGCTTGCGGATAAGTGCAAGACCTTCTTCTTCTGTCTGGGCTGTGAAATGAGTTACACCACTCTTGGTTGAATGAACGCTGGCACCACCGAGGTTTTCCTGGGTTACGTCTTCGCCTGTTACAGTCTTTACTACCTTTGGACCGGTCAAGAACATGTAAGATGTACCTTCCATCATGAGGGTAAAGTCGGTCAGGGCAGGAGAGTAAACGGCACCACCGGCACAAGGACCGAAGATACCCGAAATCTGTGGAATCACACCCGAAGCGAGGATGTTACGTTGGAAGATTTCAGCATAGCCGGCAAGGGCATTGATACCTTCCTGAATACGGGCACCACCCGAGTCGTTGATACCGATACAAGGCGCACCCATCTTCATGGCTTGGTCCATTACCTTGCAAATCTTCAAAGACATGGTTTCTGACAAAGAACCGGCAGAAACAGTAAAGTCTTGTGCGAAAATATATACCAAACGTCCGTCAATGGTACCGCAACCGGTTACTACACCGTCGCCGGCATAGTGCTTTTTGTCCATGCCGAAGTTGGTACAACGATGTTCCACGAACATATCCATTTCTTCAAAGCTACCTTCGTCCAGCAACATGGCGATACGTTCACGGGCAGTATATTTACCTTTTTCGTGTTGCTTTGCAATGGCCTTTTCACCACCGCCCAAACGTGCAGCTGCACGACGGTCGATAAGCTCTTTTATTTTTTCAAGTTGATTGCTCATTTGATTTATGATTTTAATGTTTAATTATTCTTATGTCTTTCCCCTCTTGAGAGGGGATAAAGGGGTGTGTGAGGCACATCCACGTTGATAGGTTCTTTTGTTGATGTATTTTACACACCCCCTGCCCCCTCTCAAGAGGGGGAGTAGGGGTATTACTTATTCGGATTTTCGCAAAGTTCTGTCAATACGCCGAGAGTTGACTTCGGGTGAAGGAATGCGATGTTCAAACCTTCAGCACCCTTACGAGGAGCCTTGTCGATGAGACGGATACCGGTTCCTTCAGCTTCTGCCAAAGCATTAGCTACACCGTCTTCAATAGCGAAAGCCAAGTGGTGCATACCACCGTTGCCGTTGTTCTTTTCGATGAACTTGGCGATGGTACTTTCCGGACAAGTCGGTTCCAGAAGTTCGATTTTTACGTCGCCCACTTTCAAGAAAGCTGTTCTTACCTTTTGGTCTTCTACTGTCTCGATGTTGTAGCATTTCAAGCCCAACACGTTTTCGTAATAAGGGAGAGCTTCTTCGATGCTCTTCACAGCGATACCCAAATGTTCGATGTGTGAAATCTTCATATTGTTATAATTTTTAAAAGTTATAGAATCTTGTTTCTCTAATATTGCACAAAGGAAATAAAATTGTGTCAAATAAAGAAATATTTCCTCAATAATCTTTCGTTTCAGATAAAACCTTTCCCTTATTGGATAGTTATAGAAGTTACCTCAAATTACTATTCAATAGCTCGTCAAATGAATGGAAAGTGTGGGTTTCTCCCTTATTGTTAAGGATAAATTCAGTTGCCGAAATAACTTTTAAGTGTGGAAGATTGGGTTGGGAGCTAAGAAGACATTGGAAACCATGACGGTTTAGTGCATTGATGGTCCAATGCAACAACGTCTTTTCTTCGCAACTAACGATTATTTGATGTTGTCTTGTAACGGTTGGATAATAGATACCGTTTTCATAATTAAATTGGATGTCTTTACGCGAGAAGAGACCGTCCATTTGATGGCTTAATATCAGGTCTTCGGTAACACCGCATTGTAAGCCTTGTTCTTTGGAAAGTAACCAAAGCTTATCGGATAAAACTAATGCTTGTTCAATGTCGTGAGTGGACAGAAGAATGGCTTTCTGTTGCTCTACCGCTAATTTATGTAGAAGATGCATGATTTCAATGCGGCTTACAATATCCAGGAAGGCTGTCGGTTCATCCAACAAAATCAGCGGACATTCTTGTACGAGTGCTTTGGCAATCATAACTTTCTGCCGTTCTCCATCAGATAATTCGGCGGTATAGCTTTGGGCTTTATGGGCGATACCTACATTGTTCAATGCTTCTTCAATGATGCGGTGGTCGTTCTTATTTAAACGACCGAAAAATCCCGTATGTGGTTGTCTGCCTAAACCTACTAATTCGTAAACGGTCAAGCCGCCTGCAAAGGTCTTGTCTGTCAATACGACTCCGATGGTTCTCGAACGTTCTTTTTCTGTGTATTGTTCTAACGGCTTGCCAAGTATTTTTAAATTGCCATTAAGAGCTGGTTGTGAGGCTGCTAATGTACGGAGTAATGTGGATTTCCCTGCTCCATTGGCTCCTAATAAACAAGTTAGTTCCCCTGAATAGAGTTGGAAATTTAGGTGTTGGTGTATCGTCTTTTCTTTTTTGCCGGTACGATAACCTATATTAAGATCCTGGGCGGTAATGACTGCTTGCTTTTCCATCAGTTGAAATATTGAATACGGCGTTGGTTAATGATGACGTAAATGATAACAGGGGCTCCCAATACCGGAGTAACCGCATTTAAGGGAATGATTCCTGATTCGCCGGGAAGGATACAAATCAAGTTACAGAGCAAAGCAATGGCGCTTCCGGTAAGTAGGGTAACAGGAAGCAATGAGTTATGATTGGAAGTTCCTAACATCAACCGGGCAATATGAGGAACAGCTAATCCGATAAAGGCAATAGGACCACAGAAGGCGGTAGTAATAGCGGTCAGAATACCGGTAGAGATGAGCAATAAGTTTCGTGTTCGTTTGATGTTCACTCCTAAATTTTCGGCATATCGTGTGCCAAGTAACAAGGCATTGAGTGGTTTGATTAGCAAAATGGAAAGTAGCAATCCGGCTAAAGTAAAAAGGGCAAAGTAAGGGAGTTGTTCCAAAGATACTCCGCTGAAGTTTCCCATTCCCCAAATCATGTATGAATGTACTCCTTCGGCCGTAGCAAAGAAGTTCAGTAGTGAGATGGCTGATGAAGTAATGTAACCAATCATGATACCTGTAATCAATAACATGATGTTACTTTTTATAAGTGTAGAAAAAAACAAAATGAGTCCCATGACAATCATAGAACCAATGAATGCTCCCAAGACTATCGAAAAGAAACCGGACAGGGTAACTCCGGCTGTGGCAATCGTACCACCGCCGGCCAGCATGACAAAAGCTACTCCGAGACTTGCACCGGAATTAATACCGAGAATGGAAGGGCCTGCCAATGGATTGTTGAATGCCGTTTGCAACATCAATCCGGAGCCGGCCAAAGCAGCCCCACAGAGTAGGGCGGTTACTATCTGTGGAACACGAGATTCCCAAACGATAAAGCTCCAACTGGCTTTGGCTACTTCCTCACCCAATAAGGCATGTATCACAGCTTTGGCCGGTATGTCTACAGAACCAAAGAAGAGATTGCACCCTGCTAAAAGTAGGATGATAAAGGTAAGGATGAGGCTGTATGTAATTCCTTTGTTTTTCACTCCGCTAAATTACTAAAATATTTCAATTCATACTCCGGAAACAGCGAAGGATGAAAGATTTTTATCAAATCCTTTAATAATTGGTCGGGATGGAAAGGAAAATCTTCGTAATAAGGCACATGAGCCGTATTGCAACCGTAAACATTTCGTTCCTTGAATGCTCGGAAACCGGCATACGGAGCATAATCTTCTCTTAGCTGGCGGTAGGTCATGTCTTTGGGTTGGTTGTATTTAATCAACCAAAAGGTGGCATCTTGTCCTTTCTCGAAAACAGTCTCAAACGAAAGAGGAATGGAACCGCTTACTTCTTGGCTCTTGAAGGCATATTGCGCTCCGGCATCGGCATAAAGTTTGCCGGTTGTACTTTTTCCACCCGGAACATACCAGGCTGAACCACTTTTCAAATCGCTGATAAGTGTGGGCTTTTCTTTTGCCTGCTCAGCCATACCTTTTAATGTAAGGTAGTTCTTTTCTACCATTTGAAAGAGGCTGTCGGCTTGGGCTTCTTTGCCAAACAACATACCATAGAAACGCATCCATTCGGCTCTACCCAATGGGGAAGTTTCCATGTAGTCGGCACACTCGATAATGGGTACTTTCAGTTTCTCTACTCGACCATGACCGCCACTGTTTTCATACGGGGATAGCAGTAAAGCATCGGGATGCAAGTCGATAATCTTTTCAATGTCCGGATTCATCCCTTCTCCGGCATTGACGATGGTTCCGTTTTTGCAACCTTCCTGAATTTCGGGAATCTTGATGTATTGCAGTTCACAAATGCCTCCAATGCTTTGTACTGCTCTTAATTCATTGATCAGACTACAATGTACGGCTGTGTACACCAATGCTTTGCTTAATGGTGTCCGTACCAATGTACCTTCGGGGAGATGATCGGGGATTTCCCGATTCTTATCTACGAGCAAGTAGGTACGGAGAATCTTGGTGGTATCCCAGGGGTTACGCAAACGCGCTTCTATGTATCCTTCGCCTTTGGTTAATGTTATGTTCTCTGCATAGCGAAAGGGAACTGTTTCTGTTGGTGCAGAAACAGAAGAAGTCTTGCCCCTTCCACCGCACGCAGAAAGGAGCAAGACTAATATTACTATGTTGGCAGATAGTAAGATTTTCTTCATTGTTGATTATTTCAGAATTGTCATAGATACAGCACCTGTACCTACATCATATTTTTTTACGAATGTTCCGTTTGAAGTATATTCAGCAACATATCCCGGTGTATTATATGAAGCATATCCACCTACCAAATTGTATGAGGTAATGAAAATGCTTCCATCTTCTGAGTTGATGGCAATACTGGCAGGAGAATCAACTGGCTCAGTTACAAAACTTTCCGAGATTACTGTACCGTTAGTGGTATTGTATGACTTGTATGTTATTTCGGAAGCTCCCCAGGGTGAGTTGATGGTATAAAGTGTATTTCCACTAACACTCATGATGGTTGCTGTAATGCCCATATCGGTTGCCACGTCATTGCTGTTAATTTTCCAAATAGAAGCTGGAGTGGCTCCATAGTCTCCCATACAGAGAAGTAACACATTACCGGATTTGTCTGCACCTATTCTGGTTGGGTTTAAGCCTACTGCAATTTTCTTTTCGGTCATTGAGGTCAAGTTAATTTTAGATACGCTTTTACCGTTTACATATCCGGCTCCCCAGTTTAGACCGTCTGAGTTTACGACATAAAGCGATCCGTTGGTAATGGCCATTTCTTCCGGATTCGGTCCGACAGCTACTGTCTTGTCAATGCTATTGGTATTCGGATTGATGCGAGATACATGGCCGGAGTACATGGAGACGTACACGTAAGTTCCATCGGTAACAATGTCTCGCGGAGTGCTACCTTCATCAGCGGTGGGTTGGATTTGAGCAACACTTTCCAATGTGTTTTTATTTACTACTTCAATGGTGTTTGATTCTGAAACTGCAATGTATAGGTTGTTGCCCAAGATTACGCCGTCTTGTACGGTCATACCTAAGCTACGGCTGTTGACTGTCTTAAAGGCATTGTTGATAACTTTGTCATTTTTCTTGTCGATGAATGACAAAGAACCTTCTATGGACGAACCTTGATTACCTGTGTTGAACACAAATACACCTTTTTCGGCTAAGGACGGTTCTTCCGGAGTTTCATTGTCGTCATCACTACATGAGGTGAAAGCGATTGGCATGATGAATGCCAAAGCTAAATACTTAAAAGTTTCTTTTACGTTAAAAGTTCTCATTTTGTTTTATTTATAAAGTTACACTTATGGTTGCTTTAAAGGATCGTCCAGGCATTGGGTAGTTCTTCACTACGCTGTATTGCTTGTCGAACAAATTAATGACATCTCCTCGGAACGAAACTGCTGTACCTTTCCAGTTGAACGAACGGTATAGGGCTATACCACATTCGATGTATCCGTCAAGCTCATTTTCTTTCATGTTTTGTACAGATGAATATCGTTTACTTACGCCGGTAGAGTGGAAAGACAGATTCATCCAGGGATTTTCCCAAGCCAAAGAGAAAGAACCCGAATGTTCCGGAGTATAGGGTATCTGGTCTTTGTAATAAGACGATTGGGCATCGGTCTTGTCTATGGCTTTCTGATAGGTGTAGGATAAAGTAGCAAGCATTCGCTGTTTGGAGGACAAACGGATGGTGGCATTGCCTGTAAGGTCTCCACCTATAATATCTACTTGCCCTAAGTTAACCATTGTCCAAAAGAACATATTGTAAGGCATTGCTACAATCTTATTCTTTACATAATTATAATACCCATCGGCAGAAAGTTGTATGCTGCTTCCATCCTGATTTGCTTTGTGATAGGTTATCCCTACATTGTACTGACGTGCCACTTCGGGCTTTAGGTTCCGGCTTCCCCAACGGTCGAAATAGTTTTCGGTAAAGGTAGCTACCCGAAAAATATCCTTGTAAGAAGCACGTATGAAGAGGTCTTGCCCGGAAAAAGGATTCCACGACAACGATACGGAAGGAGACAGACGACGGGCATCCGAAGCTGCTTCCCCTGTTTGGGTATCGTTCAAGTAAATGGAACCAAGAAGCATAGCTGTCAACGATAATCGGGAAGTACGGTAACGCGCAGTCAGTGATTGCAAGATTGTATGCCGGAATGGCTTTGCCTGGCTGTTCGTATTGGTGCTAAGGTTGCCATACGCATAATCGGCGGCATACGATAAAGCCCATTTCTCTTGTGGAGTGTAAAGCAATGCGGCCGATGTGTAATATTCGCGTTGATAATAGATATTGTCCGTTTCCCCTCCAGGATATTCGGGAGCTTCATCATGGTAATGAGAGTGTGCCCAGTTGAACTTTCCGTTGATGAGTAAGGAAAGACCATTGTTCCAGAAAGTACGGTATTGGCTTTGCATGAAGAAGTTCCTATCGTCCAACTTTTCATTGTTTTTCAAGTTATATACGATGACCTGGCCGGGTAGTTCACGCGAAGAATCGTAATAATAGAGCTTGGTCTTTAAGGTAGAACGGTCGTTGATATGTGCATATACATCCCATTCTCCTCGCCAAGTGGCAATGTGATTGTTGTTTCGTTTTTCTTGAGTGGTATAAGCCCCGTTGACCAATGTAAAAGGATAACGGTTGTCGGCTCGCATGAAATCACCGGACAAAGACATGGTGGTCTGCTTACTCAGTTTTTGGTCATAGCGAACAAATGGGTTGACCATTCCAAACGAACCGGCTTTGATTTCAGCTTTTAACTTATAAGGGTTTTCGTCCAGCTGAGGTTCAAGGGATTGCAATCGGATAGAGGCGGCGGACGCTACTGTACGTGCCGGTAAAAATATATCGTCGTTGTCTCCAATGGTTAATGACAAATCTTTCAAGTTGTCGAGGGTAAAACGCGATAAATCAATCTGGCCGCTTTGGCAATCCGTAATTGTTATTCCATCATAAGTAACGGCAGTATGTTGGGCACCCAAACTACGTACAGATACGGTTTTCATTCCACCTGCACCTCCATAGTCCTTGACGTTTACACCCGAAAACCGTCTAAGTGCATCGGCTATATCGGTTATTCCTTGATGTTTTATGGCCTCTCTTGAAAGAGATTGAAGGGGAGCTGTAGCCGTAACCGATTTAGGTGTACGGCGAGCTGTTACCGTTACTTCATCTATCTGATGAACCTTACCGGTAATGGTGTCTTTCTTTTCTTGTGCATGTACAGCCGTAGGAATCAGACATATCCATAATAGCTGACATACCCATACAGCAATGGCATGGAAACAATTCTTCATAAAGCAAAATCTTAAAACATTTGCACGTTCTTCCTGCTCTTTCCTCGAAAGCATGAAGCATGACTTTTGTTTTGCAGGTCTTCTGACTTACCTCTGTTTACTTGGCCTTCCCACCTTAATTATAGGCAGTGGCTACGGGTTGTAAGTAAACGAATCGTGTCCGATGAGGCTTACAGCAGCGGGACTGTTCAGGACTTTCACCTGATTCCCTTTTCATCCGATACCCTCGAATGAGGTGTGCGGAACAAAACGTTGCAAAGGTAGAGAAAAGATTTTAATATGCAAGAGGGAATGTGAAAAAGTTTTTTTGATTGATTAGTACGTTTAATTGTATACAGAGCTATATAGTCAGAGCAATGATTTTTGTACCTTTTCTCTACATTTCTACACAACGAAAGATAACATCCATAGAATCAACAATTAACTGCATCGAAAATAATGTAGAGAACTGTGTAAAGAAAAAGTTCTCTACACAAGGAACCGGCAACCTCTTCAACGCCCTCCAAACAAAGTCAACGTAAAATAAAAATAAAGTTTAACTGAGTCAACCGACTTTATCAATAAGACATACAAACGGTCAACTAAATCCGTTAACATACTGTATAAAGAGTTGTGAATCAGTATCTATATTCCATTCATAATACTGTGAATGGATATTCTAAGTACATCGTACCGCCATTCGCAATCTTTGAATGGTGATTCAAAGGCTTTGAATGGAGAAATAGTGAGGTGTTGGCAGAAAATAGATTTACCATACTGCTACAAAAATCCCTCCACCGTTTCCGATATATTCAAGCGAAAGGGTGGAGGGGTCTTGTTTAGTTTGCTTTATGTTTGGGTAAAGTCAGACTCAAAACGATGTATCCTAATACTCCGGCAATGGCTGTGCCGAGCAATACACCCAACTTGGCCTGGTTCAGTAGCAAAAGGTTGTCGCCAAACGAGAGGTTGGAGATGAACAGGGAGACGGTAAAACCAATACCCCCCAATAGACAGATACCTGAAAGATTTGTCCAAGTCATACCGTTGACCATTGAAGACAGGCGACACTTGATTGCTAACCAAGTGAAAAGGTAAATGCCGATGAACTTTCCGGCTACAAGGCTGATAGCTACCGCCCACGTCAGCATACCGATTTCCGGTTGGCCACCATATTGAGGAAGCAATACGATACCCGCATTGGCAAATGCAAACAGAGGAATGACAATGTAATTCACCAAAGCATGTAGGTCATCTTCCAATGATTGTAGCGGTGAGATGACATGGTCGGAAGCCGATTCGATACATTTCAAGGCGTTGATTTGTTCCTTGCTTAGAATCAGGTTGTCTTTCTTGTTGTTATTGGCAGGAAACTCTTCGATATTGTTCTTGATGTAGTTGATGTATTTACCCGTATGCAAGTGCGGGGTGGCCGGAATGGTAAAGGCTACTAATACACCGGCAATGGTGGCGTGAATACCGCTTTGAAGGAAGCAATACCATACGATGAAACCGATACTGATATAGAACCAACGGTTGTGTATGTATAGGCGGTTGGCTCCACAAAGCACAATAAATGCAATCAGTGCATACAACAGACAAGCATAATCAATATGAGAAGAATAGAAGAGGGCAATGACCAAGATACCACCGATGTCATCAACAACGGCAAAGGCTGTCAAGAAGATTTTCAGACTGATGGGTACTCGCTTGCCGAACAGACTGAGCACACCCAGCGAGAAAGCGATGTCGGTAGCCATAGGGATAGCTAAGCCGCCTTCGGCATTGGTGCCGGCTGTCATAAAATAATAGAGAATAACCGGTACAATCATCCCTCCGCAAGCGGCAATGATGGGCAACAACGCCTGGCGGATACTGGAAAGCTCGCCGACCAGAATTTCACGTTTGATTTCCAACCCCACGCTAAAGAAAAAGATGGTCATCAATACATCGTTGATGAAAGCCATAAGCGTCATGGGATGTCCGTTGTGGCTGAACAGGTTGAAGTCGCCTACTTGTAGATATACTTCCTTGTTCCAGAAATTGGTGTACGCTTCACTCAAAGGTGAATTAGCTACTAACATGGCCAATAGGACAACGCCCATCAGCATGATACCTCCGTTAATGTGATAATGGGCTGCCCGTTGGAACGAGAAGCTCCGTTTTCCGATTTTTAATGTTTCCATATAGGTTAAGGGTTGTTTGATAAGGTTATGTTAAATGTGTCTTTATGTTAAAAGTGTTGCAAGATATGAAAAATATTGTAGACCTGCAAGGGTGTGGAGCAAATTGCAGTTGTAAAATGTATAAACGGCGAGTTTGTATCTAAAATGAAGGGAAATCCATTTGAATTTAGCACAATTGTTTGCAATTTTGCAGACACATTCAAATTAGAAAAGATTGCAGTTATGCTCAAGAATATTTTATTGGTTGGTTTAGGAGGAGCATTGGGTAGTATGGCTCGGTATTTGCTGACGTATGTGTCTGCTCAATGGGCGATAAGTGGCGAATGGGCGATATTATTAGCCAATGTGCTTGGCTCCTTTTTAATAGGCATGTTAATCTTTTAAAAGAAATTCCTTACATTTGTATCGGAGAAAAATCATGGAAACAAAGAAACAACTTCATCCTATTATGTTTGCCGGAACGGGGAGTGATGTGGGAAAGAGTATCATTGCAACTGCCTTTTGCCGTATCTTCAAGCAAGATGGCTACCGGCCTGCACCTTTCAAGGCACAGAACATGGCACTTAACTCGTATGCTACTCCTGAAGGATTGGAAATTGGACGGGCACAAGCGGTACAAGCTGAAGCGGCCGGCATACCTTGTCATACCGACATGAATCCTTTGTTGCTAAAACCGCAAAGCGATCACACTTCCCAAGTGGTATTGAATGGAAAGCCTATCGGTAATCGAAATGCGTATGATTATTTCCGAAAAGAAAGCAGAGAAGAACTGCGAAAAGAAGTACACGAAGCATTCAACCGCCTTTTTGTTCGTTACAATCCCATTGTCATGGAAGGAGCAGGAAGCTTGGCTGAAATCAATTTGAGAGAAACAGACTTGGTGAACATGCCGATGGCGATGTATGCCGGAGCGGATGTGATATTGGTGGGAGACATCGACCGAGGCGGGGTGTTTGCGAGTGTCTATGGTTCTTTGATGTTGCTTACGCCGGAAGAGAGGAAGCGGGTAAAAGGAATTCTTATCAATAAATTCAGAGGGGATATACGTCTGTTTAAATCGGGTGTGAAAATGTTGGAAGAGCTTTGCGGTATACCGGTATTAGGAGTTATCCCTTATTACAAGGACATCTATATCGAAGAAGAGGATTCGGTGGCTTTGGCCATGAAAGCCGTTCGGACTGTGCAAGGTAAGGTAAATATAGCGGTAGTGCTTTTACGGCATCTTAGTAACTTTACCGATTTCAATGTATTAGAGCAGGATTCGAGAGTACATTTATTTTATACAAATAATGTAGATGAATTGAACAAGGCGGACATCATCTTGATTCCCGGAAGTAAAAGCACGATGGATGACCTTTATGAATTACGTCGAAACGGAGTGGCGCAAGCCATTGTTCGGGCGTATCGAAAGGGGGCAACGGTAATGGGAATTTGTGGCGGATATCAGATGATGGGGCAACAACTGTTGGATCCAGACCGAGTAGAAGGGGAGATAGAAGCCTTTCCTGGATTGGGATTACTGCCAACTATTACTCGCATGAGTGGAGAGAAAGTAACTCGACAAGTGAAGTTTCGTTTGCATGATGAACCTTCGGAAACAATGGAAGGATATGAAATTCACATGGGAATGACCTTTCCGGTGGAAGGCGAGGTTATGAAGCCGCTGCTTCGAATGGAGAATGGAGAGACAGATGGATATATTCTGAGTGCGACTTGCATGGGAACGTATGTGCATGGCATTTTAGACAATCCTGCATTCATCGACTTTTTGCTGAGACCTCATGCGCATAAGCTGGCGGAGAAGGTTTCGGATTTTGACTATCATTCGTTTAAAGAACAACAATACGACAAGTTGGCTGAACATGTGCGAACATACGTTAACCTGCCACTTGTCTATCAATTATTGACTACGGATTATGATTAAAGGACATGGAGACGATGCATATAGCTTCACTTGCCCCATTACCTCAAACTTTAGCTCAAATGTGTTTGGTCGGGTAGATATCAGAGGCTTGAAGCAATATTTATGTGAAAGCATGGATGAGATAGGACATTATCCTGAACCTCAGCCTTATACATTGGAGAAGGCGTTGGCAGAACATTTTCGTTTACGGTCAGATGAAGTATGTGTTACCAATGGGGCAACAGAAGCCATCTATCTCATAGCACAAACATTTCGTGGCACATTTACTGCTATATATCAACCTACTTTTAGTGAGTATGCTGATGCTTGTCGGATGCATGGACATCAGGTAAGGGGTATTTATCGGCTTCCGGAGGAGAAGGAAGATTATCGCCTCTCTTCGGAAATCCGAATGCTTTGGTTGTGTAATCCCAACAATCCGACGGGAAAGATGGAGGACAAGCAACGGTTGGAGAAAATGATACGGAAGAATCCGCAAGTATGTTTTGTAATTGACCAGTCGTATGAATACTTTACTTTGTGTCCGCTGTTATCAGCGTCTGAGGCTGCTTCGCTACCGAATGTATTGTTGCTACATTCCATGACAAAACGTTATGCTATGCCGGGGTTGCGATTGGGGTACATTACGGGGTGTGCCGGCTTGCTTAGCCGTTTACGGGCTAACCGTATGCCCTGGTCAGTCAATCAATTGGCTGTTTGTGCCGGTTTGTATTTGTTGGAACATACTGAAGAAGCTCCGTTGGATGTGGCAAGTTATCTTAAAGAAACAAACCGTTTACGAGAAAACTTGCAGGCGTCAGGGGCGGTTGATGTATGGAATACAGACACTCATTTTATGTTGGTGTGTCTTCGTATGGGCAAGGCTTCGGCTTTGAAAACCTATTTGGCGGAAGAACATGGTATACTGATTCGTGACGCATCCAATTTCGAGGGGCTGGACGAACGGTTTTTCCGTATAGCAACGCAAACTCCGGAAGAGAACGACAAGTTGGTTTCGGCAATTAAAAGTTGGTTAGAAGAATGATAGAAATACTGATAGCTTGGATATTAGACCTTTGTTTGGGCGATCCGAGATGGTTGCCTCATCCGGTGGTAGGCTTTGGAAAACTCATCTCAAAGGGCGAACGTGTTTTGAATAAGGGTATGCACCGCAAATTAAAGGGGGCGATTTTAGCTCTCTGTTTGGTGGTGGGTGTTTATGTGGTGGTCGGCTGGTTGTTAAGTTTTCTTTCCGGTTGGTTGTGGATGGGTGTCAATATTCTGTTGATTTTTTATTGTTTGGCGGGAACAACTTTGATTCGTGAGGTAAAAGAGGTGTTTAGAACCGTTGACCGTTCGTTGGAAGAAGGCCGTCGTCAAGTAGCCCGTATTGTGGGAAGAGACACAACCGAATTGTCAGCACAGGAGATACGGACGGCAGCTCTTGAAACCCTTGCAGAGAATCTGAGTGATGGTGTGATTGCTCCCTTATTCTGGTATGCGTTGTTGGGAGTACCTGGCATGTTGGCTTATAAGATGGTTAATACTCTCGACTCTATGATTGGCTACCGCAACGAAAGATACAAGGAATTTGGTTGTTGGGCAGCCCGTTTGGACGATGTTGCCAATTACATTCCCGCCCGATTGACAGCCTTGCTGATGGTTGTGGCTTCCGGAAAACTTTCTTTGTTTTCCTTTGTTGGGAGATATGGAAACCAGCACGCCAGTCCAAATTCCGGCTATCCTGAGGCGGCTTTAGCAGGTATTCTCAACTGTCGTTTCGGGGGATCGCATAATTATTTCGGTCAAGAAGTATGGAAACCATTTATTGGAAGCAACGATCGTCCATTGACTACAGAAGACATGCGTATTGCTGTTCGTATCAACCGTTTAGCGGAAATCGGGATGTTGTTGATTGTGCTTGCCGTTAAATATTTATACTGATAATTCCACCGTATGGAGTTAAAGCTGTGAAGGCTTCTTCAGGCTTTAGAAGTCCGGCATAAATCTGGCTGCAAATTAATACGCCGCCATGAGCAAACACAGCCACCCGATGGTAAGGCATGGCTTTCAACTCATTTAAAAACTGGCTGATACGTTCGTATTGCATGGCAAACGATTCGCCGTTAGTGGCAGGAACATGCAAATAGTCGTCAAACCATTCTTGCAGACGAGAATCATTGATTTGTGTGAAAGTCTTCATCTCCCAGTCTCCAAAGTTTAGCTCCATGATGCGTGGCTCTCGTTGTGCGTCGGGGTAGCCGCAATAAGCAGCCAGTCGGGTGCAACGGCTCAAAGGACTGGTGTACACTTTGTCGAATGGAAGATAGGTTTTCAAGTTCTCGGAAGTTACAGCGGCTTCCTGTTCAAATGTTGGTTTCAGAGGTACGTCGGTTTGGCCGTAGCAAGTGCCTGGCAGAACATCAACGGAAGTATGACGAATAAGAATAATTTCCATAAAAAAAGTTGATTAATAATAGATGATTATGAATCCAATGAGATAAAAAGCTAATTCGCATAACAAGAAGGTAGCTCCACAACAATCTCCTGTATATCCTTGCAGACGGCGTTTCATCAGACGGATAAGGTAGGCTGAAACCAAATATGATCCGACCAAAGACAACCATAGTTTCATGGGTAGAAGCAATAAAGAGGGCAAACCACCAATCAAACAACAGATAAATTCTTTGCAATTCATTTGATGATATACCACTTGAGCTTTACTTTCTTCTTCCTTGCGGGCGTATGGCAGGAAGTTGATGATTTGGGCGGCACAGAACTTGCTCCAGCAATCGCCGCAAAAAGCCAATAAGCAAAGGGTAGGCAAAGGAAGGTGTCCTATTTGCATCATCAGTAAGAAATAGACAATCAATCCGATGACTCCATACGTTCCGATGTGCGAATCCTTCATAATGGTCAATGTCCGTTCGCGGGTGCTTCCTCCGCCGAATCCGTCAAGGAAATCGGCCAGACCATCTTCGTGCAAGCATCCTGTTATGAGCAAGCGAACTACAATCGCCAGCATCCAAGCCATCGAAACGGGAAAAACATGACTGCCCAACCATAGCACGCCGACCATGATTCCTCCCGTAAGCCACCCTACCATCGGCCAGTAGGGAACTACATGCTTGAAACAATCCGAAGGAACATCCTTCAGCCGCCAGAAAGGTAGGCGGGTAAAAAAGATAAACGCAGCTAACAGGTTCATGGCTTAAAAGTATTTAGTGATAGACGCATCTCCAAAGCTATCCATCTCGTTAATCATTCTGACGGCCGAATCCAAAATCGGATAGGCACAAATGGCTCCTGTTCCTTCTCCCAATCGCAGACCTAAGTTCAGGAGGGGATTGGCATTCAGGGCATCAAGCACTAACCGATGGCCGGATTCATCGCCGCAATGTCCGAATATGGCATACGACAACACTTCGGGATATAGCTTGCTTGCGGCCAAGATACAGTTCGTCATGATAAATCCGTCAACCAGGATAATCATCCTCAGTTCGGCGGCTTGAAGCATTGCACCTACAGCCATAACCATTTCATAGCCTCCGAAATAACGCATGACATCCATTGCCGAACCATCTCCCCAATAGTTTTCCAAAGCCCGTTTCAATACCTTGTATTTATGTCGGATGCCTTCGTTGGAAAGACCACTTCCGGCTCCCACACATTGAAGCAATGGAATCCCGGTCAGACAAGTCATCCAAAGTGAAGAGGCCGAGGTGTTCCCGATTCCCATTTCGCCAAAGCTCAAAACATTGCTTCCTTCTTCATGGCATTGCCGAACGATTTCTGCTCCCCGTTCGATGCAGAGGTTCATTTCTTCTTCGGTCATGGCGGCCTCGTATAAGAAATTGCGTGTGCCTTTGCGGATTTTTCGGTCGATGATGCCTCGGTCAGTTGGCAGGTCGTAGTCTACGCCGGCATCTACCACCTTCAACTCAAATCCATGTTGGCGGCAGAGAAAGTTTACTCCGCCATTCCCTTGCGTGAAATGAAGTGTCTGTTGCCAAGTTACTTCGCGGGGAGAGACGCTTACTCCTTCGGCCTCAATGCCATGATCGCCGCAAAAGATAATGTTCTGCGGATGCTTCAGAGAAGGGGAGAGTGTCTGCTGAATCAAGCCAACTTGTAGGGCTAATTCTTCGAGCCTTCCCAACGAACCTTTCGGCTTAGTCAGGTTGTCTATCTTCAAACGTAAAGGCGTTTGAAGGGAAAACTCAAGTTCTTTTATTGAAAAGCTCTTCATCTTTTATTTTATTCTCATAGGGATTCCACAAACCATTAGAATCACTTCATCAGCACGTGCGGCCACATATTGGTTCATCCATCCTTGCATGTCTGTAAATTTTCGTTGTAATTCGTTCTCGGATGTGCCGCCCATGCCTATCTCGTTTGTAACGAATATAAAGGTGGCTTCCTGATGGGTAAAGCGGTCGAACTCTTGTTGGATGGCTTCCAATGCCTGACTGACTTTTCCTTGTGATTCGTAGAAAAAGTTTGTACACCACAATGTGATGCAATCTATCAGCACGACCTTTCCCGCAACGGAATGTTTGCTCAACTCCTTTTCTTCTTCGATGTTTGTCCATTCCAGACCTCTTGCTTGCTGATGGCGGATAACCCGTTGTCGGAATTCTTCATCCCACACATGGGCGGTGGCCATATAGATAGGGTTGGGGGAGAGGCTCAATGCCAAATTCTCGGCATATGAACTCTTCCCGGAACGGGCTCCTCCGGTGATAAGTATGATACGTTTCATTTTAGCTTTGGTAAAATTATTTTATCAAAAAGGTCTTTCCGTATGATGCGATAATGCGGATGATAAGTTGCGTTGAATATACGGCTATGGTGTACAACGTATTTCCCTTCTTTTAAAAGGCGAGACAGATGGATGGAGTCTTCCTCGTATCCTTTCAAATTGGGCAGGGTAGCACGAACGGCTTGTTGAATCTGATTCCATTCTTCTATCCACGATTGGGTAAGCGTTGTATCTATGCCGTTGGCACTTCCCATAAATGCGTCAATAAACTCATCCATCGAAACCTTCCCATCTCGGATAACAGACAAGTTTACTCGATAAAAATTTCCTTTCCAACTACAAGGCTCATAATAGGAAGCTTCAAAGGATTGGGCTGTATTTAGTTCGTGTACGATGTAGCTTTTCACCGATTCGCGATTGGTAAGCAGATGGGCTGGGCCAAACACATCTTGAAACCCTCCTTTGTAAAAATCTTGCAAAGTGGCTTTCGGATATTTTTGGATGAATGTACTTATAAATTCTTTCATTGATTGTTCTTGTGGTTTTCTTTGGCAAGCTCCTCCTAAAGAAACAATCATTATAATGATTAATAAAAGTTTACTATATTTCATGTCTACCTTTCCTTTATATATAAGGTGATACATTTATTGATATAACCACGTAGCCAATTTATTCAACCATCCCCATCGGAAGCGAAACCAGCGTCGAGTGCTGACTTGTTTTCCACCGAATCGAAGAATGAAATTGCGATAACCTATTTTCTTGAATGGAAGTCCGGCATCGGTAAATTCAAAATGTTGATAGCCCTTCTCGTATGAATAAGTGATAGCCGCCCAAATGGCCATAACGCCTGGAGAAAAACGGGCGTATGTTTTCCGCAGACTTCCCCAAAAGCAAAGATAAGCATGGCTGTCGGAAAACATGCAAAAAGAGCCACCGATAATTTTCTCTTTATACTTGACTAAAAAGACTTTGGCCACTTCTTTCTCAGGATACAACTGGGTAAGAAGCTTGAATAACTTCAAATCTGGAAAGTGTTTCCGTATTTTGGAAGAATAATTCCTTTTGAGAATTTGCAGAAACACAGCAATTTCTTCTTCCTTCTGGGCAATGCAAGTATAGGCTCCTAATCGGATGGCTTTGTTAATTTGGCGTTTGCGAGAACTGTCCAATCGTTCTTGTGGAGAAAGACTATGTAACGAATTATATACGCGAATCCAATTGATGGGGAAATAGTTGTTTTTTCTGAAATATTTGTAGGCAAACAGCGGAGTGCTTATGTTTCGGAATTCAATAAGAAAACTATTGTTTAGAACATCTTTGGTCAGGTGTTCTAAGATCATTCCAAATAACTCTTCCTTGTTTATCTGTTCGTCGAAATATTCTCCATTGCCATAGACTTCACATCGCTTGATGAGAGCCGGCGGGAAAAGGCGTACACTTCGTCTGATGACCGCAAGCAGTTTGGCCACAGGGCGTTCTTCTTGTGAGGCGATGATTAAGATCGGTTCATATCCCGGTGTTTGTTCGTACACATGAAACAACTCTGTGGAGTGGGTGAGTATATTCCCAGGCAAAGAGGGAATAATGCTTCCTTTCTTGTATGTCGTCAACCGAATAGGCATAATTTGATGCAAATTTACTTTTTTTTGTTTATCATTCCACATTCAAATTATATATTTGTAGAGAAAATAATTTCATGCCTTGAAATTGGGG
This sequence comes from Bacteroidaceae bacterium, assembly GCA_017467385.1. GTDB lineage: Bacteria > Bacteroidota > Bacteroidia > Bacteroidales > Bacteroidaceae > Phocaeicola. The sequence continues at coordinate 21,714 of JAFTSK010000221.1, forward strand.
GTTCTTTCTCCTATTATATAATGAATAAAGGATAATAAAAAGATAATTTATGGAGCATTTTAGTGATTTAATAAAGAACAGACGAAGCATGAGGAAGTTCACAGAACAGGAATTGACTCAGGATGAAGTGGTGACTTTGTTGAAAGCGGCTTTAATGTCGCCCTCTTCCAAACGGTCTAATTGTTGGCAATTTGTGGTTGTGGACGACAAGGAAACGTTGAAGAAACTTTCTTTCTGTAAAGAAATGGGAGCTTCTTTCTTAGCTAATGCAGCGATGGCGGTGGTGGTCTTGGCCGATCCATTGGCCAGCGATGTATGGATTGAAGATGCTGCCATTGCTTCTTTGATGATTCAGTTGCAAGCCGAAGATTTAGGATTGGGAAGTTGTTGGATTCAAGTGCGTGAACGCTTTACGGCCGACGGCACTCCATCGGGAGAATTCGTACACGATGTGTTGGATATTCTTTTACAACTTCAGGTGTTGAGCATTGTGGCTATTGGACATAAAGGTATGGAACGAAAGCCGTTCAATGAAGAACATTTGCAATGGGAGAAAATACATCTCAACAAGTATGGTGGAAAGTAAGCGCGTTGTGCTGATAGGAGCCGGCAATGTAGCCACTCATTTAGGAGTGGCTTTGCAAAAGGCCGGGCATGAGGTGGCACAAGTGTATAGTCGTACAGAGGCTTCGGCTTCGACATTGGCCGGACGGTTGAACGTGCCTTACACCACAGACTTGAGCCAACTTTGTGAGGAGGCCGACCTTTACATTGTTTCTGTGAAGGATGATGTGTTATCTTCATTGCTCCCTATTGTTGTGAAAGGAAAAGAGAAGGCACTTTTTGTTCATACGGCCGGAAGTATGCCGATGAATGTGTGGGAAGGAATAGCTCCTCGACATGGCGTACTTTATCCGATGCAAACCTTTAGCAAGCAGCGGGAGATGGATTTCAGCACAGTTTCTTTTTTTGTGGAAGCCAATGAAAAGGCTGACTTGGAAATGTTGAAAGAGCTTGCTTCTTCTCTTGGCGCTAAGGTGTATGAAGCCAACTCTGAACAACGGATGTCTTTGCATGTGGCGGCCGTCTTTGCATGTAATTTTGCCAATCACATGTATGCTTTGAGTGCTTCTTTGCTGAATAAATATGGTATGCCTTTTGAATCTATGTTGCCGTTGATTGATGAAACGGCTCGCAAAGTGCATCAGTTGGAGCCGAAAGAAGCGCAAACAGGGCCTGCCGTTCGTCGGGATGCCAATGTAATGAACAAGCATCTCGAACTATTGTCCGAGGAGCCTCAATTACGGGAATTGTATGAAATAATAAGTAAAAATATCCAAACAATATGATAAATTATGATTTGAAGAAGATTAAGGCGCTTCTTTTTGATGTGGACGGTGTGCTGAGTGCCGAAACCATTTCAATGCATCCTAACGGAGAGCCGATGCGTTCGGTCAACATCAAGGATGGTTATGCGCTTCAACTGGCCGTAAAATGTGGCTTAGTGGTGGCTATCATTACAGGAGCCAAGACAGAGGCCGTCC
>JAFTSK010000222.1 GCA_017467385.1 Bacteroidaceae bacterium
AAAACCTATTCGGACTTCCAATAACTTACTTAACAATTTTCAAGAGCTTTTTAAAAAAGATGAAAGGCTTTTGTGGAAAAGATGAAGAGGTTGTAAGGGCAAGTATTACAGTTATTACAGTTATACAGATGTTTTTTCCATTATATCCCTTATGAAAAAATAATATAACTATATATAATATATTATTATATATAGTTATAAATATCTATTCAAGTATTTTTATCAAAAAAAGAAACTGTATAACTGTAATAACTGTAATACATTGTCTTTTCCTAATACCTAAAAGTAGGTATTATTTAAAATACATCTAAACAATTTTCTCGCATTCCATATAATTATGTATCTTTGCAAGGATAAAATAGAAGTTATGAGACTTTCAGAACTGAAAACAGGAGAAAAAGGGGTAATAGTCAAGGTATTAGGACATGGCGGCTTCCGTAAACGCATCGTTGAAATGGGTTTTATTAAAGGAAAGACCGTTGAAGTGGTGCTGAATGCACCGTTGAAAGATCCCATCAAATATAAAATCATGGGCTATGAGATTTCCCTTCGCCGACAAGAAGCCGAGATGATTGAGGTCATCAGCGAAGAGGAAGCCAGAGTCTTGATCCAACCCACTTTTCATGCACCATTTGCAGAAGATATTCCTTTGACAGAGAAGCAGATGAAAGAGGCCGCACAAGGCAAACGACGCACCATCAACGTGGCATTGGTGGGAAATCCGAATTGTGGAAAGACCTCATTGTTCAACATCGCCAGCGGTTCGCATGAGCATGTGGGCAATTATAGCGGCGTTACGGTGGATGCCAAAGAGGGTTATTTCGACTTTCAAGGCTATCATTTTCGCATTGTCGACCTTCCCGGAACATACTCACTTTCGGCCTATTCTCCCGAAGAAATTTATGTCCGCAAGCACATCATCGAGGAGACTCCCGACGTGATTATCAATGTGGTGGATGCTTCAAACTTGGAACGTAATCTCTACCTGACCACCCAACTCATTGATATGAATGTGCGTTTGGTCATTGCCCTCAACATGTACGACGAGCTTCAGGCCAGTGGCAACCAGTTGGATTATGAGAAACTAAGCGAACTTTTTGGTGTGCCGATGGTGCCTACCGTATGCCGGCGTGCAGAAGGGATTGACAAGCTTTTTCACATCATCATTGAAATCTACGAAGGAAGCGACTTTGTAACGAAAAATGTTAAGAAGAACGTGCGTTCGGAAGTCATGGACGACTTGGAAAATTGGCATAAAGACTTCGTGCCGGAAGGCCATTATGGAAAGCAAGGCTTTTTCCGTCATATCCATGTGAATCATGGCCCGAGCATTGAAAAGAGCATTGGGGAAATTCAGAAGATCATTCGGGAAAACGAGCTTATCCGCTATAAATATTCCACTCGTTTCTTGGCTATCAAACTATTGGAAAATGACAAAGATATTGAACGGATTATCCGCGAACTTCCCAATGGAGAAGAAATCTTGAAAACGCGAGACAAGGAAGCCGCCAACATCAGCTTGGCGATGGACGAGGATTGTGAGCAGGCCATCACAAATGCCAAATACGGCTTCATCAGCGGAGCCTTGAAAGAGACTTTTACAGACAATCATTTGGAGAAGGAGCAGACCACCCGAGTGATTGACAGCATTGTTACGCATCGCATTTGGGGTTATCCCATCTTCTTTCTCTTCCTTTATATCATGTTTGAAGGTACATTTGTCTTGGGCGAATATCCGATGATGGGGATTGAATGGCTGGTGGAACAAATTGGCAATTTGGTGGGCAATAACATGGCCGAAGGGCCGTTGAAGGACATGATTATCGACGGCATCATTGGTGGAGTAGGAGGTGTCATCGTCTTCTTGCCCAACATCCTGATATTGTATTTCTTTATTTCCTTGCTGGAAGATTCCGGCTATATGGCACGAGCCGCCTTCATCATGGATAAGATAATGCACCGTATGGGGTTGCATGGCAAGTCGTTCATTCCGCTTATTATGGGCTTTGGCTGCAATGTGCCGGCTATCATGGCTTCGAGGATGATTGAAGACCGCAAATGTCGGCTCATCACGATGTTGGTCAATCCGCTGATGTCTTGTAGTGCGCGTCTGCCCATCTATTTGGTGTTGATAGGAGCTTTCTTCCCGAAATCTGGAAGCTTTGTTTTATTGGCCATTTATGCCATTGGCATTCTCTTGGCTGTACTCATGGCACGCCTTTTCAGCCGATTCTTGGTCAAGGGAGACGATACACCGTTTGTGATGGAGCTTCCTCCATACCGTATTCCGACGGCTAAGGCCATCTTGCGTCATACTTGGGAAAAAGGAGCACAATACCTCAAGAAAATGGGGGGAATTATCATGATAGCTTCCATTATTATCTGGTTTTTGGGCTATTATCCCAATCACAATGCTTACGAAACGGTGGCTGAACAACAAGAAAATTCTTACATCGGACAGATAGGCAAGGCCATTGAGCCGGTCATCGAACCGTTGGGATTCGACTGGAAGTTGGGCATTGGATTGATTTCGGGTGTGGGAGCTAAAGAATTGGTAGTAAGTACGCTTGGGGTGCTTTATACTAATGAAGAAGACATTGAAAGTGTCAACTTGTCCGATCGTATTCCCATTACGCCGATAGTGGCATTAGGTTACATGCTTTTCGTCTTGATTTATTTCCCCTGCATTGCTACGATTGTGGCTATCAAACAAGAATCGGGTAGTTGGAAATGGGCGTTGTTTGCCGCATGTTACACCACTTCGTTGGCATGGATAGTTGCCTTTGTGGTCAATCAGCTTGGAAAATTCTTGTAAGTTGAACCGTTTGTATGGATAAAATGTTTTAAAGGCATGAAGGAACAAGAAATAGTTGTTGGCATTGTAATGTTGGTGTGTTTAGTGTGGGTAATACGCCGCACCATCCTCTGCTTCAACCGAATAAAGAAGAAAAACAATCCTTGCGACGGATGTCCTTGCGGATGTAAAACATCTCATAAAACCTGCCCAAGTGAAAAAAAGTAGCGATTTCATCGAAAAAATTCTTGGAAATGCTTGCGGAATCAAAAAATAGTTGTACCTTTGCAACCGCAATCGAGAAACAACGATAGCAAACAAAGTTGGTTCCTTGGATGAGTGGCTTAGTCAGCGGTCTGCAAAACCGTGTACGGCGGTTCGAATCCGCCAGGAACCTCGAAAGGAAGGAAGTTTGGGTGAGTGGCTGAAACCACCAGTTTGCTAAACTGACGTACGGGTAACCGTACCGGGGGTTCGAATCCCCCAGCTTCCGCCTCAAATTATAAAGTGGGTGTGTAAGATACGCATCCACTTTTTTTATGCAATATTGCTATGAAATCATACAAGCATCAAATCCAGCGTTTCATTAAAGAACAACAACTTTTTACTCCGGCAGACAAAATTTTAGTTGCCTTGAGTGGTGGAGCCGATTCGGTTGCCTTGCTTCGTGTACTTATAGAAGGGGGCTATACCTGCGAATGTGCCCATTGCAACTTCCATCTGCGAGGAAAGGAATCCGATAGGGATGAAGTGTTTGTACGAAGCCTCTGTCAATCGTTGGAAATCCCCTTGCATGTCATTCATTTTGATACGAAAGCATACGCTACAGAAAAGCATATATCCATCGAAATGGCAGCTCGGGAGCTTCGTTACGAATGGTTTGAGAAAGTGAGAACAGAAATCGGTGCAACGGTCATAGCCGTCGCCCATCATCGGGACGACAATGTAGAAACCTTTCTGCTGAACCTTATTCGAGGAACAGGAATCAATGGTTTGAAAGGTATCCGCCCCAAGAATGGTTGCATTGTACGTCCTTTATTGGCTACCAGCCGAGCAGCTATTTTAGATTATTTGGCTCATTTGAATCAGGAGTATGTTACGGATAGCACGAACCTTCAAGATGAATATTTACGCAATAAAATCCGTCTGAATTTGCTTCCTTTGATGCAGTCTGTCAATCCTTCCATTGCTGAAAGTATTGATGAAATAGCCGGTAGATTAGCTGAAGTTGCCGCTATCTACCATCGAGATCGAACATCTGTCTTGAAACAGAAGGTAGAAAAGATGGGAAACCATGTTCAACGTATTTCTATTCAAGACATTACAGACGATGTGGCTCCGCTTTCCCTTATTCATGAATGGTTGTCTTCCAAAGGTTTCAATGCTACTCAAATTAAAGACATCTATCATTGTTTGAAGCAGGAGCAATCCGGAAAACGTTTCTTGTCATTGGAATGGGAATTGTTGCGTGATCGTGAGTATTTGGTGCTTCAGCCGAAGGATTCCATAGATGAAACACCCGAACTCAGCATCGAACTGATAGAAATTACCTCTGATTTTCACTTGCCTAAGGACAAACACATAGCTTGCTTGGATGTAGATAAGGTGGTACATCCTTTAATCATCAGAAAGTGGCAGAAGGGAGATAAGTTTATTCCCTTTGGCATGAAAGGAAAGAAAATGATTAGCGATTATCTGACTGACCGAAAATTCTCACTATTCGAGAAGGAAAGGCAATATGTGGTTTGTAGTGAGGATAAAATCGTCTGGTTGATAAACGAACGCATCGACGAACGTTTCAAGATAACGAATGAATCAAAGAAGGCTTTACTTCTTCGGGTAAAATAAAAAGAGGGTGTTTTTGCACCCTCTTTCTATTATAGTTTTTCAATTAACTGCTCAACAACCGTATCTCCTAAGGCTTTGGCTTTTTCATAGTTGGCTTTGGCTTCTTTTTTCATGCCTTTCTTTGCCTGGCAATAACCCAACATACGATAGGCCGCTGCATATTCCGCGTTGAGAGAAACAGCTTTCTCAAGAGCTGTAATGGCTTCATCAATTTGGTTTACACGCAAATGTACAACACCTTTTTCTACCCACAGAATTTCATCGTCAGCACTAAGCTCAACGGCTTTGTTGATGTCGTCCAATGCTTGTTGGTACATTCTACATTGCATTTCAACTTGTTCACGTTGATAGTAGAATAGGGCATTTACGTCGCCCGAAACAGCCTTGTAGAAAGTGTTATAGTCGACAACAGCTTCCCGGAACTTCTTGGCTTGTGTATGGAGTTCGGCACGTTCGTAGAAATACGGAGCCGCCTCTGATAAATAAGGCTTGTTCAAGCGTACAATGGCACTATCCATTAAAGCGAGAACTTCATTAATGTCCGAACCTTCTGAGAATTGCTTGGCTTTAGCTGCAGAATAGAAAGTTGCTGTAGAAGCCAAAGGACTCTTGTTTACTCTGTCATAGCAGTTATAAGCATCCGCATATTTCTTTTGGGCATAAAGAATATCCCCTTCCAATTGGCTATATATTGGTTGATTGTTTGCTTGTATGGCTTCACGAACAATGTTTAAAGCTCTTTCGTAGTTCCATTCCGAATAACCTTCTTTGCCTTCCAATGATATGGCGTAAGTGTAAATAGCCTTAGCCACTTGAAATTTAGCCTCTTCCTTATTGGAAGCCAATTCCATTGCTTTCTTAATGTCTTCATCGGCTAAAGGATATTGGGAGGCATCGTTTCCATATACATATTGGGTAGCCCGACGGATATAGCCTTCGTGATTGTTCGGATATTGCTGAATGAAATCATTTAATAAGGTAGAATAACTCTTTTCATCCAATTGTTCAGATGACATGTATAGATATACCAATGCTTGTTCTTCTGTATCAGGAAGTGCCTTTTTAATTCCAATTTTATTTAAAGCATCATCGTTGAAGGATAAGGCTGAGATGGCTAAAGATTGGCCGTAGTTGCCAGCAATCGCATAACTTTCATCGCTTTCTTCGGAAGCATTTTTCTGAATCATTCCTACGACTTCGCCATTCACATTCATAATAGGACAGCTAACCATCTTTTCGCCCGTCTTCATTTGAAGGGTATAATAGAAGGAGTTATTGCCAATGCTGTCTACATTCAGGATATTGCCTTTCTGGAGAGTTGCTTCTTTCTGGGTGGAATAGGGGAGTAAATACACAGATTCTCCTTCTTTAGCCGGTTGAGAAGCCACCTTCAAACTAACTTGTTTCTTGTCTGTTTGAGTTTTAAACTTAACGACATCGTACATGGAGTTTGCTCCCAATATCAACTCTACCGGAAGTTCTTTTCCATTGGCATTGATAATTACAGCACGTTCTGCTCCTTCAAATAAAGAATAATCCGACAAAGCAGTTCCCTTTGTATCAATATAGAAACCGTTTCCTGTTCCTTTGATATTGTTGTCCTTATCGTAGGTTACGATTGAAAAAACAGCCTTCTTTGCATTAGCTGCCCATTTAGGTGTTTCTTGCGCTATTGCCATTTGGGTAAATAAAGCACACGCAAGCATCCAAAGTGTTCTTTTCATTATAATCATTTATTTAGGTTATTCTTCGTTTGTAAATCCACGTTGTTTTACAGCTTCGTATATCAGCACTCCGGCGGCTACTGAAACATTCAACGATTCAATTGTACCCTTCATCGGAATCTTGATCCATTCGTCGCACAAGGCAAGATGTTCGTAGGATACTCCTTTGTCTTCTGCCCCCATGATGATACAGGTAGGATTCTGATAGTCGGCTTTGCTGTAATCGTAGTCGCCCTTTTCGGTGGCGGCCACAATCTTGAATCCGCTATCCTTCAGAAACTTGATTGTATTGGTCAGGCTTTGTTCTCTACAAACCGGCAATGTGTGCAAAGCTCCGGCCGAAGTCTTGATAGCATCCGCATTTACACTCACGCTGTTCTTGGCAGGGATAATGATTCCGTCTACACCGGCACACTCGCAAGTACGGGCGATGGCTCCGAAATTACGCACGTCCGTTATGCCGTCGAGCATGATGAGCAACGGGTTCTTGCCTTCTTCAAAGAGGAAAGGCACCAAATCTTCCGTCTTCTGGTAAGTGATGGCCGAGATAAAAGCCACTACGCCTTGATGATTTTTACGGGTAATCTTATTGATACGTTCCACCGGAACTCGTTGTACAGGAATCAAGGTTCCCTTTAAAACAGCAAACAATTCTTTGGAAAGGTCGCTTTGGATATCACGCTTCACAAGAATCTTGTCAATTTCCTTTCCTGCTTGTATCGCTTCGATTACGGCACGCACGCCAAATATCATTTCTGTCTTTTCTGTCATCATAATGATTCGTTATTTAGTAAAGCCTTTGCATTGTTCAGGGCGGCATCTGTCAGCGTAGCCCCACTCAGCATATTGGCAATTTCTTTGATTCTCTCTTCCCGGCTCAGTTGTCGGATATAGCTATTGGTTCCTGTTTCCGTATCTTCCTTATATACCTTATAATGTACAGAACCTCGGGCGGCTATCTGCGGAAGATGGGTAATGCTGATAACCTGGCGTTTGGCCTGCCCCATTTCGTACATAATCAAGGCCATCTTCTCGGCGATAGAGCCTGATACGCCTGTGTCTATCTCGTCAAAGATGATGGTTGGCAATTTGACCGCACCGGCAATCAACGCCTTCAGCGAAAGCATGACGCGGGCGATTTCTCCTCCCGATGCAATGGAAGCCACCTGTTGCAATGCCCCGTTCTTGTTGGCCGAAAAAAGGAAATTTACATTGTCCATTCCTTTGGCGTTCGGCTCATTGCGATGGGTAAGTTCCACCACAAACCTTACATTCGGCATACCCAATGGCACCAAGTAGGCCAACATCTGACGTTCAATGCCTTCGGCAGCTTTTGTACGAAGCTTGGTCAAGATTTTGGCTTTTGAAACCACTTCGTCATACAAAGCTTTCTTCTGGTTGGCCAACTCCTGAATACGGTCGTCAAAAGAGACGATGGCATCAAGCTTGCTTCGGAATTCGTTTGCTATGCCAATCAACTCTTCCACCGATGACACATGATGTTTCTGTTGTAAAGAATAAATCAAGTTCAAACGTTCGTTGACCTCTTCCAATCGGGCGGGGTTGAACTCCACCTTTTCTTCTGCATTGGCAATTTCATGAGCCAAATCCTTCAACTCAATGTAGCAACTATTCAAGCGGTTCATCCATTCCTGAGCCGGGGCATATACTTTCGACACGCCCTGCAATGTTTGCATACATTCCTTAGCAACGGACAGCAAGGTTACATCGTCCGAAGCAATCAGTCGGTCTGCCTTATACAAACCACTCTTGATGTCTTCGGCATGGCTCAAGGTTTCGGCTTCTTCTTCCAATTCTTCCTGTTCGCCGGCTTGCAAATTGGCTTCTTCCAATTGCTCTACCTGAAAGCGGATGTAGTCTTCGTCCTGTCGGCTTTTCTCGGCTTGGGCGATGAAGTTGTCCAATTCGGCAGAGACCTTCCGATAATTAGAAAAAGATGCAGAGTAATTCTCCAATTCCTCTTCAGCTTTTGCCAAGATGTCAAGGACTTTTAGTTGGAAGTCTTCCCGATTGAGCAACAAGTTCTGGTGTTGACTGTGTACATCAATCAGCTTTTCTCCCAGCTCCTTCATTTGGGATAGGGGAGCGGGGGAGTCATTGATGAAAGCCCGACTCTTGCCCGAAGCATAAAGCTCCCGACGCAAAATACATTCTTCTGCATCGTATTCCAAATCGTTCTCGGTAAAGAAATCCTCCAAACGGTAGGAAGCTATACGGAAATGGGCTTCCACCACGCATTTGTTGGCTCCTGTCTTGATGGCCTTCATGTCCGCCCGTTGGCCTAACAATAATCCGATGGCTCCCAAGATGATGGACTTACCTGCACCCGTTTCGCCGGTGATGACCGAAAAGCCCGACTTGAAATCAATGTCCAGCTTCTCAATCAACGCATAGTTTTGTATGTGAATGGATTGCAACATATTCCTTATTTCTTGAAACTCTCTGCCAAGCGGTTGATGATGTCTTTTGCCACTTCCGCCTTGCCTTTCAGCGGATAGGGAGTTTCGCTTACCTTATCTATAATCGTTATCTTATTGGTGTCAACTCGGAAGCCTGCTCCCTTGTCGTTCAAGGAATTAAGAACAATAAAATCAAAGTTCTTACGTTCAAGCTTACCTTTGGCGTTCGCTTCTTCGTCGTTGGTTTCAAGGGCAAATCCGACTAATATCTGTCCGTCTTTCTTCGATGCACCCAACGAAGCGGCAATGTCTTGAGTAGGCTTCAGACGGATAACCAAATCATCCTTTTCCCGCTTGATTTTATGGTCGGCTACGATGTCCGGAGTAAAGTCGGCTACGGCCGCACAAAGGATCCCTGCATGGGCATCTTCAAAGGCTTCTTTTGCCGCTTCATACATTTGTTGTGCCGATTCCACATCCACTCGTTTGATGTTCGGATGATGTACCTGAAGCGTAACAGGACCGCTGACCAACACCACTTCCGCCCCTCGTGAAGCACATTCTTCTGCTAAGGCAAAACCCATTTTTCCAGACGAATAGTTGCCGATAAAGCGAACCGGATCTATCTTTTCATACGTTGGTCCGGCAGTAATTACCACCTTCTTGCCTTGTAAATCTTGCTGTTGGGCAAAGAAATTCTCCAATACTTCCACAATCTTTTCCGGTTCTTCCATGCGGCCTTTTCCTACCAGATGACTGGCCAATTCGCCCGAAGCCGGTTCAATGATGTGGTTGCCATACGAACGGAGAATCTCCAAATTCTTCTGTGTGGAAGGATGGGCAAACATATCCAAGTCCATTGCCGGGGCCACGAAAACGGGAGCCTTCATGGAGAGATAAGTTGTAATCAGCATATTGTCGGCTATGCCATGAGCCATCTTGCCGATGGTGCTTGCCGTAGCCGGAGCTATCACCATCGCATCTGCCCAAAGTCCCAAATCCACATGACTATGCCATGTACCATCGCGTTGAGAGAAAAACTCGCTGATGACTGGTTTGCTGGTCAAGGTCGACAAGGTAATTGGAGTGATGAATTCCTTTCCGGAAGGAGTGATGACCACCTGCACTTCCGCCCCTTTCTTGATAAGTCCCCTTATGAGTATAGCCGCTTTGTAGGCGGCTATGCTTCCGGTTATACCTAATACTATTTTCTTTCCTTTCATATTCATTTCAACATTCCTGTTTCACGAAGTCGGATTTTGGTCAATACGTTCTTGGTGTTCAAGGTAAAATCTCCTTGCATAATCCAACCGTAATAGCCCAAGTCTTTACGTAATACCTCGGCCACCGGCATACCTTTATATTTGCCGAAGTTGAAGATTTCCACGCCTTGTTCGTTATAGACTATGCGTCCGGCAAAGTCCACATTCTTGTTGAAGCTGGAATAGTTTGACAAGAAAGCGATGTCGTTTTCCAACACTTCCGGATAACGGTCAAGTTGTGCCTTCAACACCTCGTAAGTGGCTCGGGTATCCGCTTCGGCCGTATGTGCATCTTCCAAGTTCTTGTCGCAATAGAACTTGTAGGCTGCCGAAAGGGTACGTTGTTCCAACTTGTGGTAAATGACTTGTACGTCTACAAACTTACGCTTCATCAAGTCTACATCCACTCCAGCACGCAAGAATTCTTCCGCCAATACGGGAATATCAAAACGGTTGGAGTTGAAACCAGCCAAATCACAGCCCTCAATATCGGCTGCAATCTTCTTGGCTACATCCTTGAAAGTAGGGCAATCCGCTACATCCGCATCATAAATGCCATGAATGACCGAAGACGCTTCCGGTATGTGCATCTCCGGATTGATACGCAATGTCTTGCTTTCTTCATTGCCGTTCGGATATACTTTCAAGTAACAGATTTCTACAATTCTGTCTGTGTTGATATTGGTTCCCGTTGTTTCCAAATCAAAGAAAACCAACGGGTTCTTTAAATTCAGTTTCATCCTTTAGTTCATTAGTCATTCAACATCATTGGCATCAACAGCATCAACAAGTCTTCGTTTTCTTCTTGTTCTGCCGGCAGAATCACTCCTCCACGTGATGGATCAGCCAATTCCATAATTACTTCTTGTGAAGAAATATTATTAAAAATGTCAATCAAGAAAGTAGGTCTGAATCCAATATTCATCGGATTGCCTTCGTACTGACACAACAATGTTTCTTCTGCAGATGTAGAGAAGTCAACATCTTGTGCAGAGATTTGAATACTATTGTTTTCCAAATGCAACTTAATCAAACTGCTTGATGCAGAAGAGAATACAGAAACACGCTTCAAGGCACTGATAAAGGCTAAACGGTCGATAACCACTCGGTGCGGATTGTTCTGTGGAATTACTGAATTGTAATTCGGATAGCGTCCTTCAATCAATCGGCAAGTCATTTGGTAGTTCTCAAGTGTAAACACCGCATTGCGGCCATCGAAAGCAACCTGTACATTACCGGATTCCTTTGGAAGCAAATTCTTTAATAAAGTAGCTGGCTTCTTAGGTAAGATAAAGGCTGCTTTTTCATCTCCTTTTGCGGCAAAAGTCTTGTTGCGAACCAGTTTATAACCGTCCGAAGCCGCAAAGATAATGTGTTCTGTAGTAATATCGAAGAATATACCGTTTAAAACCGGGTGAAGTTCGTCATCGGCCGTTGCAAAAAGAGAACGGGTAATACCGGTCATCATAACCGGAGCCGACATCTCAACCTTTACCACTTCTTCTCCTAAAGCCGGTACGACAGGATATTCATCGGCATTTCTTCCCATCAAACTGAATTTACCGTTCAAGTATTGTACTTGAATTTCCCAGTTTTCCATGTTTACATCAAAAGTCAATGGCTGTTCCGGGATTTCCTTCAAAGCATCAAGTATAGTCTTGGAAGATACGGCGAAACGTCCGTTTCCGTTACATTCATTCACTTCAATGGAAGTAGTGAGGGTTGTTTCACTGTCTGACGCTGTGATTGAAACGGCATTGTCAGTCAAATCCATTAAGAAGCATTCAAGGATAGGCAATGAGTTTTTTGAGTTGATAACGCGGCTGATGGCCTGTAAATGACTGTATAAACCAGTACTTGAAACAATGAATTTCATAGGTAATATTTTTATTTTATTTATATTCGAAATGATCAATCAATTATTTGCCAAAGTTACAAAAAAGATTGTATACAGAAGATAAAAAAAACTCTAAAAATTAGTTTCATTGAAACAAAAAGATTACTTTCGCAACTCATTAAAAAAAATAGAATATGGAATTATCAGGGAAAGTGATTGCCGTACTTGAACCAAGAGGCGGTGTATCAAAGACAGGAAATGCTTGGAAAGTACAAGAATATGTAATCGAAACTCACGACCAATATCCAAGAAAGATGTGTTTCGATGTGTTTGGTGAAGATAAAATTAATCAGTTTAATATTCAAATCGGCGAAGAAATTACGGTTTCGTTCGATATTGATGCACGCGAATGGCAGGGACGTTGGTTCAATAGTATCCGGGCATGGAAGGTTGAACGCGTAGCGGCTCAGCAACCGGCTCCGGCAAATAGCGATGTGCCATTTCCTCCAATGAACGCGGCTCCGGTCGATTTCTCGGCAGGAGATGAAAAAGATGATTTACCATTTTAATACATAAAAAAGAGGTTTCAAAACGAAACCTCTTTTTTTATTGTTTACGAATTCATACTCATCAGGAATTCGTCGTTGTTTTTCGTACTTTCCAAATGTCCTTTGACAAAATCCATTGCTTCTATCGGATTCATGTCCGACAAATATTTACGGAGAATCCACATTCTGTCGAGAGTGGTCTTATCTAACAACAAATCATCACGACGAGTGCTGGAAGCTACAATATTAACAGCCGGGAAGATGCGCTTGTTACTCAAGTTGCGGTCAAGCTGCAATTCCATGTTACCTGTACCCTTGAATTCTTCAAAGATTACTTCGTCCATCTTAGAACCGGTGTCAATCAAAGCCGTTGCAATGATGGTCAATGAACCACCGCCTTCAATGTTTCTTGCCGCACCAAAGAAACGTTTCGGTTTGTGAAGAGCATTGGCATCCACACCCCCTGAAAGCACCTTGCCGGATGCCGGAGATACGGTGTTATAAGCACGTGCCAAACGAGTGATTGAGTCAAGGAAAATTACTACATCATGACCACATTCTACCATGCGTTTTGCTTTTTCCAATACAATACCTGCAATCTTTACGTGGCGTTCGGCCGGCTCATCAAAAGTAGAAGCAATGACTTCGGCTTTCACACTACGCGCCATGTCGGTTACTTCTTCCGGACGTTCGTCGATAAGCAGCATAATCATGTAGGCTTCCGGGTGATTAGCGGCGATAGCATTAGCTATATCCTTCATCAATATGGTTTTACCCGTCTTTGGTTGCGCTACAATCAAAGCACGCTGACCTTTACCGATAGGAGAGAAGAGGTCGACTACACGAGCCGAAAGATTGTCGGTTGGATCGCCCTTGCAAAGCTGGAATTTTTCATCCGGGAAAAGCGGAGTAAGGTGGTCGAAAGGTACGCGGTCGCGAACCAATGCCGGATCCAATCCGTTTATTTTATTTACCTTTACTAAGGGGAAATACTTTTCGCCTTCCTTTGGTGGACGTATTGTTCCTTCCACTACGTCTCCGGTCTTCAATCCGAAGAGCTTGATTTGAGATTGCGATACGTAAATATCGTCTGGAGAAGACAAATAGTTATAGTCTGAAGAACGTAAGAACCCGTATCCGTCAGGCATAATTTCAAGTACACCTACACCGGAGAGAATACCGTCAAAGTCGTAGGGCTTTTCTACCGGACGACGTTCCTGGATAGGTTCCGGTTGTTCGTTTTCTGTCTGAGACGGATTGTTCTGTTGACGGTCGTTGAAGTTTCTACGTTGGTTGTTATTCTTAAAGTTGCGTGGCTGGTTTTTGTTCTCGTTTACAGGAGCTTCTACTTTGGTTGCTTCAAACTTGCCGATGAGTTCGCTGGGTAATTCTATCTTTTCACTTGGCAAATCTTCGATGGCGATAAAGTCTTCTGTGGCGGCAACTGATATGATTTCCGGCAATTCTGTCGGGGTAGCTGTGGCTTCGTTCGAGGTGGTTTCTTCTGCGTTGGCTTGTGCTTCGGCGGCTTGTTTTGCGGCAGCTTCAGCGGCCTTTTGAGCATTCGACTTACGGCCACGTTTCTTAGGCTGAGGTTTGTCTTCCGGAGTAGGAGTGTCCTTCACTTCGGCAACTGGCTGTTCTGCTTGAGGCAATTCGGGTTGTGGCGTTGGTTCGTTGAATGGGGAAACCTTTGCAGGAATATCCGGTGTTTTTGCTTCCAACTTAGTCGCCTTGTCCTTTGAAGCGGTATATACTTTATCGCCTTCCTTTTTCACGCTGATACGTGAACGTTTACGCGGTTGTCCATCATTGGCAGCAGCCTTTTTCGTGGCGTTGACGATAGCCTGTTCGTCTAAGATGCTATAAACCAATTGGTCTTTTTTAAATGATTCTACATTCTTTATTCCCAACTCTTTGGCAATAGACTGTAATTCCGACAAATCTTTGTCGTTTAATTGAACAATGTTATACATAGAGTATATAAATTAATGATAATTCTTATTTTTGCATACATCCATAACATACCGAGCACTTAAAATTCGGTCAATAATGGAATAATGTTTGTCTTTGGAATGTTAGGTTTGAATAAACAATAACCGGAAATGGTAGTTGAATGTTTACCAACGGGTACAAAAGTAGATATTTTTTTGATAACTTCGCTAAAAAAAGTGTTTTTTTTATTTCTTATCTAAAAAATGTACACTAATTTAGCCAACAAATTGAATTAATAATCTAATAATGTACAAGAAAATGAAAAAAGTAATCTTTACAGAAAAGGCTCCAGCTGCTATTGGGCCGTATAGTCAAGCTATCGAAGCGAACGGTATGATTTTCCTTTCCGGTCAACTTCCTGTTGATCCGGCAACCGGTGAATTTGCTCCTGGTGGTGTAACCGAACAGACTACCCAATGTTTTGAAAACATCAAAAACGTATTGGCAGAAGCCGGTTTGACCACAGCCAACATTGTGAAAACAACCGTTTTCTTGGCTGACATGTCATTGTTTGCAGAAATGAACGCAGTTTATGCTACTTACTTTGAGAGTGATTTCCCTGCACGTTCGGCAGTTGCTGTGAAAGCGCTTCCTAAGGGTGCATTGGTAGAGATTGAAAGTATTGCAGTAAGAGGGTAAAATAAGTTATAACTCATAACTTTAAAACACATGAAATACATTTCTCCTGGAGGGTGGTTCTCGTTGGAATATCCTGATACGTGGTCGGAATTTGAAGATATGGAAGAATCCTTCTTGTTCTATAATCCGAACAAATGGAATGGCAATTTTCGTATCTCTGCTTATAAAGACAAAGCATCGGACTATGCTTCTCAATGTATAGATGATGAACTGAAGAATAATCCG
Organism: Bacteroidaceae bacterium; assembly: GCA_017467385.1. Classification (GTDB taxonomy): domain Bacteria; phylum Bacteroidota; class Bacteroidia; order Bacteroidales; family Bacteroidaceae; genus Phocaeicola. The sequence goes on from JAFTSK010000222.1 coordinate 15,293, forward strand.
AACTCTACCATTGTAAAAATAGGCGAATGGAAATGTGCTTATTGTGCCGAGGATTTTCAGGAAGAGAACAACCGATATACCACGCATTTTTGGGTAACGGGAAAAGGAAACATTTGTATAGAATGTTCATTTACTGTATTCAAAGGCGACAGTCCGGCTTATGCAGAAGAAATTATCCGTTCTTTAAAACTACGCAAAGGAACAGAAGAAAAAGAAATTATTCCGATTCGTGTTCTTGAAATCGGTGAGGTGAACGCCGCTTTTGAATGGGCATCGACCACCGTCAAGAAGACTTTGACAAAAGACTTTACTTCGCAGGAAGCGGATATAGAGAAACTTCAGAAGCTGATAGATGGGGGTAAATTAAAAACCGACCAACGGAATGTTTGGGAAAACATCGGATTGGCCTTTGGAACCATTCTTGAAAATGAAATGGATGGCATGAACTGGGTAACGATTGTCGACAAGCAGAAGGAATATCCGGCGTTACAGTTTGCTGACTCCTCCTTAGTCATTGAACCAACCACGTTGGTTTGGAACAAGATAAGACAAAAACAACCTTGCGACTTGAAGGCTGAGTTTCAGCTTATCAAAGCTAAGGTCGAAACCTGGTTGAATAAGGAATGATTCCGTATTCGTTCAAATCCCTTACTTTCCAATCAAAAAATCTTTGGAGGAAGCTCTCTTCCTCCAAAGAACATTAAGCCTTCCGTCAAAGGAAAATGAGTGTATATGCTATACATATAACATGCTTTACCAACCCTTCACCCTATTCACCTTGCCTGATACAGTAAGTGATTTATTCCCTCATTCCATCGGGGTGGTGAAGGGGGTGAAGGGTTTGGAGAGAGTGTTGTATGTATAGGGAAGGTTGCGAAGCATTTCGCCGATGCCCATTGATGCACTTATGGTTTTGTTATAATTAAGCTTCCTCGTCATTGTGTCATCCTGAGCAATGCGAAGGATTTGTTTACATCAATTTTATGCTTACAGATTTTTCGGGCAATTCCTCTTCAGCTTTTACAAATACATCAAGACAAAATAAAAATCTTCTTTGAAGGAAAAGTGTTAACGACAAAGAGAATTTGTTCGTTCTTCAAAGAGAATTTCAGGAGTAGAACAAAGATACTCTTATTTCTTGTTTTAACATGGGGTTAGGAGACTAATGTACCTTTGATATGTTGTTCATAAAATGTCTTTTGAATGAACAAAAGTTAATTTTGTATGTTTGATTGTGTGTGTTATACAAATGTTATATATTTGCGATGCAACTAATAACAATTACTATGGAAGCAATTATAGAAAAGAAACAGACAGCTTTTCGTCTGGCTACAGATCTTCTTGAAAGATTGAAAGTCTTGGCTAAGAAGGACAATCGTAGTCTGAATAATTATGTTGAAAGTGTTCTTATGGAAATAGCATATCGGGAACCTAATGCAGAAACTAAAGCGGCAATAGAGGATGCACGTTCAGGTAATTATGCAGGAACAATTGACACCAGTTCTTATGATGCTTTCTTAAAGTCTTTGGATGAATGAAAACAATAAAATACAGTACCCAGTTCAAGAAAGATTTTAAGAAATACCGGAATAACAAGAAAAAGGTTGAAAAATTGTTGGAAGTGTTCCGTATGCTTGAAAATGAAATAGAGCTACCTTCTGAATATAAAGCCCATAAATTAATCGGTAATTATAAAGGCTGTTTGGAGTGTCATGTTGAGGGTGATTTTCTACTAATTTGGATAGACGAATATACAGGTATTATTGAAGCTGTTAGATTGGGTAGCCATTCGGAACTATTTGAATGATTATTGGAGAAGAAACTTTAAACTTCCCCAATTATCATCCCTTTTGGGGGGACGATGGAAAGAATCTGCTAATTTCTTCCCGATCCCCATTCCTCGTGCATGTAAGACACTTCGAGATTCACTCCGTTCTGATGGGCAGAAGCTTCTGATAGTAAAAATCTATATATCCATTATCCTATCTCAATTTTTTCACCAAGAAACTTAGGTTTCTTTCCTGTTGCTATATCTATAAACATCTTCACTCTGGAAAGAGCTTCTCTGAAAATAGCTATCTTTAACTTCTTTCTTAAAAGCTCTACATCTTTGGCATTGAAAGCCACAGCATCTATTCCATAATGTTCAGCCAAATAAACAGCTCTCTCATTATGAAATTCTTGTGAGATAATGGTTATTTTCTCTTGACCAAAGATTTCCTTGCTTCTGACTACAGAATCTAAAGTTCTGAAACCTGCATAATCCAAGATGATGGCATTTTCAGGTACTCCCTGCTTCATCAATGCTTCTTTCATCCAAGTTGGCTCATCATATCCTTTCTTGTGATTATCACCACTAACAAGGATATATGATATTTTGCCAGACTTATATAGGGATGCTGTTGCATCTATTCTGTAATCAAAGTATCGGTTATGTCCTCCATAGGGAGTAACTGGAGCAGTACCAAGTAGGAGAGCTACCTTATTGTAAGGAATATCTTCTACCTTATTATATATTCTTTCAGCTACTGAAAACTTCACTATAGAATAACAGGTAATAGCTGTAACTATTCCTGTCAATACTAGTAGCGAGCAAATAATAATGGCTCTTTTTATGTACTTCTTCATATTTACTTTGAATTAATAAGCAAATAACAATAATAAATCATCCAGAGACCAAAAAGGAGGTTATATTGGTAACATCATCAATGTAAAAGGAATCCACCATCTTTTTAAGACAGCAAGCGTTTGTTTCTTCAACCTATTATAGTTATACAACAATGCGTTAGTGGATTTATTTTTGTTCATCAAACATTCCGGGTATATAATCAATTATATCATTTTCATTTTCTTCAAGTTTTTCCAAAACAGCTTTTTGAACAGCTTGATTATATAATCTTGCTCCTAAATTCAGAGCAAGCCATAACATACCCAAAGTTATAATAACTATTGCAACTGTTTTCTTGAAATATTTATGTTCGTTAAATATGGCTTTGTAGAGTACAGGTCGTAGAAGCAAAACAAGACCAATTGCAATAAGCCATAATTGTGGATGTCCACAACTGTTGCCTAATGCAGCTCCCCACCCAAATGATAAAGGGATAAATCCGCACATTACTAAAACAAAAGCCAATGTGAATAATGCTATTATCCACAGAACACATAATCCCATATAATAAATTGCTTTTTTCATATCATTTTGATGCTTTTAAAACCAATATATAAATCACCTTATATATATTGGTTATTAAATTTTTATTGTAATCGTTAAATACATTGATAGATCTGTTAGGTCATTTATTATTTCTTTTGATTGCTTATTCTTCTAGCTTTGTCTAACAGATAACTTGAATTTCGTACAACTTTTTGTAAACAAAACCTGCTCATTCTGCTCATTTATCGTGCAGAATGCACGCACTTTCATTTAAAGTAATAGGCGGCAAGCCTTTGATAATGAAAAGCCTACCGCCTAAATCCTTAATAATCAGTATTCTTAACGATTATCTTCCACAGCAGCCTGCGCAGCTGTTAATTAGGGTTGCCTTTCAGTGAGTTATGCAATGCTGTACAACTATTTGTCAGCAGAGTTTATTTTGCTCAAAATCTATAATGTGTATCGCTTCCTTTAATTCGTTTCGTTACAATCAAATCAAGCATTTTCTCTG
>JAFTSK010000223.1 GCA_017467385.1 Bacteroidaceae bacterium
GAAAAGAAGGCTAGCGAAGCATTGTTCAGAGGCGAACAATATTTCATGGCAGACAATTATGAAATGGCATTGAACGGTGACAGCTTGGGTTACGCAGGTCTCTTGAAGGTGGCAAGCGAATTCAGCGGTACTGACGCAGGCAAGTTGGCAAACGCTTATGCAGGTATCTGCTACGCACAATTGGGCCAATACGAAGAAGCAGTGAAGTACCTCGACAAGTTCAGCGCAGACGACCAATTGGTAAGCCCGGCATTGATGGCTACTATGGGTAACTGCTATGCACAGTTGGGTCAGCTCGACAAGGCAGCAGCTACTTTGGTTAAGGCAGCAGACAAGGCTAGCAGCCATGCATTGAGCCCAATCTACTTGATTCAAGCTGGTCAGATTTACGAAAAGTTGGGTAAGAACAGCGAAGCAGTCAGCGCTTACCAGACTATCAAGGACAAGTACTTCAATTCTTATCAGTCTATGGACATCGACAAGTACATTGAACGTGCTTCCGCAAAGTAAGAAAGAACTTATTTTTGAACTATCTTAAAGTGTCATCCTGAGCATCGCGAAGGATCTGTTTACACCTACATGATGCATACAGACTCTTCACTCCGTTCAGAATGACACTTTTTTAATACCTTAATATTATGGCAACAGCTTATCACAACCTCAGCGATTACGATTTCAACTCCGTTCCCGATGCATCCGGCATGCGTTTCGGCATCGTAGTATCCGAATGGAACTATAACATAACCGGCGCTTTGTTGGCCGGAGCTGTAAAAACCCTCAAGACACATGGCGCAAAAGACGAAAACATCTTGGTACAACATGTACCGGGCAGCTTTGAACTTACCTTCGGTTCCGCACAAATGATTCAGAGCGGAAAGGTAGACGCAGTAATAGCCATTGGTTGCGTAGTCCGTGGGGACACTCCACACTTCGACTATGTATGTGCCGGAACCACCCAAGGCATCGCTCACCTGAATGCCACAACCGACATTCCTGTAATATATGGTTTGATTACCACCAACAATATGCAGCAAGCCGAAGATCGTGCCGGTGGATGTTTAGGCAACAAAGGCGACGAATGTGCCGTAACCGCCATCAAGATGATTGATTTCAAGCAACGATTGAAGAAATAAACGGCATTTTTCCTCCTTTCAAGAAGAAAAAGCACTTTTTTTGAAAAAAAATCGTCGAAACATTTGCGGATTCAAAAAAAAGCCGTACCTTTGCATCGCAATTGAGAAACAAACCTACTCAACGAAAGAAGAGAGGTGAGTAATCAAGAGCGAACGGGCAAATACCAGAGTGGCCAAATGGGGCAGACTGTAAATCTGCTGGCTTACGCCTTCGGTGGTTCGAATCCATCTTTGCCCACTTAAAGTTGCGGAAGTAGCTCAGTTGATAGAGCATTAGCCTTCCAAGCTGAGGGTCGCGGGTTTGAGCCCCGTCTTCCGCTCTTAGTAAAAACCTTGATAGTCAAGCAATTAACTATCGAGGTTTCTTCTTTTATATATATCCAGAAACTTCTTAATTTGACTGATTTTAGGGGTGCATGTAAACCGAGATGTAAACCAGAAATTTACTTATGAGTGCCTCATTTTCAGTAGTTTGCTACAGGTCAAAGACCTTAAAAAATGGCGAAAATCCGCTAATGTTGCAAGTTTCCAAGAATGGAAAGCGACAATACAAGAGTTTAGGTGTTTCTATTCATCCTAAATTCTGGGACATCAAGAAGAATAGAATCAAGCCAAACTGCCCAAACAAAGAGATTATCCAGAAAATCATCAATGATAAATTGGCAGAAATACAGAATCGAGTTTTAGAACTTAATGCGGAAAAGAAAGAATATACCACTACTACCCTACTTAACAATGACAGTAATAAATTTGAGTTGAAAACCGTAGTTACATTCTACAAAGAACTTATAGAAGAATTTGCAGCAGATAACAAATGCGGAAATCGCCTCATCTACAAAAGTTCCTACAACTCACTTCTGAAATTCACCAAAGGTAAGTTGGATATTCCATTTTGTGCCATAGATATTGATTGGTTGAAGAAGTACGAAAAGTGGATGCGCTCCAAGAACAACAAAGAAACCACTATCAGTTTGCAGTTCCGTACTCTCCGTAGTGCATACAACAAAGCAATTCAAGCCAAGTGTGCCCGTAAGTCAGACTATCCTTTCGATGATTACAAGATTAACAAGTTTGATACAAGCACTCAGAAACGTGCCATTGCCAAAACAGAAGTCTTGAAGTTCACGCAGGAAGTTCCAGATTTAGGTAAACGGCAGTACGTTCAACTAAGTAAAGATATA
>JAFTSK010000224.1 GCA_017467385.1 Bacteroidaceae bacterium
ACAGTAATAAAAGTTTCATTTACAGATTCATCCCAGACGAGAGGGAAGTCATGTTTCCATGTATTATTGGAAAAAGTCAGTATTTCATTGGTGAATTGCAGGCCACCACTTGCGTTGAGTAGGGCAGTAGAACCTTCCGGAAGTACTGACACTTCTGAAGCTGTACGTGAATGGATATTACTTACAACGGGTGTATTTTGAATACTTACGTCAGGGATTTCATGACAGGCGTATAAGACGGAAAGCACGCATAGTGCCAAAGTTTTAAGATGATTCATATTATTCTCGTTTTCGTTGATGGGGCAAATGTAGGTAAAAAGTATGAGAAAAGAAAGAAGTTTTTATAAAAACATTGCCCACCTTCACAGGCGGGCAATGAAAACTTACAATACAAAATACAAATGCAACTAAATGAGATATTTTAAATGCTGTTATTACATTTAAACGATGCCTTGTGCCATCATAGCATGAGCTACCTTCATGAAACCGGCAATGTTGGCACCCTTAACATAGTTGATATAGCCGTCGGCTTCTGTTCCATATTTTACGCATTGGGCGTGGATACCTAACATAATACCATGCAACTTTTCGTCTACTTCTTCAGCACTCCAACTCAAATGCATGGCGTTCTGGCTCATTTCCAAACCGGAAGTTGCTACACCACCAGCGTTTACAGCCTTACCCGGTGCATAAAGTTTCTTGTGGGCAATGAATGCGTCGATTGCTTCTGGCGTACATCCCATGTTGGAGATTTCGCCGATACACAATGTACCGTTGTTAATCAAATTCATGGCATCCTCGCCATTCAATTCATTCTGAGTTGCACAAGGCAAAGCGATGTCTACCTTTACTTCCCAGGGACGACGGCCTGGAACGAATGTAGCATTTGGATACTTTTCAGCGTATGGAGCTACAATATCATTACCTGATGCACGAAGTTCGAGCATATAATCAATCTTATCACCACTGATACCGTCCGGATCGTACACGTATCCATCAGGACCGGAGATAGTAACAACCTTAGCTCCGAGTTCGGTAGCCTTAGTTACAGCACCCCAAGCCACATTACCGAAACCAGAAACAGCTACTGTCTTACCCTTGATGTCATGTCCTGCATTTTTCAACATCTGGTTGACAAAATACAATCCACCAAAACCGGTTGCTTCGGGGCGAATCAAAGAACCACCGAATTCAAGGCCTTTACCTGTAAAGGTACCGGTAAATTCGCGAGTCAATTTCTTGTACATGCCAAACATGTAACCAACTTCGCGACCGCCAACACCGATGTCGCCTGCCGGAACGTCCATGTCCGGACCAACGTGGCGCCATAATTCAAGCATGAAAGCTTGGCAGAAACGCATAACTTCTGCATCACTCTTACCACGTGGAGAGAAGTCAGAACCACCCTTACCGCCACCCATTGGCAAAGTAGTTAATGCATTCTTAAAGGTCTGTTCAAAACCTAAGAATTTCAAAATGGAAAGGTTTACAGAAGCGTGGAAACGGATACCTCCTTTATACGGGCCAATGGCGTTGTTGAATTGTACGCGATAACCTAAGTTAACTTGTACTTTACCTTTATCGTCTACCCAGGGCACTTTAAATGTAAAGATGCGGTCTGGCTCTACCAATCTTTCAATCAGAGAAGCCTTTTCAAATTCCGGATGCTGGTTGTAGATGTCTTCAATGGAATGTAATACTTCCTTTACAGCCTGTAAGTATTCGGATTCACCAGGATGCTTAGCTTCCAACGAAGCCATGATTTGATTAATATCCATAATAAAAAGTATTTAAGGTTTTGACAAAATGTTATTCATTTCTGATGCAAAGTTATGATTTTGTGGGAATCTGCCAAATATTTCTCCTGATTTTTTCGATAGGAAAGTGATAAAAAGTTAATTTTTCTTTTGTCTTTTTGATACTTCTTGTTCGGAACCTATTGGTGAATTATGGCGGTATTTTGTTGCATACTTCAATAATAATACCGACTTTTGTGTATAGGTTTAAATAAACGTGATATGCTTAGTAATCTAAAATTGAATCAGTTATATTTTAAAGATACTTCATTTGTCAATTTGATGACCAAACGTATCTTTAATGTCTTGTTGATTGCCAATCCTTACGATGCGTTTATGTTGGAAGATGACGGCCGTATTGACGAAAAGATTTTCAATGAATACATGAACCTCAGTCTTCGTTATCCTCCTCGTTTTACGCAAGTATCTACAGAAGAAGAGGCATGGAAACAATTGAAAAACATGAACTTTGATTTGGTTATTGTCATGCCTGGTACAGACAATAGTGATACGTTTGATATTGCTCGGAGCATCAAAGAAAAGTACAGTCATATCCCATTGGTAGTATTGACTCCTTTCTCTCATGGAATTACTGCCCGTATGGAACATGAAGATTTGAGTATTTTTGAATACGTCTTCTGTTGGTTGGGAAATACGGATTTGTTGGTTTCTATCATTAAATTGATAGAAGATAAGATGAATCTGGAGCATGACATTAAAGAAGTGGGTGTACAAATGATTTTGTTGGTAGAAGACTCTATTCGTTTCTATTCTTCGGTACTTCCCAACCTTTATAAGTTTGTGTTGAAACAGAGTCGTGAATTTGCAACGGAAGCTTTAAATGCCCATCATCGAACCTTGCGTATGCGAGGACGTCCTAAGATTGTACTTGCCCGAAACTATGAGGAAGCGATGCACTTATATAATAGGTACGAGAAAAATGTATTGGGGGTAATTACTGATGCCCGTTATCCACGTGAAGGTATCACAGACTCGATGGCAGGAATCAAATTGATGGCTGAGATTCGGAAACGTGATCCTTTCTTACCGTTGATATTGCAGTCGTCGGAAGTAGAGAACAAGGTTTACGCCAAGCGTTATGAAGCAAGTTTCGTAGACAAGAACTCCAAGAAAATGAATGTAGACTTGCGCGACATTGTTTCCGAGAATTTCGGTTTCGGTGATTTTGTTTTCCGTAATCCGGAAACATTGGAAGAGGTGGCAAGGGTACGTAACCTAAAGGAGATGCAAAATATCATTTTCTCCATTCCAAAAGAATCGTTGTTGTATCATATCAGTCGTAATCACGTATCTCGTTGGATGTATTCACGAGCCATGTTCCCACCTGCAGAGTTCTTGAAACAGATAACGGTAGAGGATTATCAGGACATTGATGCTCATCGTAGAATCATTTTTGAAGCGATTGTAAAATATCGTAAGATGAAGAACCAGGGTGTCGTTGCTATTTTCCAGCGCGACCGCTTCGATAGATATTCTAACTTTGCTCGTATCGGTGAAGGTTCTTTGGGTGGAAAAGGGCGTGGTTTGGCTTTTATAGATAATATGGTAAAACGTCATGCCGAATTCAGCGAGTTTGAGAATGCGGTTGTTGCTATTCCTAAGACAGTGGTACTTTGTACGGACATCTTTGATGAATTTATGGATTCCAACAATTTGTATCAGGTGGCATTGAGTGATGTGGATGATGATACCATATTGAAGGCTTTTCTTCGCGCCCGTTTGCCGGAACGTTTGATGGAGGATTTCTTGGCATTTTTCAATGTGGTCAAGTCGCCTATTGCCATTCGTTCGTCCAGCTTGTTGGAAGACTCCCATTATCAACCGTTTGCCGGCATCTATTCCACTTACATGATTCCTTATTTAGAGGATAAATACGAAATGCTTCGTATGTTGAGTGATGCCATTAAGGGGGTATATGCATCGGTATTTTACCGAGATAGCAAGGCCTATATGCAAGCCACAAGCAATGTGATTGACCAAGAAAAGATGGCGGTTATCTTGCAGGAAGTAGTAGGACAACAATATAGAGACCGTTACTATCCTTCTATATCTGGAGTGGCGCGTTCGTTGAACTATTATCCCATTGGAGACGAAAAGGCAGAGGAAGGTACGGTTAGTCTTGCATTAGGATTAGGTAAGTACATTGTGGATGGGGGATTGACGCTGAGAATTTGTCCGTATCATCCGGGGCAGGTGCTTCAAACCAGTGAAATGGAGATAGCCTTGCGCGAAACTCAGACACAGTTTTATGCTCTCGATTTGAAGAACATGGGAGAAAACTTTTCGTTGGATGATGGATTTAATTTGTTGAAACTACCGGTAAAGGAAGCCGATAAGGACGGAGCTTTGCAATTCATTGCTTCAACTTACGATCCGTATGATATGGTCATTCGAGATGGTATCTATCCGGGAGGCCGCAAAGTCATTACTTTTGCTAACATCTTGCAACACGAGGTTTTCCCGTTGGCGCGTATCCTGCAATTAGTACAGGAATATGGACAGAGTGAGATGCGTCGACCGGTAGAAATTGAGTTTGCGGTAACTTTGGATCAACAGAAAAAGGCAGGAGTCTTTTATTTGCTTCAGGTTCGTCCAATGGTAGATGTAAAAGCCGATTTATCGGAAGATTTGAACCTTATTCCTACAGAAAATGTTTTATTGAAAAGCTTTAATTCTTTAGGACATGGCATCATGGAAGATATACATGACTTGATTTATGTAAAAACGGATGGATACAATGCCGGAAACA
>JAFTSK010000225.1 GCA_017467385.1 Bacteroidaceae bacterium
CCCACTAAAAGGAACCCGGCCTTTAGTGGAGAAGCGTGAAGAAATTTTTGCTCTTTCCCGTTAAGAAGAAAAAGCTGTTTGAGTGAAACGAGTTCTTTTTCTTTAGGGAAAGAGTGAAAATTTTAGCTTCGGAACGGGAGCCGGCGAATTTTCTTTTTGTTTCTTTTTCTTTTGTTCGCGCAAAAGAAAAAGAAAGCCCCCATTTACAAAACATCAAAAATCAGCCACTATACCCCATTCAAAACACATCGTCTCACGATACACAGTTTGCGTACCACCATTCACAATACTGCGTACCACCATTCAAGGTATTGTGAATGGATTTTACAAAAGGCAACAAACAACTATTATTCCAATTTCGATTGATTATTCCGACGTTTTTTGTAATTTTGCGACCTATTATGTGATAATCATTAAAATAACATATCAAATGGAATTAGCAAGCAAGTACAATCCCGCTGACGTGGAGGGAAAATGGTACCAGTATTGGTTAGACAATAAACTCTTTAGTTCTAAACCCGACGGACGTGAACCATACACCGTCGTCATTCCGCCGCCAAACGTAACTGGTGTTCTCCACATGGGACACATGCTGAACAATACTATTCAGGACATCCTTGTCCGCCGCGCCCGCATGGAAGGCAAGAACGCTTGTTGGGTCCCGGGTACCGACCATGCTTCCATCGCTACTGAAGCAAAAGTCGTAAACAAGCTCGCACAGCAAGGTATCAAGAAGACCGACCTTACCCGCGAAGAATTCTTGAAACATGCTTGGGAATGGACTGACGAACATGGAGGCATTATCTTGAAACAGCTTCGCAAGCTCGGTGCATCATGCGACTGGGATAGAACAGCTTTCACAATGGACGAAGAACGTAGTGAAAGCGTCATCAAAGTTTTCGTTGACCTTTATAACAAGGGCTTGATTTATCGCGGTGTCCGCATGGTAAACTGGGATCCGAAGGCATTGACTGCCCTCTCCGACGAAGAAGTTATCTACAAGGAAGAACATAGCAAGTTGTATTACCTCCGTTATAAGGTGGAAGGCGATGCAGAAGGCCGTTATGCCGTCGTGGCAACCACTCGTCCGGAAACCATCATGGGGGATACCGCCATGTGTATCAACCCGAACGATCCGAAGAACGAATGGTTGAAAGGTAAGCGCGTCATCGTACCATTGGTAGGCCGTTCCATCCCTGTCATTGAAGACGATTATGTAGACATCGAATTTGGTACAGGCTGTTTGAAGGTGACTCCGGCTCACGACGTAAATGACTATATGCTCGGCGAAAAGTATAACTTGCCAAGCATCGACATCTTCAACGATAACGGTACACTCAGCGAAGCGGCCGGACTCTATGTAGGCATGGACCGTTTTGATGTGCGCAAGCAGATTGAACAAGACTTGGCTGCTGCCGATTTGTTGGAAAAGGTAGAAGCCTATACCAATAAGGTAGGTTGCTCGGAACGTACCGGCGTAGCTATCGAACCGAAGCTTTCCATGCAATGGTTCCTGAAGATGCAACACTTTGCAGACATGGCTTTGCCACCGGTTATGAACGACAAACTGAAGTTCTATCCGGCCAAGTACAAGAACACTTACCGTAACTGGTTGGAAAACATCAAGGACTGGTGTATCAGCCGTCAGTTGTGGTGGGGACATCGTATCCCAGCTTACTACTTGCCGGAAGGTGGTTTCGTGGTAGCCGCTACTGCCGAAGAAGCATTGGCAAAGGCTATTGAAAAGACAGGCAACGCCAACTTGAAGGTAGAAGACCTCCGTCAAGACGAAGACTGCCTCGACACCTGGTTCTCTTCTTGGTTGTGGCCGATTTCGCTGTTCGACGGTATCAACAACCCGGGCAACGAGGAAATCAAGTACTACTACCCTACCAGCGACTTGGTAACAGGTCCGGACATCATCTTCTTCTGGGTAGCCCGTATGATCATGGCCGGTTACGAATACATGGGCGATATGCCGTTCAAGAATGTGTACTTTACCGGTATTGTTCGTGATAAGATTGGTCGTAAGATGTCGAAGTCTCTCGGTAACTCACCGGATCCATTGGACTTGATTGACCGCTACGGTGCCGACGGTGTACGTATGGGTATGATGCTCTCGGCTCCTGCCGGTAATGATATTTTGTTCGATGATGCCCTTTGCGAACAAGGCCGAAACTTCAACAACAAGATCTGGAATGCTTTCCGTCTCGTGAAGGGTTGGGAAGTAGCCGACATCGAACAACCGGAATATGCCGCACTTGCTACCGAATGGTTTGAATCCATGCTTGCCAAGACAGCTGCCGAAGTGGACGACCTCTTCAGCAAGTATCGTTTGAGTGAAGCATTGATGGCCGTTTACAAGTTGTTCTGGGCTGAATTCTCCAGCTGGTATTTGGAAATGGTGAAGCCGGCTTACATTGACGGTAAGGCAAAACCGATTGACAAGGCTACTTACGAAAAGACATTGAGTTTCTTCGACAGCCTGTTGAAGTTGCTTCACCCGTTCATGCCGTTCATCACCGAAGAATTGTGGCAACACATCTACGACCGCAAGGAAGGCGAAAGCATCATGGTTCAGACCTTGAACATCAACAAGGAAGCCAACGAAGCGATTGTGAAGAATTTTGAAGCGGTGAAAGAAGTAATCGGCGGTATCCGTACCATCCGTTTGCAAAAGAACATTGCCCAGAAGGAAGCGTTGTCATTACAGGTAGTAGGCGAAAGCCCGGTAGCCGCTTTCAATGCCGTTATCAGCAAGTTGTGTAACTTGACCGCCATTGAATCGGTAGCCAACAAGACTGAAGGCTCGGCTTCATTCATGGTAGGTACAACTGAATATGCCGTACCATTGGGTAACCTCATCAATGTAGAAGAAGAACTCAAGAAGTTGGAAGCCGACTTGAAGTACAACGAAGGTTTCTTGCAAAGCGTATTGAAGAAGCTCAGCAACGAAAAGTTCGTGAGCAAGGCTCCGGCCAACGTCATCGAAATGGAACGTAAGAAGCAAGCTGATGCCGAAAGCAAGATTGCTTCTTTGAAAGAAAGCATTGCAGCTTTGAAGAAATAACATATAAAAAAAGGGAACCGCTTCGGTTCCCTTTTTTATAGTTATTTTTCCAATAAGTCTTTCAAGAAAGCATTGAGTTCTTCATCCAAGCCTTTCAGCAGTTCATCATTCAAGAACAGAGTTTCCTCGTCATCAACCAGCAACAATTCTGCAACCGTTTCCTTTGTTCCATCCAACAACACAAACGAATACGGTTTCAAAATATTCAAAGCATTCAAATAGCCCGTTTCACGTAATTGGTTCAATACCTTTTTGAGAGCTACTTCTACTGAAGCATAGAACCCCTCCGGCATAGCCTCAACCCATTCGTTTACGACTATACAAGCCAATTCCTCGTCATCATCATTAAGGATTTTCAACTCCCCGGTTTCAAAGCTTGGCAACAAATGAATGTCTGTTACCACACTCATACCTTCCTTGCCAGAATATCTTTCCAAAGCCTTCTGAATAGCAGAAACGATGGAATTATGCGATTGTACACTAAGTTTCATACAAATAAGATTTTACGAGGTTCAAATATACAAAAAAAACAAAAGGAACAAGAGTATTCTTTAAAAATTATCATTCAAAACGCTTCATTTGAACTTCCAACTGTTGCCTTTGCTTTGATTGAGCTTCCAACTGTACCTGATAGACCTCTATCATTCTGGCATCCCAAGAACCCGGTTTTACCAACTTAATGGCTTCTTCCAAATAAGCAATGGCTTGTTGCGGATTATCATGCGCTTCATGATATACTGCCAAGTTAAAGGCCGCCATCATACGCTGTTTTCCCTTCTTGGTGTCATACACCTTTTTCCACAACGAATAAGCTTCCTCCCAATTTTGTTCGGTAACGTACACGTTGGCATCACGCATTTCCACATTTCCCGAAGCGTAATAGTTACGTTCGACCAGCTTCCAGGAAGGCAATAAATGCTCCATGAACAAATAGGCCGCATAAGCCGAAGCATCCTTTTGCAAAAATCCAAGCGTGATGGCTTGGTTAATATCATAGCCGATACTATCTTTCTCATTGATGACAAACCAGGGAGTATTACGTGCCGGAATATAAGCCGTCAATACCGGAGCAACCACCGACTTAAAGCCACGTACAAAATTTTCATTCCAAACCGACAAATCAATCTTTACCCGTTCAACCGAAAACAGTAGGTCTACTCCCATTGCCTCCATCAAACTGTCGGCCTTTTCATAAGAGAGTACACCCGACTTCGCAGGATCCACATTCTCTCCTTGTAGCATCGAATCACAGATCACAACTTCCTCAAAATAATCGGCAGAAGCAAGCAGATATGCCAATGTATCGGCCACCATCTTTCCATCACCTTCCATATTTGGCAATTCACTCAAATCACCCTTGAATTGTGAAAAATCATATTTCGGCATATTATTTACTACGCCTACCCTTCTGATATTATCTGGATAATTAATGTCTCCTGCTTCCAATCGTTCAAAAGATACATATCCCACAGAAGAACATCCGAAGAGGAATAATACGATTCCTCCCAGCACAAAATTCATTAGCTTCTTCATCTTTACAATCTTTATAGCAAACAAATATAGGAATTAAAGGGCATAATACCAATTAAAACAAATAAAAAACGTCCGGGTGTAATATTACCCGAACGTTTTCAACCATTTTTATTCCTTTCTTACATGTTTCGTCCATGACAATTTTTAAACTTCTTGCCGCTACCGCAAGGACAAGGATCGTTACGTCCCGGAGTCTTCTGTACTCGAACAGGTTCGTGTTTCTGTTCACGAGTATCCCGTCCGGCAGCCTCCTGTTGGTTAGGATCATTCAAATCCTGCTTGGTTTCTCTGTATTGCTGGCGAGGAGCCGGCATTTCAGGAGCCGCTTCACGCACTTGTTCCGGTTCCTGTACAGGAATTTGTCCACGCATCAAGACAGAAATGGTGTTGTTGTTAATCTTGTTCACCATATTATCGAACAACTTAACAGATTCCAATTTGAATATCAACAACGGATCTTTCTGTTCGTAGCTGGCATTCTGAACTGAATGTTTCAACTCATCCAACTCACGCAAGTTTTCTTTCCAAGCATCGTCAATTGTATGAAGAAGGATAGCCTTTTCAAATGCCTTGACAATTTCCTTACCTTCGGTTTCGTAAGCCGCTTTCAAGTTCACCGGTATGTTGTACATTCGTTTGCCATCCGTAATTGGAATCATAATGTTTTCATACATGTGTCCTTGATTTTCGTAAACTTGCTTAATCACCGGAGTAGCAATTGCCGCCATGCGTTCTGTCTTACGCTTGAAGTTAGCCATTGCTGCTTCAAAGGCGATTTCAGCCAGTTCTTCCTGTCTTTTTGCATTGAATTCTTCTTCGGTAAAAGGAGCATCCATTGCCAATGTCTGAAGCATTTCCATTCGGACATTATGATAATCACCCAATTCAACGGCATACGCACAACGGTCCCAAATGGTGTTTACAATATCCATACCGATACGTTCACCCATCAAAGCATGACGGCGTTTAGTGTACACCACAGTACGTTGCTTATTCATCACATCATCGTATTCCAACAAACGCTTACGAATACCAAAGTTGTTTTCTTCGACCTTCTTCTGGGCACGTTCGATAGAGTTGGAAATCATCTTATGTTCAATCATTTCGCCTTCCTTGAATCCGAGACGGTCCATTACAGAAGCAATACGATCTGAAGAGAATAAACGCATCAAATCATCTTCCAACGAAACAAAGAACACAGAAGAGCCCGGATCCCCCTGACGACCGGCACGACCACGCAACTGACGGTCTACACGACGAGACTCATGACGTTCTGTACCAATGATAGCCAAACCACCTGCCGCTTTCACTTCCGGACTCAGCTTGATATCCGTACCACGACCAGCCATGTTGGTTGCAATCGTAACCGTACTTCTCTGACCGGCTTTCGCCACAATATCAGCTTCCTTTTGATGGAGCTTAGCATTCAAGACATTGTGTTCAATCTTACGCAACGAAAGCATCTTGCTCAAAGTTTCAGAGATTTCAACCGAAGTTGTACCTACCAACACCGGACGTCCGGCTTCTACCATCTTTTCAATTTCTTCGATGACAGCCTTATACTTTTCGCGCTTTGTTTTATAAACGCGATCGTTCATATCCTTACGGGCAATCGGACGATTGGTTGGAATAACCACCACATCCAACTTATAGATATCCCAAAATTCACCGGCTTCCGTTTCTGCCGTTCCGGTCATACCCGATAGTTTATGATACATACGGAAATAGTTCTGCAAAGTAATAGTTGCAAAAGTCTGAGTAGCTGCTTCAATCTTTACTCCTTCCTTCGCTTCTACCGCCTGATGAAGTCCATCACTCCAACGGCGACCATCCATGATACGACCGGTCTGTTCGTCTACAATCTTCACTTGTCCGTCCAAGACTACATAATCTGTATCTTTTTCAAACATTGTATAAGCCTTCAACAACTGGTTGATGGTATGAACACGTTCTGACTTGATGGCATAATTGGTTAGCAACTCGTCTTTCTTAACCAATTTTTCTTCTTCATTCAGATTTTGGTTTTCCAAGTCAGACAATTGAGCCGCAATATCCGGAAGCACGAACAATGTAGGATCAGCTGCATTACCTGTAATCAAGTCAATACCCTTATCCGTCAAATCGACACTCTTCATCTTTTCATCAATGACGAAGAACAACGGATTGGTCGCTTCAGGCATACGCTTATTGTTTTGTTCCATGTAGATTTCTTCCGTCTTCAACATGCCTGCCTTGATTCCCGGCTCACTCAAGAACTTAATCAAAGCCTTGTTCTTTGGCAATGCTTTATGGCTACGGAACAAAGCCAAGAAACCTTCTTCCACTTCTTTCTGGTTTTCTGAAGCAATCAAACGCTTGGCATCTGTCAAGTATTGGGTAGCCAATCTACGTTGAGCTTCTACCAATCGTTCTACCAACGGACGGAGTTGCTCAAATAGTTGGTCTTCTCCCTTTGGCACAGGGCCGGAAATAATCAACGGAGTACGAGCATCGTCAATCAATACAGAGTCGACTTCATCGACAATGGCATAATTGTGTTTACGTTGAACCAAGTCATTCGGACTGGTGGCCATGTTATCACGCAAATAGTCAAAGCCAAATTCATTGTTCGTACCAAAAGTAATATCAGCCAAATAAGCACGACGACGAGCATCTGAATTCGGTTGATGCTTGTCGATGCAATCTACACTCAAGCCATGAAACTGGTAGAGAGGTCCCATCCATTCAGAGTCACGCTTGGCCAAGTAATCATTTACAGTTACAACATGCACCCCATTTCCGGTCAAAGCGTTCAAGAACACCGGCAATGTAGCCACCAATGTCTTACCTTCCCCTGTGGCCATTTCAGCAATCTTTCCTTTGTGAAGGACTGTACCCCCAAAGAGCTGTACATCATAATGCACCATCTCCCAAGTCATCTCATTGCCACCGGCCAACCAATGATTCTGCCAAATTGCCTTATCTCCTTCGATGCGCACAAAATCCTTTCCTTGTGCGGCAAGCAAACGGTCAAAGTCGGTTGCCGTTACAACAAGCTCTGCATTTTCTGTAAAACGGCGTGCTGTATCTTTTACAATGGCAAAAGCCTGCGGATGAATTTCGTCCAAAGCCTTTTCGTACTTATCCAGCACTTCCTTTTCTAACTTATCTATCTGAGCAAAAATCGGTTCACGTTTTTCAATATCCGTTTCTTCGATGGTTGCTTTCAATTCTTCAATCTTCTTACATTCTTCTACTGCAGAATCCTTGATATACTTCTTTAATTCTACTGTACGTGCGCGAAGTTCGTCATTACTTAATTTGGAAATTTCCGGATATACGGCCTTTACCTTATCTACCCAGGGTTTGATTTCCTTCATGTCGCGAGTTGCTTTATTTCCAAACAACTTCCCGATAAATTCATTAAATCCCATTATATTATTGTTCTTTTTATTATTTCTTTGATGTCTGAAAGTGCAAAGGTACAATAAATTGCTGATTATTTTGCACTTCTATCCGTAATTATTATTTGCGAATGTCTGTTAGAGGAGGCAAAAGAGCTGCATTCGGAGCCCTGATGCGCATAAAATGCGTTAAAGTAGAGACTATATTGCCTATTTTTACGGGTGCATGAATGATTTCGGGCTTCACATCCCAACCTAAAAAGAACAAAGGAGCCGAAGTATAGACATTACGCACCACCTTTGTATCCAAAGAATGATCCCGAACGATAGTCCAGCCAGGCAACACTTCAATCCATAAATCGCCCGAACAGGATACATTATAACTATTCTTGATTTTACCAACTTCCGGAGTCCATGCCCCTAACATCAAACGCTGAGAGGAATATACATCTTTCACCCCGCTAAATTGCACCAAGAACTCGGAAGAACGTTCCAACACCTCTGTCAAGCTCAGGCGTTTTTGTTCTATCAATTTATGATTCAAATAGATTTCCTGTTCATGATGGGCTTCTACATATTGTCCTTCCCCATAAATCGCGGCCAAATACAAATTCAACAAAGCCGCACAGCGCTTAACGTGAAATTCGCCACTCGGAATACGATATTTGGCCTCATCCAAAGGTTCAGAGTCAATGTATCCGGTGGAAGTGATGAAAAACAATGTGTTCTCCAGCCCTACTTTACGGTCGATTATATCGAGAAGATCTGCAATGTTGGCATCCAAACGCACATACACGTCTTGCATTTCCAACGGAAGCTCTACGGCCGGCTTATGGTCATAATTTCCTGCATAATAAGACAGATTCAACAAATCCGGAACATAATCCTGGCCGATTGGAGTGGCGTTCAAGCATGTATTCACCAAGCGATTTACTTCTTCGTTGGCATAAGGACTTGTTTTGAACTTCCGATATTTATTTCTCCGTTCATCGTCAAATTTATGTTTGAAAGTGATTTGTTTGGTCTCTGTTGTCAGATATTTGTAGGATGTTACAGACAAATAAGGCCCCCACGTCAATTCACTTATGCGAAAATCAAGCCCTTGACGGTCGTTGTAATCAGACACCCAAGTCGGGAAGTTGTCATAATATGTCGTTCCACTCCACTTGCCCGTCTCATCATTAATCCAAAAAGCTCCTTTGGAGGTATGCCCTGCCGATAAAACTGCCATCTCACGAGTAGGAGCAATCGAATAAACCTCGGCTACTCCTTGTGTGGCTATCATCAATTCATCCGACAAGTTGGAAACCTTCAAACGACTCGACGAAGTAGACTCCGACGTATAAATCCCCATAAAATTGGGATCATCGACACAATTAATGACACGCAATGAACTACGGTCAAGCCAAGCATTGGCCACAATTCCATTCACATAAGGATTGGTTCCTGTATAAATCGCGGCAACAGCCGAAGACTTGTCGACTCCCACAAATTCATACTCTGCATTCCGATAAACCCGTCCTTCTTTCCACAGACGCTTGAATCCTCGTTCTCCATACATCGCCGAGAAAGCCTCGATATAGTCCATACGAAGCTGGTCGATAGTCAATCCAACTACCAACTTCGGCACTTCGGGGATGGTCTGCGCCTGCAAACCCGCCAAAGCGACCATCGCAAGAAGAGAGGTTAAAAAACGTCCTTTCATTTGTCTTTTCTTCTATATAATATAAGGTGTCCTACCGAACACGTCAACAAATTCAGCGCCAAAGGTAATACGGATGCGTTAAACTTTTGTGGAAGAAACGGCATAATGATTATAAAAAGTGTTAAAACTGCCGAATTTATCCAATGATAAGCATCTCGCTTGCCCTTAATCCCCTTGTAAACCATGATGGGGAGATAGACTAAAGGAATCGGATTCAGAAGCACCAACATCCAATTGGAGTTGACCGTCGGATGTACGGAGAAGAAGAACAAGAAAGCGATGATGCATCCGCCAATTCCTTGCGCCCCAAACAAAAGAATATCCCAAAGCCAGCAAACTTTCTTTCTTCGGATGCTCCAAGCCATCACTCCCAGCGTCAAAATCCACCAAACAATCGCACAAGTCATTGGCGAAGGATAAGAAAGCTCTTCATCTTTTTCTAAAAGCTTTTCATCTTTTCCTTCAAAGTCCAAGAGCTTTTTCTCGGACTTGACCAAAAGCACAATCGTATCTACCCGATGAATCATAGCCTTTCGAGCAAAATTCAACATATAGAAAGGAGAAAACATCTGCTTTCTTTCATCAATCGGCTCATCGGCCTCACTTCCCAAACATAAATCTATCCCTAAAGCACTCCACTCATGGCCTGCCGTATATTCGCGTACAATGTCTCGAAAAGTCCGCTTCTCTGCACTTTCCAGATACACCACTTTTCCGGCTATGCCTTGTTCGACCTTATCGCGTGCGCGCGTCGTACAATTATCATAGAAATAGTTATAACGATATACCCGATTGGCCGGTCGATAATTATCCCACAAAAGTTGGACTATTCGATTCACTTCTTCTTGCGTCAAATTCAACTCCTGTTGATAGATAGAAGACTCTCTCATGCCATATTCCGCCTCGAAATAAGGATATCTCACAACTCCCAACTGATAATCCGTCTCTCCCTTGATAAATCGCATCACGAAGTTAGGCGTATTAAAGCTGAACATGCCATAGTTGAACACAAAATCCTCCCCCTTAGCCGGATTCTCATAACGCAAAGCCGTATGTCCGAACAAAGCATAGATTTCACTCCCCGGCGCACAAGTCAGCAAACTAATCCGCGCACTATCCGAAGCCATGCTCCTCCCCCACACAGGCAAGCAACATACCATAAGAAAAAGCCACAATATATTTTTTTTCATATCTACTTACATTAACATTTGAAACCCATTTTGGTTTTAAAATGCAAAAATACTGCTAAAAAAATGATTTCTTCTTCATAAATCCATCTTTTTATTGCCTTTCTTATTGATTTTTTCAGTTACTTTGCAGACGAAAAAGGATATTGTCAGTGAATTTAATTATAGATATAGGGAATTCAGTCGCTAAAATCGCTGTTCTTGACAAAGGAAAGGTTGTAGAAGTTCGCCGAAGTTCCAACCAATCGTTGGAAGGATTGTCTGCTTTATGCAACAATTATCCCATCAAACGGGGGATTCTATCATCGGTCATCACGTTGAACGACACCCTCAGAGGACAAGTAGAGCAACTTCCATTTCCTATTCTTGAATTCAACCACCAGACTCCAATCCCCATCAAGAACCTGTATAAAACACCACAAACTTTAGGAATGGACAGACTTGCAGCCGTAATTGGTGCCCATGCGATTAAACCAAATAAGGCTTTGTTAGTCATAGATGCAGGAACTTGTATAACATACGATTTCATCGACGAGTTCGGACAATATAAAGGCGGGAACATTTCTCCGGGTATGAGGATGCGTTTCAAGGCATTAAACGTGTTTACGGACAAATTGCCAGAAATCACTCCGGAAGGTGAAATGCCGATGTATGGCCAAACAACAGAAACCGCTATTCGGTCGGGAGTAATTCGAGGAATAGAGTTTGAAATGAACGGCTATATTCGGCAACTTCAGAAGAATTATCCCGAACTTTTGGTTTTTTTAACGGGTGGCGACGATTTTTCTTTTGATACAAACTTAAAAAGTATCATCTTTGCAGATGGTTTATTAGTATTGAAAGGTTTAAATAGAATTTTAGAATATAATGATTAAATATCAAAGACTGATTAATGCTTGTCTTTTATGGATGATAGTCTCAGTGGCTATGGCGCAGACAAGCACAAACTCTCCATACACTCGATATGGTTTCGGGGAGTTATCTGACCAACATTTTGGTAATAGCAAAGCAATGGGAGGAATCGCATACGGTTTGAGAAATGGTTTGCAAATCAATGCAGCAAATCCGGCCTCTTATTCAGCCGTAGATTCTTTAACATTCATTTTTGATGCGGGTATGTCTTTACAAAATGCCAACTTCAAGGATGGTGCAACCAAAGTAAATGCCAAGAACTCCAGCGTGGATTACATCGCCATGCAATTCCGTCTATTTAAAAAGATGGGGATGGCGGCAGGTTTCTTGCCTTATTCAACGGTAGGTTATAACATGAGTCAAACGGCTTCCATTTCTTCAGATGAATATGGAAATTCCATTGATGCCACCCAAACTTTTACAGGGGATGGTGGTTTGCAACAAGTATTTGTCGGATTAGGATATAAGTTCTTAGATAATTTGTCTATTGGTGCAAACTTCTCTTACTTGTATGGCGACATCACACACTCTGCCGCTACGTCGTTCAACAACTCCAATGCGTTCAGCAGTATACGTACTGATAAAATTTCTATCAGCGATTATAAATTGGATTTCGGGGTTCAATACACTCACCAACTTGCGCCAAAGCATGTTTTGAACCTCGGAGCTGTTTATTCATACGGTCATGATTTGCACAGCAAAGGCTATTATTATGAAGGAACATACGACAGCAGTTCAAACTTGCAAAGCCAAACAGGAGACACTATCAAAAACGCCTTTAGTCTCCCTCATACATTTGGCGTGGGTGCAACTTACGTGTATGACAATCGCCTGACCGTTGGTTTGGATTACACATTACAGAAATGGGCTGATGTTGATTTCTTCAACAAGAGCAATCAGTTTACCAACCGGTCAAAGATTTCATTGGGAGCAGAATATCTTCCGGATTACAATGGCCGTAACTACTTCCAATACATCCGCTATCGTGCCGGTGTCTATTACTCTACCCCCTACGCAAAGGTAAACGGACAAGAAGGAAGCCGCGAATATGGAGTAAGTTTTGGTTTGGGATTGCCTTTATTCCGAAGCAAATCTGTGTTGAACATTTCCGGACAATATGTAAAGGTAAGTCCTAAAGTCAAGGGATTGTTGGAAGAAAATTATTTGAGACTTAATATTGGATTGACCTTCAATGAACGTTGGTTCATGAAGTGGAAAGTAGACTAATAACAATAATAACTATAATTTAATATGATGAAAATGAAGATGGTTACTGCGCTGTTTGCTCTTTCATTAAGTGCTACAGCTGTTTTCGCCCAAAAGGGAGTAGAAGACGGATCAAGATTTGGTCATGGTCAAGACAGTTTGAACTGTTTGAAGAACATCAGTGTTTATACTGAGTACGTAAAGATTAACAACTTTAAGGATGCATTCCCATCTTGGAAGGCTGTTTTTGATGAAGCTCCTTGGGCTCAAGTAAGTACTTATACAAACGGTGCAAAAATGCTTCGTGGTTTGATTGCTGCCGAAAAGGACGGTGCTAAGCAAAAGGAATACTTCGATTTGTTGATGAAGGTTCACGACCAACGCCTTCAATATTTGGATAAATTGAATACAATAATAAGAACAAAACCGGTAACAGAAGGTGATATCATTGCAACTAAGGCTCACGACTACTTGAGCATGGGTGGTCAGGACATGAATGTAGCATACGATTTGTTTGCTAAAGCAATGGAATTGGAAGGACAAAACAATCCTTACTATGTAATGCAAGAATTTGTGGATGTTTCTGCACGTAAGATGCAAGCAGATCCAAGCCACAAAGAAAAGTTCGTTCAAGACTACATCTCGGCTGCAGGTATTGCTGATGCTGCACACAAGGCTGCAACAAAAGAAAAGGCCAAAGCCAACTATAAGACAGCTAAGGACAACATCGATGCTTTCTTCATCAATAGTGGTGTGGCTACTTGCGACAACTTGCAAGAAATTTATGCTCCTAAAGTAGAAGCAAACAAGACTGACTTGGACTACTTGAATCAAGTAGTAAAGGTTATGAAGATGTTGGGTTGTACAGAAGCTGAAGTTTACTTCGCTGCATCAGAAGCAGCTCATGCAATCGAACCGACTGCTGAAACAGCTATCGGATGTGGTTACATGTATTATAAGAAAGGTGATTTCACTAAATGTATCTCTTACTTCGACCAAGCAATTGAATTGGAACAAGATCCTATCAAGAAAGCTGATTATTGCTACTCAGCAGCTGCTGTTTTGTTCAGCCAAAAGCAATTAAGCAAGGCTAAGCAATATGCTCGTAAGTCAATCGAATTAAATGGCGAAAATGGCAAGCCATACATCTTGATTGCTCAAATGTATGCAACAAGTCCGAAGTGGAGTGATGAACCTGCTTTGAACAAGTGTACATTCTTCGCTGTAATCGACAAATTGCAGAAGGCTAAGAGTGTAGATCCAAGTTGTGCAGAAGAAGCCAACAAGTTGATCAGCACATACGCCGGTTATACTCCGAAGGATGAAGATTTGTTCTTCATCGGCTTGAAGAAGGGTAACGCTGTAACTATCGGTGGATGGATTGGTGAAACCACTACTATTAGATAATTATGTATTTAAGACATTTTTCCAAAACATACATAACAATGATAAACATAACAGCTGCATTTTGTGCGGCTGTTATGTTTGTTTTACTTCCTTCATGCTCCAATAAAGGGAAAAACTTGGCAGAAGCAATATCCGAACGGGATACGCTTCCTACCATGAACTCTTTAGGAGTTACAACATTGATATCCGATTCCGGCATCACTCGTTATAAGGTAATAACCGAGGAATGGACTATCTTTGACAAAAAGAATCCCCCCTATTGGGCATTTGAAAAAGGAGTTTACTTAGAAAAGTTTGACTCTTTATTCCATATTGATGCCAGCATAAAAGCAGATACAGCTTATTATTATGAGAAGAAGAAATTATGGGAACTCAGAAGCAATGTACAGATACAAAGCCAACGAGGAGATAAATTTGAAACAGAACTCCTTTTCTGGGATGAGAGAAAAGAAAAGGTATTCTCTGAAAAATTCATCAAGATAGAACAAGCCGATAAAGTCATTACCGGTTATGGATTTGAGTCAGACCAAAGTCTCTCTGAATACCAAATCAAAAATACGACTGGAATTTTCACCATCGAAGACAAACCCCAGACTGTCTCCTCTCAACAAACAGACAGTCTAAAGAATGATCAATAACGCATGGGTAGTATCATTATACAAATTCTTATTACAATGGCTTTCTCTGCATTCTTTTCCGGAATGGAGATTGCTTTCGTATCTTCCAATAAACTTCGGTTCGAGATGGATAAAAATGAAGAAAGTATCACTTCACGTATCCTCTCCGTTTTCTTCCGAAATCCCAATAACTTTATCTCGACCATGTTGGTTGGGAATAACATTGCCTTAGTTATCTACGGTATCCTTATGGCAGAGATTATCGAAGTCCAACTGCTGTCAGGTATCATCGACAATGAGTTTCTATTGGTATTAACTCAAACCATCATCTCTACACTTATCATTTTGGTTACAGGGGAATTCATACCTAAAACATTGTTCAAAATTAATCCGAACTTTACCCTAAACCTTTGTGCCATACCAGCATTCATTTGCTATGTGGTGCTTTATCCTATCAGTAAATTTGCATCGGGTTTATCAAGTATCATCCTTAGAATTACCGGAACTAAGATTAATAAGGAAGCTAAAGCCAAAGCCTTTACTAAAGTTGATTTAGACCATTTTATTCAAAGCAGCATACAAGACTCCAATAATCAGAAAGAAATAGATACAGAAGTCCAAATCTTTCAGAATGCTTTAGATTTCTCCAGCATAAAGATACGCGACTGTATGGTGCCAAGAACAGAAATCGTAGCAGTTGAAGATGATACGACATTGGAAGAATTAAAGGAACGGTTCATCGAAAGCGGCATCAGCAAAATTATTGTTTATAAAGAAAACATAGACAATATCATCGGCTACATCCACTCGTCTGAAATGTTTCATGAACAAACAGACTGGACTCAAAGCATCCGCCAATTACCCATCGTTCCAGAAACCATGAACGCCAACAAGCTAATGAAACTATTTATGCAACAAAAAAAATCATTGGCAGTAGTTGTAGATGAATTCGGAGGAACATCGGGAATCGTTGCATTAGAAGACTTGGTTGAGCAAATATTTGGAGAGATAGAGGATGAACATGATACCACCTCGTATGTAGCCAAAGCCATTGGCGAAAACGAATATATTCTATCCGGACGTTTGGATATTGAAAAGGCCAATGAGCTATTTCCTTTGGATTTACCGGAAAGTGATGAATACCAAACAATAGGTGGACTGATTCTCCATCAATACCAAAGTTTCCCCAAGATACACGAAATTATTACTTTTGGTCGATTCCAATTCAAAATTATCAAGGTTACAGCTACAAAAATCGAGCTTGTTAAGCTGAAAGTGAACGAATAATCGTTTTTTTTCACAATAAAGTAGCTTATAAAGAGCATTTTTTGTATCTTCGTGCGCTAAAAATCGGAATGATAAAAAACAATAAACAAAAATAGTAAAATAAATGGCAACATTACAGACAATCAGAAGCAAAGGACCCCTGTTGGTCATTGTAATCGGTCTTGCCCTTTTTGCATTTATCGCAGGTGACGCTTGGAAAGTACTCCAACCGCATCAAGGCAAACAAGACGTAGGTGAAGTGAACGGAAAAACACTTTCCGCACAAGAGTATCAGACATTGGTGGATGAATATTCCGAAGTCATCAAAATGACTCAGGGAACATCAGCATTGAACGATGATCAGTTGACTCAAGTAAAAGACCAAGTATGGCAATCATACGTAAACAATCAGTTGATTGAAGCTGAAGCAAAAAAACTTGGCTTGACTGTCAGTGATGCCGAACTTCAAGCTATTATTGAAGCAGGTACTCACCCATTATTAATGCAAACTCCTTTCCGCAATCCTCAGACCGGTGCATTCGATAAGGATATGTTGAAGAAGTTCTTGGTAGACTATGCAAATTTAAGCACCAGCCAAATGCCGGCACAGTATGTAGAATACTACCAACAGTTAGGTTCGTTCTGGAACTTTATTGAAAAGACTTTGAAACAAACTTTGTTAGCTGAAAAGTATCAGAACTTGATTGCAAAATCTTTGATTTCTAACCCAGTTGCTGCTGAAGACGCATTTACTTCACGCACACAGCAAACAGATGTTTTATTGGCTGCTATTCCTTATTCATCTGTAACAGACTCAACTATTACTGTTTCCAACGATGACATCAAGGCACTTTACAACCAGAAAAAGGAAATGTTCAAGCAACCAATCGAAACTCGTAACATCAAGTATATCGACGTATTGGTTACTCCTTCCGACGAAGACCGCGCTGAAGTATTGAACGAAGTAACAGAATTTGCCAACCAAATGGCTTCTACAACAGATATGAGTGCATTTATCCGTTCAACCGGTTCTGTTATTCCTTTCCCGGAAGTAGCTATCAACAAGAATGTATATCCAAGCGACATTGCAACACGTATCGACTCTGTTAAGATAGGCGAAGTGTACGGACCGTATTACAACCAAGCCGACGACTCATACAACGCAATGCAAGTATTAGCAAAGCAATCTATCGCAGACTCTATTCAATACCGTCAAATTCAAGTTTATGCAGAAACAGCAGACAAGACTAAAGTATTGGCTGACAGTATCTACACAGCTTTGAAGGGTGGAGCTGATTTCGTTGAAATGGCTCAAAAGTATGGTCAGACAGGCGCAAGCAACTGGTTGACTGCACGCAATTATGAAGGAGCTGCTTTGGATGCAGACAATGCTAACTACATCAAGGCTTTGGTTAACGCTAACGCTAACGAATTGACTAACTTGACTTTGGGACAGACCAATATCATCCTTCAAGTGTTGGACAAGAAGGCTGTGAAAGAAAAATATCAAGTAGCTGTTATCAAGTGTCCGGTAGAATTCAGCAAGGAAACTTACAACAAGGCATACAATGAATTCAGCCAGTTTGTAGCACAGAATACTACATTGGATAAGTTGGTTGAAAATGCAGAAGAAAGCGGTTATCGTTTATTGGAACGTGCAGACTTCCGTAGCAACGAACACTATGTAGGAGGTGTAAAGAGTACACGTGATGCTTTGAAATGGATATTTGAAGCCAAAGAAGGAGAAGTTTCTCCATTGTACGAATGTGGTGAAAACAACCACTTGATGGTAGTAGCTTTGGAAAAGATCAATCCGGCAGGTTATCGCAATATCAATTCTGTAGCCGATATGTTGAGACTTGAAGCTTTGCGCGACAAGAAAGCAGAAAAGATATTGGCTCAACTCAATAACGTTACAAGCTTCGACCAAGCTAAGGCAATCGAAAATGCTGTTGTAGATACAGTTAAGCACATAACATTCTCTGCTCCGGCATACGTTGCTCTTACTCGTTCAAGCGAACCGGTTTTGAGTGCTTTCGCCAGCAAAGCAGAAGTAAACAAGGTATCAGCTCCTATCAAGGGTAATGCCGCTGTTTATGTAATGCAGACTATCAACAAGGAAAACAGCACAGAAGAGTACAATGCAAAGAATGAAGAAAATTCTTTGTCTATGATGTCAAGCCGTTATGCAAGCCAATTCATCAACGACCTATATGAAAAGGCTAACGTAAAAGACACTCGTTATTTGTACTTCTAAATTTAGAAATTTATCTACTACATGATATTAGGGATTGGTTCACAAGAATCAATCCCTAATCTTTTTTATCGTTCTTGGAAAGTTCAAAAAAAACGCTTTGGAGAAGCGATTCATTCTCCAAAGCGTAAAGTCTTTTCCATCAATGAGTTTTATAGTTTTTCTATCTCTTCAACACGCAGGCCCGTTGCTTGACTAATGCTTTCAGCAGGAAGTCCCATAGCTTTTAATTGCTTCGCTATTTGATATTTTTCCTCGGCACGACCTTCCTCTCTACCTTCCTCTCTACCTTCCTCTCTGCCTTCCAATCTACCCTCCAGTATACCTTCAGCCCTGCCTTCTAACCTGCCTTCTTCACGTTCGGTGTAGATGTTATCACGAAGAATTACCACATTGTCCATGTGGCGATAATAGGCTTCCAGTTCCGACTTACTGAGTCTGTCCAACTTTAGACGTTCACGAGCTTCCGGAAGTCCGGGAGCTATGGCATCGTCGGGAATTTCGCCTGTATTAAGAAAATAAATCCATTGTTCTAAAGGTACTTTCGACCATTGGTCGAAGTCATTAACCTTCAAAATATAATACTCCGGATAAAGTTGGCTTACTTCCGACACTTTGAAAGTCTGACGTTGGAACGGAGAAAGTTTCAGCAGTTCATTGTTATGCATTCCTCGAAACTCGGTCTTGCCATGATATACGAAATCTGTTCCCATTCCTAAAGAGAAATAAACAATATTGATGCTGTATATCTTTCGGATTTTATCATAACCTTGGCCACGATTGATGTATTCGGTTACCAACTTAGATGTACCGAATAGCATCCGTTGGAAATAAGCAAATTCATTATTGTTTTGTATCTCAACAATAAAAAGCTCGCCATGAACATTTTCTGCAAGAATGTCCACCCGATTGTACTTGTCATACTCACTTTCCTGGTTACTCTCACTTTCAAGAAGTTTCTGTATTGTCATCTTCTCGCCTAAAAGAGTTGTTATCAACCCTTCCAACACCGCAAAATTGGCTTTATCGCGCAAAAGACGCTTCATTGCCCAGTCGAAACGGATGTATTTGTTTTGTAATTCTTCTCTCATTGTCTTTACGATTTAATTCTTTCACAAAGAAACAAATCTTTTTTCAATCTTCCTATAGTTTGTCTTGAAATGTATGTTTATTAGTGCATGATTTGTTTTATCTGAACAATACGCACGTGCATATATGCTATATACATATATCATGCTTCACGAACCCTTCACCCTATTCACCTTGTCTGAAACAGTAAGTGAATCTCCCCCATTTCATCGGGGCGGTGAAGGGGGTGAAGGGTTTGGAGATAATGCCGTATGTATAGGAAGGATGCGAAGCATTTCGCCAATGCCCATTGATGCATTATGGTTTTGTCAAGAGCTTCTTAAAACAGTCCTTCAGCTTTTACAAATACGCCAAGACAAAATAAAAATCTTCTTTGAAGGAAAAGTGTTAACGACAAAGAGTTTTTGTTCGTTCGTCAAAGAGAATTTTGTCATGTACTTAAATGCGTTAGACAGAATCCATCAATTGGAGTTGACAGAGGAACATTTCCAAATGCCGGACGACTTTGATTTGGCTACCTACTTTTATAATCTGTATGGTGTTTCCATTGATTGGGAACGTTTTCCTACGGACACCATTCGCATCAAAGCAAAAAATACGGAAGGCTATCATCAAGTACATTATCTTCGGACACTTCCTCTCCATCATACACAGAAAGAAGTGGAAAAGCATCCAGGATATTCCATTTTTGAGGTCCGACTATCCCCTTCTCTGGATTTCATTTATGAAATTCTTTCAAAAGGAGATGAGGTAGAAGTGCTTTCTCCCCAATGGTTTAGGGAAGAAATCGCCGGCTATGCTCGGGCATTCTATCAAATGTACAAAGACGACATTGATATTTTGAATAAAAGAGACCAATCACTACAAAAATAGTTCGTCGGGATAGCCCACATCTACCAAGAACAAAGCATGACCAGGTACGGAATTGCCGGCCGAACAACGGTCTTTCTTCTCAATCACCTGACGGAAGCCTTCAAGGGTAAGTTTGCCCCGGCCAACTTCTACGAGTGTACCTACAATGGCTCGCACCATGTTTCGTAAAAAGCGGTCGGCTTGAATGGTAAACACCCATTCATGCTCGCTGAGTGGCGTCCATTCGGCATGCATGATTCGACAATTATTGGTCTTCACATCGGTGTGGAGTTTGCTGAAGCTGGTAAAATCAATGTATTCGAAAAGAATCTTGGCGGCTTCGTTCATCTTGCCAAAGTCGAGGTCATTGAACAAACGCCAGGCATAATGTCGATTGAAAGGATCCTTTCGGGTGGTTACATAATATTTATAGGTACGATAGGTGGCGTCAAAGCGAGCATGAGCCTCGGGCTTCACCTTTCTGACCTCGAATACGGAAATGTCAAACGGAAGTAACCGATTCAACTTATCAGTTACTTGTCGAACATCCAATTCTTCTTCAAAATCAAAATGGGCAACCA
Organism: Bacteroidaceae bacterium; assembly: GCA_017467385.1. GTDB lineage: Bacteria > Bacteroidota > Bacteroidia > Bacteroidales > Bacteroidaceae > Phocaeicola. Next base: position 21,063 of record JAFTSK010000225.1, read on the forward strand.
TCAGACGGGCATGAACACCGGCATCGGTTCGCCCCGCCCCAACAATGTCAATCTCCCGACGCAAGAACGTGGAAAGTGCCTTCATCAGCGTTTCCTGAACACTCGCCCCATTCGGTTGGATTTGCCAACCATGATAATGGGCGCCATCGTATGCCAAATAGATAAAATACCTCATCTTGCCGTAATGTGGAAGCAAGCTTGCTTCAATTCATATTTTACATAGCACATTTCTTTCTTCTTCAAATCGCGAAGCACCTCGGAAAGCACCAATTTCAAGGTGTCGGCACGTACATCTTGCATGGGACGTCCGTCCGGATCTTCTACCTTAAAGAAACGCTTGTAAGTGATATCAAACGTGGTTCCATAGACATGTGCCGAGTTCTTGGAAGCATTGATATTCCGCTTTCCCAATCGTTTCACATCGTCGTAGGTGCGGAGAACCGATGTTACAATCACTTGGTTAGGATTCAATCCCTTGCTTTCTAAAGAGTCGAGGAAGTTGGCTCCAATGCTATCAAGCAAGGCACTGGCCTTCGGCACAAGGAAAGGGATGGAGTGTGTCAGAGAATCGACTTGATACAAATCGCCCGACTTGATTTCAACCACTTTGTTGCCCAACTTCTCAGCGGCTTCCCGATTTTGGAGAGGGCTGACTCCTATCTTCCTGGCGGCCGCCAAATGGGTGTCGTTCAAATCGCCGAAGCTACGTTTGTAGCTGATGACTCCCTTGATGTTACGAGGATTGTTCATCTTCATCGACATATCTTTTTCTTTACAAGAAGTAAAGGAGGCCAGCAAGCCGAAAGCTAAGGCCAATGTATAGATTATTCTTTTCATGTGTAGTTCTTTTTTAATAATATGGCCGCAAAGATAACCCAAAAACAGCTATCTTGAAAAAATATGATGTAAATAAATTGCCTCGAAAAGCATAAACAATAAAAACCTTTCACTAAATTTGCACTCTATTATAACCTAACACGTGTGCTAATTTAACTGAATGATAGAAAAACATATTGTTTTAGAAGATATTGACCCAGTGATTTTTTATGGTGTCAACAATGCCAACATACAGATGATTAAGGCTTTGTATCCCAAGCTCCGTATCGTTGCCCGAGGCAATGTCATCAAGGTGATGGGAGACGAAGAAGAAATGTGTGCCTTTGAAGAGAGCATTACGGCTCTTGAGAAGCATTGTGTGCAATACAACTCGTTGAAGGAGGAAGTCATCATTGACATCATCAAGGGAAAGACTCCGCAAATCGAAAAAACCGGCGACACCATCGTGTTCAGCGTAACGGGAAAACCCATTGTACCCCGTAGTGAAAACCAACTGAAGCTTGTCAAGGAATACGAAAAGAACGATATGATTTTCGCCATCGGTCCGGCCGGTTCGGGAAAGACTTATACAGCCATCGCCTTAGCCGTTCGTTCGCTGAAGAACAAGGAAATCAAGAAAATCATCCTCAGCCGTCCGGCAGTAGAAGCAGGCGAAAAGCTCGGCTTCCTTCCCGGCGACATGAAAGATAAAATTGATCCGTATCTCCAGCCGTTGTATGACGCACTCCAGGATATGATTCCGGCCGCCAAGCTGAAGGAATACATGGAGTTGAACATCATTCAGATTGCTCCCCTCGCCTTCATGCGAGGCCGGACGCTGAACGACGCGGTGGTTATCCTCGATGAAGCCCAGAACACCACCACCCAACAAATCAAGATGTTCCTTACCCGTATGGGCATGAACACCAAGATGATTGTAACGGGCGACATGACGCAAATCGACCTACCTTCTTCGCAAAAGTCGGGTTTGGTTCAGGCATTGCACATCTTGAAGGGGGTAAAAGGAATCAGCTTCGTCGAATTGAACAAGAAAGACATCGTTCGCCACAAGCTTGTAACCCGTATCGTGGAAGCATACGAGAAGTTTGAAGAGAAGCAAAAAGCGGAAAAGAAAGAAGAAAAATAAAAAGATGAAAAGCTTTTCCACCAAAGATGAAGAGCTTTTTGAAAAAGATAAAGACCTTTTAAAAAACAAATAAAAGTTATGAGTAAAGCATTAACAGCTACTGAGTTTAACTTTCCGGGACAGAAAAGCGTGTATCACGGTAAAGTGCGTGATGTGTACAACATCAACGATGAAAAGTTAGTAATGGTTGCCACCGACCGTATTTCGGCATTCGACGTAGTGTTGCCGAAAGGCATCCCCTACAAAGGTCAGATGTTGAACCAGATTGCCGCCAAGTTCCTTGACGCAACAACCGACATTTGCCCGAACTGGAAGCTTGCAACTCCCGATCCAATGGTAACCGTAGGCGTTATGTGTCAAGGTTTTCCTGTGGAAATGATTGTACGCGGCTACCTCTGCGGCTCGGCATGGCGTGCTTACAAAAGCGGCGTGCGTGAAATCTGCGGCGTAAAGCTCCCTGAAGGCATGCGTGAAAACGAAAAGTTCCCTACCCCAATCATCACTCCGACCACTAAGGCCGAAATGGGATTGCACGATGAAGACATCTCAAAGGAAGAAATTCTGAAGAAAGGCTTGGCCACTCCGGAAGAATATGCCACTTTGGAAAAATATACTTTAGCCTTGTTTGAGAGAGGCACTCAAATCGCCGCTGAACGAGGCCTCATCTTGGTTGACACCAAATATGAATTCGGTAAGCACAACGGCACAATCTACTTGATAGATGAAATCCACACACCGGACTCCAGCCGTTATTTCTATGCCGAAGGCTATCAGGAACGTTTTGAAAAGGGCGAAGCTCAGAAGCAACTTTCTAAGGAATTCGTTCGTGAATGGTTGATGGACAATGGTTTCCAGGGCAAGGAAGGCCAACAAGTGCCTGAAATGACCGACGAAATCGTCAACTCAATCAGCGAACGTTACATGGAATTGTTTGAAAACATCACAGGCGAAAAGTTTGTGAAAGCCGATGTAGACAGCATTGCCGAACGCATTGAAAAGAACGTAAAAGAATATTTGAAATAAGATGACCAACTACCCACAAGAAAACATCAAGCCTTACAACGAGGAAGAGAAGAAAAGCGTACAGGTGGAACGCATGTTCGACAACATCGCACCGGCTTATGACCAGCTGAACCATACCCTTTCCTGGGGGATTGACCGAAGCTGGCGAAAGAAAGCCATCAACTGGCTCAAGCCTTTTCAACCTCAACGAATGATGGATGTAGCCACCGGAACGGGCGACTTTGCCATTCAAGCTTGTCGGGTGCTTAATCCGAAAGAATTGATAGGCACAGACATCAGCGAAGGCATGATGAACGTGGGACGTCAGAAAGTAAAAGAAGCAGGATTGGAGAGCCGTATCTCTTTCGCAAAGGAAGATTGTACGGCACTCACCTTTCCTGACAAGCGTTTCGATGCAATCACCGTAGCTTTTGGCGTGCGAAACTTTGAAGACTTGGACAAAGGATTGAAAGAGATGCACCGCGTACTCGACGACAATGGCAAGCTTGTCATCTTGGAGCTATCCGAGCCGGACTGGTTTCCGATGAAACAACTTTATGCTATTTACTCCAAAGTGGTCATCCCCACATTGGGCAAATTGTTGTCGAAAGACCGTAGTGCATACACCTACCTTCCTCAGTCCATCAAGGCTTTCCCACAAGGCGAAGTCATGAAGGAAATCATTCTAAAAGCAGGCTTCAGCGAAGCACGTTTCAAGCGACTGACTTTAGGCATCTGTACGCTTTACACCGCCACTAAATAACTTAAAAAATCATCCTATGAATAAATTCGGTTTGATAGGCTATCCACTTGGACACTCGTTCTCCAAGAACTTCTTCAATGAGAAGTTCAATTCCGAGAACATAAATGCCGAATACGTCAACTTTGAGATTCCGACCATTGCCGAACTGCCCAACATCTTGTTGAGCAATCCGGATTTGATGGGTTTGAACGTAACGATTCCCTACAAAGAACAAGTTATCCCCTACTTGGATGAACTTGATCCGGATGCAGCCGCTATTGGTGCGGTCAACGTCATCAAGATTCGCGAACAAAAGGGAAAGCTGAAATTGATTGGATACAACTCCGACATCATCGGATTTACAGATTCATTGGAGCCTCTGTTGGAAGCTCACCACAAGAAAGCCCTCATCTTAGGAACGGGCGGAGCTTCAAAGGCAGTCTTTCATGGCTTGAAGAAACTCGGGTTAGAAGCGACCTTCGTATCCCGTACAGCTCGTGAGGGTGTGCTTACTTACGAAGACCTGACTCCGGAAATCATGGACGAATACAAGGTCATCGTAAACTGTACGCCGGTGGGTATGTATCCACGTGCCAACGAATTTCCGAACATCCCGTATGATTGTTTGACTCCCAACCATTTATTATACGATTTGTTGTATAATCCCGACACCACCCTTTTCATGAAAAAAGGAGCTGACAAGGGAGCCATCGTCAAAAATGGATTGGAGATGTTGTTATTGCAGGCATTTGCCGCTTGGGATATTTGGAACGAATAAACGAAAAAGTGAAGAAAGCATTAATAGGCATTGGTATCATTGTAGCTGTGTTGGTTGCCCTTTTAGGAGCAGCCAGCATGTTTATGCTCCAATTCTCCCTCAGCCCAAAGAATGAAGGTAAGAACATATCCGGTTCGTGGGACTATATGTTCGAGAACTATCCGGAGTTGGAAGTCTGGAGAGATAGTCTCTACCAAGCCAATGCCTTAAAGGACACATTCATTTACGCCCCTAACGGTCTCCGTCTTCATGCTTATTATGTAGCGGCTTCCACCCCTACCCCCAAGACGGCAGTCATTGTACATGGATACACCGACAACGCCGTTCGCATGATGATGATAGGATACATGTATAACCGTAACTTGGATTACAACATCCTGTTGCCCGACTTGCGATATAGCGGGCTTAGTGAAGGGGAAGCTTTCCAAATGGGATGGCTCGACCGAAAGGATGTCATGCAATGGATGGACGTAGCCAATCAGATTTACGGAGACAGCACCCAAATGGTTGTACATGGTATTTCTATGGGAGCAGCCACCACCATGATGGTCTCGGGCGAGTCTTTACCTGAATATGTAAAGTGTTTCGTAGAAGATTGCGGTTATACTTCCGTATGGGCGCAGTTCAGCAAGGAGTTAAAAGAGGATTTTGGATTGCCTGAATTTCCTTTGATGTACACCACTAATTGGCTTTGCGACCTGGTATACGGTTGGAACTTTGCCGAAGCATCTGCCATCCGCCAAGTGGAAAAATGCAAGTTGCCGATGTTGTTCATTCATGGCGAGAAAGACGACTACGTACCAACATTCATGGTTTACCAACTTTACGAAGCTAAACCTCAGCCCAAAGAGATTTGGACGGTTCCCAATGCAGACCATGCCACCTCTTATAAGTTGAACAAAGAAACTTATACAGAAAAAGTGAAACAATTTACCAACAAATACATTCGATGAGAAAACTATTATTCATATTATCATTTGTCGGCCTGTTAGGAAGCATTTCCCTACAAGCCAAAGAATACACCATCAAGGAGATTCCAATGGTGCATTTGCAAGACCGTACCCGTTACGTCAGCAATCCGGACAATATTCTTTCCGCTTCTGCCGTAGCCACAATGGACAGCATTCTCTACGCATTGGAAGAAAAGACCGGAATTCAGAGCTTAGTTGTAGCTGTAACCGGCATTGAAGGAGGCGACTGCTTCGATTTTGCCTATCGGTTAGGGAAAGAAATGGGTGTCGGCCAAAAGGAACGCGACAATGGATTGGTCATTCTGTTGTCTACCGACGAACGCTGTATCCAGTTTGCTACCGGCTATGGATTGGAAGGAGTGCTTCCCGATGCC